>JBMOJO010000464.1:0-1866 GCA_049315745.1 Saprospiraceae bacterium | reverse complement strand
CTTTATTTAGGGGCAAAAGATTACCCGTGTTTTTGAGCAAAACGATGGACTTTTTGGCCATATCCAGCGCTGCCGCCTGATGATCGGGATGGTTTAGCAATGTTTTTTCCCGCTCTACATTGCAATACCGATAGGGATCATCAAACAACCCCAACTCGAATTTTACCCGAAGTATCCTCCGCACGGCATCATCAATTACGTCCATCCCCACTTTTCCTTCATTGACACATTCCTTTAAGTGTGAAATGTATGCGTACGATTCCATGTCCATATCCGATCCTGCATTTGCCGCAAGCTCGGCAACGTGCTTAAGGTCCCGGGCATACCCGTGGTTGACCATTTCAAGCCCGGAACTCCAGTCCGAAACTACAAACCCGTCAAATCCCCATGCCCCCTTCAGAATTTCGCGCTGAAGGAAGGCATTCGCCGTGGCAGGGATGCCGTTCAGGGTGTTGAAAGAATTCATCACGGTACGGGCCCCTGCTTTTACTGCTGCGTGAAAAGGCGGCAAAATCACATTATATAAGGTGGACGTGCCCACATCCACGGTATTGTAATCTTTACCCGCTTCTGAAAACCCATAGCCGGCGAAATGCTTGACAGAGGTTGCAACCGTATTTGGGGCAGAAAGGTCCTCCCCCTGAAAGCCTTTTACCCGCGCCGCCGCAATTTTAGACCCGAGATAGGGGTCCTCCCCTGCGCCTTCCATCACCCGCCCCCAGCGGGGATCCCGGGAAATATCTACCATCGGCGCAAACGTCCAGTTAATACCGGCAGCAGAAGCTTCTACTGCCGCCACCCGTGCCGATTGCCCGATGGCGTCCAGGTCCCAGCTCGCCGCCTCGGCCAAAGGTATAGGAAACATCGTTTTATATCCGTGAATGACATCCATACCAAAAATCAAAGGAATCCTGAGCCTCGAGCCCTTGAGCGCAAGTTCCTGCATCTTCCGCACCTGCTCTGCGCCCCGGATGTTCAACATGGACCCCACCAGCCCCCTTTCCAGATTGGCATATTTTAAAGCCGCATCTCCCGCGGTCGGAACCGGCCCCGTGATATCCCAAAAACCATTGTATTGGTTCATCTGGCCAATCTTCTCCTCCAGCGTCATTATCCGTAGCAAGGAATCTATCCGCCCCTCAAAAGCTTTTTTCTGAGCCAGTAAAGGAAAAGAAGACATGCAAATAATCACGGCAAATGATGCGAATTCCCCAAAAAATTTCTTCATGATGCGCGTATTGATTACCGTTTTATGAATTAGACCCTGTTACAAAGGGTTATTGCGACGGGAAAATGCACTGTTTTTAGTCCACGCGGGGGCTTTTTGAGGGAACATAGCCCAGCTATGTGACCGAAAAAAGGCGCAGTGTGGGCGAAAAAGAGCCATTTTTAACCCGTGAGAATCCCATCGCAACAAGTCTAATTATTAACCTGCAAGAATCCCATCACAACAAGTCTGTTGAAAAACTCCAGGGTTTGAATTCAACCAGGTGAACTTACCGATGTTGTGAAAGAGGACAGCTTGAGCCTTTTCACCGCTGCAAAGTACAAATTTTCTCGCTATGCGCGTTATTGACAGTTCCAAACCAATCCTCGTTACCGGGGCAGGGGGGTATATCGCTTCCTGGATTATCGAATATCTCCTGGAAAAGGGATACCGCGTGCGGGGTACCGTGCGCAACTTAGCCAAAAATGAGCGGCTCTCCCACCTGGAAGATATGGCAAAACAGTACGAAGGACGACTCGAATTGCTTGAAGCAGACCTCCTGCGGCACGGCTCCTTCCAAAAAGCCATGGACGGCTGCGAACTAGTATTCCACACGGCTTCCCCTTTTAAAATCAGTGGGGTGAAAGACCCTCAGCGCG
>JBMOJO010000463.1:0-1870 GCA_049315745.1 Saprospiraceae bacterium | reverse complement strand
TCTATGCCCCTCAGGAAAATGACCTCGACTGGAAAATTGGCGACCCCTTCCTGCCCATGAGCGAACTCCGGAAAGCTTCCCGGGAACGGCATGAAGCCCTTCACCAGGGGGCTTTCCGCTATCTGCGTATCGAAGACGCCCTTTTAAAAGACAAGGAACAGCAGCAGGAATCGAATATAATCCCCATTATTGTAGCGTTGGATGGAGAAAATCTCCAACTCGAAACCACCATCCGAAAACTCTGGTCCCGCCCCCTAACCCACGCCGTATTGACCGGAAAAGGCGGCATGGGCAAAACCGTCTCCCTCGACTATCTCTGGGACCATTTCCTGCACAATGCCAACCCGGACAAGGGCGTTGCGTCCGACCCCATTCCACTCTATATCGCTGTGGAAGAAATCAACGAATGGGGTGACAATCGAAACAGCTCTTTTATCCGCGAACAACTTCGCGACCTCTACTATATTGAAGACCTCAAAGATTTTCTTGGGGACAACCACAGCGAGGGCCCGCCAAACGTACTCCTGCTCCTCGATGGGCTGCATTATGTCAGCACTGAAAAAATGCACGGCATTATTGAGGAAATCACCTTGCTCAGTAACCCGGAACCCTACCCCAATCTTCAGATTATTCTCACTGCCCAGGAGGATATTCGCCAGCGCCATACCACCGAAAACTGGCCCGCTATTTTCCATTTGCTCGAATTACAGCCCCTTTCCCCCCTCGATATCCGCAAATACCTCGGCGACGCCGTTCCGCTCAGCACCGGTCTGACAGCGCTGCTCAGCAATCCGATGATGCTGGCCTTGTATAAAGTCAGCGCCGAATCCATCGAAAAATCGGCAAAAACACCTTTTAAAACAGAAATTACCAGGGCCGGAGAGCTGCTCTGCAACGTCGAGCTCATGGCCCTGCAAAGCATTCAGGCAAAACAGGCCAAAAACCCCGGGGAAATCGCCTTTCAGCGCTTCATCCTCGAACACCTCTTGCCCTGGGTAGCCTGGACGATGTATAAAGCCAACATCTCCGTGATCAGCCGGAAGGAAAATCCGGAACTTAACCTGCGGGCCCTTCTCGGGAGGGCCGTCCCGGAACTGCTCACCGAACAATTCTTTGATACTTTCGACCGGGATTTTGACCGCTACCTGGATGAAACCAAATTTGCAGGGCTTCCCCCAAGGCAATTATTTAACCGGGTTATCCGGGACGTGAGTATGGAAAAACTGGCCCTGCTGATCGAGGAAAATGATGGCGTCCGGTTTTTGCAAAACCTGTTCCGCGATTATTTTGCCGCCCGCCACCTCCTCAACCAAATTGACCTCGGCATTTCCAGGGGCGAACTCCCCCCAATCCTGCGCAACTCCCGCCTCGACGATGCGCTTTGTAAAATGATCGGCGAAATTGAAGGAGAGCATTATGTTGATCCCGGTACTTCCGCGTATCTCCCAGCCTGGGCTTTATCTGCCGGGAAACCTAACAGGATAGCCCGGGCCCTCGAACTTTGCAGGGGCAACTTCCGGGAACAATCCCTCGGCTTTGCCCTCCCTAACCTGCTCCGGATCATGGTATTGTCGAGAGGAGAACTTTCCGGTGCCAACCTCCAGCTCCTCGACCTGCGCAAAATTGAGCTCAACAGCATCCGACTTTCGCGCTGGGGCAAACCACCGCTCAGGGCCAATTTTTTTGGTGCCCTCCTCAGCAGGAAAACATTTTTCAGCGAAAAGGCGCCTTTCAGAAAAAAGGTAACCTGCTTCAGTCCGGACGGCCGGTACGTCCTTTTTGCCGCCGGCAATGGCGATGTATTGGAATGGACCACCAAGCCTCCTTTTACCTGCATCCGGGCTTTTTCTACCAATTTACGCGTCAAGGA
>JBMOJO010000159.1:0-8249 GCA_049315745.1 Saprospiraceae bacterium | reverse complement strand
TACCTATGTATTGGACATTAGAACTCGCCCAATATCTGGAAGATGCCCCCTGGCCTGCCACCCGGGATGAGCTGATTGATTATGCCATTCGTTCCGGGGCTCCCCTCGAAGTAATCGAAAATCTCCAGGAAATGGAAGACGAAGGGGAAATGTACGAGGGGATCGAAGATATCTGGCCCGACTACCCGCGAAAAGATGACTTTCTTTTCAACGAAGACGAATACTGACAGGTACACACGCTGTGCGCTGCCTGCGGCCCGAAACAAAATCACCGGCATTTAATGTGCAAAGCCGGTGATTTTGTTTTCGAACCTTCGCAATGGTATCCGGCAAATGCGACAGGCGCCCTTTATTCATCCTCAGATATTCAGTGTGAACCGTATTATCATTGCAATAGATGGTTACTCCTCCTGCGGAAAAAGCACCCTGGCAAAAGCTGTTGCCCGGGAGCTGAACTATACCTATATTGATTCCGGCGCGATGTACAGGGCAGTAACCCTTTTTCTCCAGCAACATCACATCCCACCATCCGAGCGCCAGGCAGTCGTAAACGCGCTTCCGGAAATTCACATCGGTTTTGAAAATCATCCCTCCGGCCCCAGGACCCTGCTCAACGGCCGGGACGTAGAACACCAGATACGTGGCATAGAAGTCGCCTCTATGGTCAGCAGCGTTGCCACTATCCCTGAAGTCCGCCGGCAATTAGTCCGCCAGCAACAGCTACTGGGGGCCCAACGGGGAATCGCAATGGACGGAAGGGATATCGGCACAGTCGTTTTCCCCTCGGCAGCCCTCAAAATATTCCTTACGGCAGGACTGGAAGTACGGGTAAACAGGCGCTGGCTCCAGCTTCAGCGTGCCGGGCTGTCCCTCACCCCCGAAGAAATCCGACGAAACTTGCTGGAACGCGATTATATTGACAGCACCAGAAGCGACAGCCCACTGCTTAAAGCGCCCGACTGCATCGTTATAGATAATTCAAACCTCACCGAGCAGGAGCAGTTGCTCGTGACCCTTACCTTGGCCAGGGCAAGAATTGCCGCAGGTGAATAGCCGTTCTGAAGACCGGAGAAGCCTGTCACGAAAACTCTGTTAAATAAAACGGTTATGCAGCAAACGCCGCAATCAGAACTGGTACTTACCCCCGACGGGAAAATCTACCATCTCGGCCTCGCACCCGAAGATATTGCCGACACGGTCATCACGGTGGGCGATCCCGAAAGGGTTGCCAGAATTTCCGGCCATTTCGATACCATCGAATTAAGCGTGGCGAAACGCGAATTCGTCACCCATACCGGCTATATCGGCAGAAAACGCCTCACCGTGCTCTCGACCGGCATCGGGCCCGATAATATGGATATCGCGATCAACGAGCTGGATGCTTTAGCCAACTACGATTTTGCCCAAAGGGTTCCCAAAGCAAATCACCGTACCCTGAATATTATCCGGCTGGGCACCAGTGGTTCGCTGCAGGAAGATATCGCGCCCGGGCAAATCGTCCTGTCGCGCTTTGGCCTCGGGTTTGACAACCTCATGCACTTCTATCAGACAACGCCCACGCTGCGGGAGGCACAGCTCTTTGATGATTTCCAGGAATTTTTATCTTTCCATTTCGAGCTCCCCACCCTGCCCTATATGTTCGAAGGCAGTGCACACCTCGCCGAAAAGCTTGGGACGGGACTCGAGCAGGTCATTACGATTACCAGCCCCGGCTTCTATGGCCCTCAGGGCCGCCGGCTGCGCGGGCCTGTCCGTATCGGGGCAGAACAACTTGACCAGTTGCGCCACTTCCGTTTCCTTCAATACCGGATTGCCAACTTTGAAATGGAGACTTCCGCGCTCTTCGGTCTGTCCAGGATGCTCGGCCACCACGCCATTTCCTGCAACGTCATCCTCGGCAACCGGATCAAAAAAACTTTTGTACAGGATACTTATGCCGTGGTGGATCTAATGATCCGGCAGATCCTACCGGAAATTGCCGCGTTGTGAGCGTTCCACCTAAATGAAAAAGGGAGCAGCGTTGCAGCTGCCCCCCGAAATTTGATATATAGATAACCTCTGTCCGAAAGAATAATATACCTATTGAAGGGCGTTACCGGCTTGAAACAGCCCTTTTCCCTCCCCTCGGGCCTGTGTCTAAACCGTCTGCTCAAGGTTGGCTTTGGCATGGTCTGCCAGAAACTTTTCAAGACCGATATCCGTGAGCGGATGTGTGAGCATCCCCAGGATTGCCGACAGCGGGCAGGTTACGACATCGGCACCTGCCTTGGCCGCCTCTACAATATGCCTGGAACTGCGTATAGAAGCTGCCAAAATCTCGGTATCGTAACCCTGGATCGCATAGATCTCCGCGATCTCCCGGATCAGGCCCATGCCATCCCAGTTGATATCATCAATCCTGCCGATAAACGGGGAGAGGTACGTGGCACCCGCTTTAGCGGCGAGAATCGCCTGGGCAGCAGAAAAAACCAGCGTACAATTAGTCCGGATACCATGCTCCGAGAAATAGCTGATTGCTTTTACCCCCTCCTTGATCATCGGTACCTTTACCACGATATTGGGGGCTAGTGCGGCAAGCTGACGACCCTCGCGTACCATACCGGCAAAATCGGTAGCAATAACCTCTGCGCTGACATCCCCTTTGACGATCCCGCAGATCGCACGGTAATGATCCAGCACGCGTTCCTCGCCGACGATTCCCTCCTTAGCCATCAGGGAGGGGTTGGTAGTGACGCCGTCCAGGATACCCAAGTCGCCGGCTTCCTGTATTTGGGCGAGGCTGGCCGTATCAACAAAAAATTTCATAGCTTTTATTTACCACAAACCTTGCTCAAATGTACTAAAAAAATATTTGGAAAAAAACAGATCGGTGGTATTCAGATATTTTTTGTGGAATTTCGGTCTGAAAGTACCTCAATGAGCTCCTTGAGCTGCTTGTACTGATGCGGCAACAACTCTTTGAAGGCCTCTTTGGCGGCGAAAAACGCACCGCCTTCTATTTCGAATAGCTTATCTTTGAGGTAGCGCGCGTCTTCGAAGAGCATTTCGCGCAAGGAGGGAATTTCGTGCCAGTCTGCTTCTACGGCAACGGCTTTTTCAATCTCTCCATTATCTTGGTGGACAGGCTCCAACTCGATCATTTTTGCTTCATCGAAAGATGCCTTGTCTCCGGCAGCGGCAGGCTGTGGGACTTTCCAGCTATCCTCATCTGCGTGATTGACCAGAAACACTTCCAGTCCGCGTTCGCGGAAGCGGTAGATGAAGAGGTTGATTTTTTTTGAAAATTCCATAGGGCGCCCGATTGTCTTGTAGCGGTAAATTTAGCCATTTAGAACAATCCCGGCGTAAAAAAGTTGCCGGCAGGACCCTATTGAACGGATTGCGACGGGACGCCCGGCGAAAAACACAAAAGTAGCTTCGCGCCGAATTATGTTTTGATAGACACGTCATTTTCACGATTTCGCTTCGCAAAATCGTGAAAATGACGTGTCTATCATAAGAATATTCTGCCGCAGCAGGCGGCAAAAACCTTTCTACACAACCTCAGAATGCACGCATTCCAAATAAAATCCTTCGCGGCGAAGCCGCGGATACCCCTGGTAAATAGTTACCAATAATTCCGTATTAGCTGAGCACCCCTTTATGCCGGACCATTTCAAGAATAGCAATTGCCAGTACGATGGCTTCTTCCTCCGGGGAGAGCTCGTTTTGGACAAACTCGAAGACCCGGCGGCTGAGTACGTCTTTTGCGTTGGGCTTCGGGGGGGCCAGGCGGGCGATTTGGCGATCCTGGATAAATAAGACTCCACCTGAATTTTCGCTAGGTTTTTTTTCCAACCTCGCGATCGGTTTACTCGTTCGTGCCCCGGCGAGTACGCCGGATGCCTCATCGTATTTTCCCAACTGCTGTTCGTCCACCATGATTTCGCAAACGCCGTTGCGCAACCAATAGAAGAATTCATGCCGGGTCGTTTTGGCAAAAATGAGGGCATCGCTTTTATTCGAGAGGTAACGGCGGCAGTAGTATGCCACGGCGTGTTCATCGAAGATGGTCACGAATATCCCTTTATAGTTCGAAACGAACCTTTTCTTGACACTTGATCCCGTTTCTTTGGACGAAAGCGTTTCCAGGTCTTCTTTACGGATAGGTGCCAAATCGGATGACAGCGCCAGCACTTCATCCCGGATCAGCTTCAGGTCGGCCAGGACTTTTTTTTGTCCCGGCTTAAAATTCGGTGCCGACTGCGCGAACAATACGAAGCCGGCGCCGGCGAGGATCAATGCGGAAAGGGCCAATACCCCCATAGCCTGTTGTTTTCTAAACGTTATGCTTAAATCGGGGTTGTGTACAGAGTCTGAGGTTGTGTAAAAAGTCTTTTTTCGGCGCTTCGTGCCAAATAATCATTTGAAACCGTGCTTGATTCATTGATTTTGCTTCGCAAAATCAATGAATCAAGCACGGTTTCAATATAAAATTTCGCCGCCGCAGGCGGCAAATTACTTTTTACACAACCTCAGACTCTGTTGAGAGACGCGTTATTTTCACGATTTCGCTTCGCGAAATCGTGAAAATGACGCGTCTCTCGAAACATAATTTGGCGCGAAGCGCCATGAAAAGACTTTTCACAGAACTCCAAAGACCGTCTCAGCCCAGGTAGGAGCGAAGCGCGTTCTTATTGTAGGATTTCCTCAAGCGGCGGATTGCGCGCTCTTTGATTTGGCGCACCCGTTCGCGGGTAAGGTCGTACATTTCTCCGATTTCCTCCAGGGTAAGTGGTTTTTGGCCATCCAGCCCAAAATAAGCGGAGAGTACCTCGACTTCCCGGGAGGACAGTATGGCCAGCCCCTGGCGTACTTCCTCTTTCAGGGAGTCTTCCATCAGCCGTGCATCGGGGATCATATTATCTTCCCCGGAGATCACGTCGAGCATTGTCGTATCCCCCTCTTCCCCGCTGATCGGTGCATCTACCGAAACGTGACGGCTGCTGCCTTTCATTACGTTGGCCACCTCCTTGGCGCTCATATTGAGCAGCTCTGCCAGCTCTTCGCTCGAGGGCTCCCGTTCGAACTCCTGTACGAAGGAAAGGAAGGCTTCGTTCACCTTGTTGTAAGAGCCAATCTTATTCAGGGGGAGGCGCACGATCCGTGAATACTCCACAATTGCCTGAAGAATAGACTGCCGGATCCACCAAACGGCATAAGAAATGAACTTGAAACCCTTAGTTTCGTCGAAGCGCTTGGCCGCCTTCATGAGGCCGACATTCCCTTCGTTGATCAGGTCGCTCAGGGAAAGGCCCTGGTTTTGGTACTGCTTTGCCACAGAGACCACAAACCGGAGGTTGGCCCTCGTCAGTTTATCGAGCGCTTCCTGATCGCCCTGGCGTATCTTGCGGGCAAGTTCCGCCTCCTCATCCGCCGAGAGCATAGCTATCTTGCCGATATCATGCAAGTATTTATCCAACGCGAGGCTTTCCCGCGAAGTGATTTTATTGGTAATTTTTAATTGGCGCATAAGGGTTGTAATGACTTCGCTGCAAAAGGACTATTAAAAAAAAGGGCTTGCTACTCGCACAAGTGGGTTGCACGGAGGTTGTGTAAAAGGTCTTTTGCCGCCTGCGGCGGCAGAATTTTCTTCTGACAGACGCCTTATTTTAACGATTTCGCTTCGCGAAATCGTTAAAATAAGGCGTCTGTCAAAACATTATTTGGCGCGAAGCGCCGTGAAAAACTTTTTTACACAACCCCTGTACAGCCGTATTTCTTTGAGCAGCTTAGGGTTTAGATGGCGACCGCGCCAAATATCCCGTTTTCAGCCACTTCGTCTAAAACGATACTACAACTTATACGCTTTTTTTTAAAAAAAAGTTTCTTTTTACCTTCTTTTATCTCTGCGGTCCCGATCATCGCGGCGCTCGCGCGGCTGCTGCTGGCCCTCGCCTTCCTCTTCTTCTTGTTTGCCCTGGCCATTTTTTTGTGGCGGGGGCAACAGGGCTTTGCGCGACAGGCGGAGCTTACCCGTCTTTTTATCCACTTCGATCAGTTTGACCTTTACCTCGTCACCTTCCTTAAAGTGTTCTTCGACGTTTTCGATCCTGGAATGGGAAATTTCCGATACGTGGAGCAGGCCACTTTTTCCGCTAAATTCGACAAAGACGCCATAGGGCATCACCGATTTCACAACTGCCCGATAAACGTCCCCAACTTCGGGTACGAATGTGATTTTTCTAATCCGGTCCAGTGCGGCGTCAATTGAAGCCTTATCGCTGCTGGCCACATTTACGACCCCCTTGTCGCCTACTTCCGTAATATTGATAATCGTTCCCGTTTCCGCCTGGATTTCCTGGATTACCTTGCCGCCCGGGCCGATAACCGCACCGATAAAGCTCTTGTCTATAATCATCTCGACAATCCGGGGCGCATGTGGCTTATAATCCTCCCGCGGGGCAGGGATGACTTCCTGCATTTTGGAAAGAATATGCAGAAGGCCTCTGCGCGCCTGTTCAAGCGCCTGTTCCATCACCTCGTAGGGCAGACCGTCCACCTTGATATCCATCTGGCAGCCGGTGATGCCGTTTTCCGTACCGGTCACTTTGAAATCCATATCCCCAAGTGCATCTTCATCGCCGAGGATGTCGCTCAGGATAGCCATACGGGTACCATCTGCGATCAGGCCCATGGCGATACCCGAGACGGGGCGTTTGATCTGTATCCCCGCATCCATCAAGGCCAGGGAACCCGCGCATACCGTCGCCATAGAAGAAGAACCGTTGGATTCCATAATATCGGAGACTACGCGGACCGTATAGGGCAGCCCCGTCGGAAGAACCTGACGGAGGGAACGTGCGGCGAGGTTTGCGTGTCCTACCTCCCTGCGCCCGGGTGCGCGTTGTGGCTTGACCTCCCCCACCGAAAAGCCGGGAAAGTTATAGTGCAGCAGGAATTTCTCGAAGGTAAGCGACTGCGCGTTGTCCATCATCGCCTCGTCGAGCTTGGTGCCCAGGGTGACCGAAGTCAGGGACTGGGTTTCGCCGCGGGTGAAAATTGCCGAGCCATGCGTTGAAGGCAGGTAATCAACTTCGCACCAGATCGGACGAATATCCTCCAGCCCACGTCCGTCCAGACGGCGTCCGTCCGCGAGGACGAGCTCGCGGACAACCTTCTTCTTGAGGTCGTCGAAAATCTCGCCAATAAATTTTTTATTTTCTGCCACGAAAACCTCCCCGTGGGTTTCCAGCAGTGATTTGATTACCGCTGCTTTTACTTCTTCGAACCCGGTACGGCGTACCTGCTTCGCAGTAGCCGAAACGGCAATCTGATGAAGTTTCTCCTGGGCCATAGCATGAATGGCGGACTCCAGCTCGGGGTTGGAAGGCAGGGCAGGGGCTTCGCGCTTCACCAGCGCTTTTTCCCCAACCAGTTGTGCCAGACGGCGTTGCGCCTCAATCTGCACCTGGATCGCTTCGTGGGCAACTTTTATCGCCGCTACCATATCTTTTTCCGAACATTCTTTCGCCTCCCCTTCTACCATCACTACATTCTCAGCCGTCGCCCCGACGATGAAATCCATGTCGGCTGCCAAAAGCTCGGATTTATTGGGGTTGATGCGGTACTCGCCATTGATACGGGCTACCCGCACCTCGGAGATAGGGCCCTGAAACGGGATATTCGAGACCGAGAGTGCTGCAGATGCCGCAAGGGCGACAAGACAATCCGGCATCACATCCTTATCTACGGAAATCAGGTTGATGATAATCTGTGTGTCGTACATATACCCGTCGGGGAACAGCGGGCGGATTGCCCGGTCAACGAGCCGGGAAATCAATACTTCATAATCCGATAATTTCGTTTCCCTACGGAAAAAATTACCCGGGATCCGGCCTGCGGAGGCAAACTTCTCCTGATAATCCACCGAAAGAGGGAAAAAATCCTGCCCTTCGCGGATTTCCTTAGCAGAAACCACTGTAGCAAAAAGCATGGTATTGCCGGTGCGCAAAACTACCGAGCCGTCCGCAAGGGCGGCGATCTTGCCTGTTTCGATTACTACCTCGCGTCCGTCCGGCAAGTTGAAAGACGTGGAAATTGGAATCTGTTGTCCCATAAAATTGTCGCTTTTTAATGATATTTATCCTCTGATGATCGCTTACATGGGAGCCTGAAAAAGAAGGGAAGGTAATGGGTGCTCGTGTAAAAAATCTTTTTTCGGCGCTTCGCGCCAAATAATCATTTGGGGTTGTGTAAAAAGGTTTTTG
>JBMOJO010000462.1:0-1878 GCA_049315745.1 Saprospiraceae bacterium | reverse complement strand
CTTAGCTCCAGGTCTTTCATGATTCCGGCTTCATATTCCAGAAACTGTTGCCAACGCGTGCGCACGCGCGTTTCGTCAAAGTAGAGTCGCGCAAGGTCGAGGAACAAGCGATAGTGGCCTGCCTCTGAGACCATGAACTTATGATAAAAGTCCTTTAGTTTATCGTCCCCGATATAGAGGGAAAGCAATCGGAAGCGCTCGGCGCTGCGTGCTTCGATCAGTGCACAGACCAGCAGCTTTTCCAAAAGGCGTTCTTCCCGTGACCCTCCTTTCAACTGAAACGCCAGCAGGCGGTTTACATACTCGTCTTTACGTTGTTTCCCCAGTTTCAGCTTGCGTTTTTCAAGTTCCTGCAATACCAGCCGGAAGTGGCCCCACTCCTCTGTGACGATCGGGGCGAGTTCGCGCACCATTTCTTCTTTTTCGGGGTAGCCCTGGATAAGGGTAATGCAAGAGGTCGCTGCTTTTTGCTCGCAATACGCATGATCGGTAAGGATATCCTCCAGGGACATTTCTGCCAGGTTCACCCAGCGCGGGTCGGTCGGCAGTTTGAGGCCGAGCATTTGTACGGGAAGTTGTTCGCGTTCTTCGGTTTCCATCATAGCTATCGTATTCTATAAACAGCATTGTCCTGCGGCATGGGGCGGCAAAGCGCGGGCCGAGCCGTCGAAGACAGGTCTGCGCGCCAGGGACAGGAACATTCTGATCAGACTTGTTGCGCAGGGATATCCGGGAAGGTAAAATGCACATTTTCCCATCGCGGCAACCCATCGCAACCAGTCTATTTATCCAGACAAGCCAGTTGTTTCATGAAAAAATCGAGGTTATAGACGGGATATTCCTCATAGCCGGAACTCCAGAATACCCGCACCGCATCTAGTTCGCTGGCATTCAGCAGGCCCAAGACACTCTGGTCAATCAGGTACTCTACGCGATAGGTGAGCTCTTCCCGGCGGGTATCATAGCTGCCTTTCGCCATCGGCCCGGAAGCGAGGTTAACGTGTTGGCCGTTCAGGAGGCGCAGGGTAAGGACGCTCCCTTTTTCGATAAAGCCATAAGCCTCCCGCGCATTGGGAAGGACAAACGTGAATTCGAGCACGAGGGAACGGAAGCCGCCGGAGGCGGTCATGAAGCCCTCACACCGCAAATATTCTTTGTCCTTGAGAAAGAGCCTGAGGCGCTCGTGGGTATAAGTAAACAGCAGCTCCTTGCGGAGTTCTTTACGCCACCTGCCGCCGGACTCGTCCATGCCATTGAATGTGAAGGCGCAGGCAGCCCCGGGCGCCCTTGCGGCAAGGCCATCCTTTAAGTCTGTATCAAGTGCATATCCTGCGTTGGCAGCAGCCAGGAAAGTGGGCGCATAGGACTGAACCAATTCGTTGGCTTTAGGTAAGTTCACCTGGCTCGGCCGGACAGCCTGTACCTTGTTAAGTTCCTGCAGGTAATCCCCGGAATTAGCGGCCCTTTCTGCGGTTTCCAACTCTTTGCGGGCCAACGCCGTTTCCTTTTTAGCCTCGAGTTCGTTCTCTCGGGCCGCTGTAACGCGCAGGGTGTTCCTTTGGGCATCAAGGCTTTGGGCAGGCGCAGCAGAGGCCGTAGTCTTCATTTCCGCTTCGATGCGTTCGCGCTGAAGGGTTGCCTGCCTTTCCCGATTGGAAGCGATGACGACAGCCTCCCGCGCAAGTTGCATCCTGCGCGTGGCAATGCGAAGGGCATCTTCTTCTGTCAAGCGCACGGATACGTTCAGGGAGCCGATTTCAACAGTTGACTTCGGATAATCCGTACCACCTTGCGACTGGCCGAACAACTGCCAGGTTCCATCGGGCAGGACGATGATTTTTTCCCCTTTTTCGTTGGTACGTATTTCACCCTGGGCGT
>JBMOJO010000158.1:0-8285 GCA_049315745.1 Saprospiraceae bacterium | reverse complement strand
TACACAATCTCATATTCTTTGGATTGAGGCATCTTTTTCCTGATTTTGCTTCAAAAAATCAGGAAAAAGATGCCTCAATCCAAATTTAATTTGGCGTGAAGTGCCGTAAAAATACCATTTAGTACCCCGGATTTTGCGGGAAGCTGCTTGCACCACCGGCAACCCGGTCAATCTGAACTTGTGGAATTGGCCTAAGGA
The DNA here is from genome assembly GCA_049315745.1 of Saprospiraceae bacterium. Classification (GTDB taxonomy): domain Bacteria; phylum Bacteroidota; class Bacteroidia; order Chitinophagales; family Saprospiraceae; genus JADJPL01. Next base: position 8,087 of record JBMOJO010000158.1, on the reverse strand, counting down.
CATGGTGCGCTTTGATATTTGCCGCCGCTTGGGGATTGTACAACTGGACCTGTTTTATCAGGACTCCCCAGCGCTTGAGGTCAAACCAGCGCTTTTGTTCGCCGAGGAGTTCGCGTTCCCTTTCTTCCATCAGAAAATCCATGGTCAGGCCGGCTGCGGTAATTTCCATGTCTTTTTCCCGTCCAGGCCATGCTGCCCTTCTGCGCACAACGTTAATGGAGTTGGCTGCTTCTTCTTTTTTATTTTGCATCAACTGTGCCTCTGCGAGGATGAGGTAGGTTTCTGCAAGGCGGTAGTTGATGTAATCCCTTCCGCCTTCGAACTGGAAAAGGTCTGCACGGCCGCCATCTATGTGCTTACGCAGGCTTGGGTAAAGTTTTTCCGTATATAATGAAGGCGTAAGCACCTGGAAGCGTCTGGTAGCCCTTTGGGCGCTGGGCCATTCGACTCCTGGAAGATAAATCGCCGTATCGCCGGCGGCGAAGGTTACGGAGGGTTTGGAATTGTCGAAGGTAGTGGAAAATGTTCCCGGACGATTGCTGCGGTAGATGTCCACAAAAGTTTTGAAATACCGGCTGTCTTTGTCGCGGTTAGCCGGTGCGAAAACCGTTTCCAGGCAGTAATTGGTAGGTTTGTAGCGTTTGAAGGGCCTTCCGTTTGCCACATCGCGCCGCATTCCGGGTTGTACATCGTACTCCATCAGAAAAAACACATGGGCATTGTTGCCGGTGCTGTTGGTGAGCGGGTCGCGGGTATATTGGGTGGCAAAAATGACCTCTTCGTTCATTTCATTGCCTTCCTGATGTACGGAGGCGAAATCAGGGAGTAACTTAATCCCGTAATTATTGATCACGTTTTTGGCCAGGGTTTCTGCTTTGGCATAGTCATCAGCAGCTTTTGCCTCAGAGGTGGCCTTGGTGAGGTACACCAGCGCGAGCAGGTGTTCGGCTGCAGCCCTGGTTACCCGCCCGTAGTCGGTGGAACGGGCTTTGTTTTCGAGATCAGGGATAGCGCTTTCCAGGTCTTTGACGATAGCCGCGTACATTTCCTGAATGGTGGCCCTTTTGGCTTCTTTTGTGGGCGCCTTGGTTTCGCTAAGCCGGAGGTCCACGCCGCCGAATAACTGGGTCAGGATGAAGTAGTACTGTGCACGAAGGAATTTGACTTCACCGACCCGCTGTTTCAATACCACAGGGTCTATTCCAGTGACGTTTGCAGCGCGCTCTATTACGGAATTACAGACGTTGATTCCCCGGTAGAATTCGTCCCAGACTTCCTGCAGGATAGCCGTACGGGGATCAAACTGGGCCGTATATTGGTTTATGAACTTCCAGGACCCATCAGAACCGTTGGTGTAGGTATCGGTGCCGAAAATCGTCAGGTTGTTGCCGCGCTCCGTGCCGTACCAGCTCCTCAGGCTCGCGTAAGCGGCGCGGACGCCGTCATTGAATCCGGCAGCGGTGTTGAGGTAATCTGTTCCGACATTGGAGATGACATTTTCATCAAGTGCTTCCTTGCTGCAGGATACCGGCAGCAAAACAGCTATCAGGAATGCTGCGAAGGGCAATTTAAAGAGCAATCGAATATTATTTTTCATGGTTGGTATTGTTTTGTCAGTGAAAAGCCTGTTGTTTAGAACCGGGCGCTAACGCCGAAGGTGATGCTGCGGATAGCAGGAGAGACGAGGTCGTTGATTTCTCCGCCACCTACGCCTTGTTCGGCATCAATTTGGGTCTCGGGATCAATTCCCTTGTGTTTCGTTCTATAGGAAGAGAAAATAAAGGGCTGCTGGATACTGGAATATACCCGGAGGCTCTCCATCCTGAGGCTTGAAGCTGCTTTTTTGCTGAAGTTGTACCCGAAATTGATATTGCGCACCTTTAGGAAGGAACCATCGAAGTAGGACATTGCCGAGGCGTTGCGCGGGAACTCCTGGTTCTGATTGGGCCGCGGATAGGCATTGGTTGGGTTGTTGGGAGTCCAATAGTCCACTTTGAGGTTGTTGTAGCGTCCAAAAAGGGTGTTGTAGCTGTCATGAAAACGACTGCGCAACATTTGGCCAACCCGGGCAAAAACGAAAAAGCTGAGATCGAAACCACCGAACTCAAACCGATTGGTAAGGCCACCGGCCCAATCGGGGACCGCAGTGCCCAGGACTACGCGGTCGTTGGCATCAATTTTGCCATCGTTGTTCTGGTCTTTGATTTTTATCTCGCCGGGTTTGAAGCCGTAGGCAGTGGCTTTATCAAGTTCGGAAGTTTGCCAGATCCCAATTTTCTCCAGATCAAAAAATACGCTGAGCGGTTGTCCGATAAACCTTCCGGCGGCAATATCGTCCACTTTGCCGTTGGCGAGTTCGAGGATGGCTTCGCGGTTGCGCATGAAGGACCAGTCGGTCGTCCATTTGAATTTGTTGCCATCCACATTAATCGTTGAGAGGGTGAGTTCAAGCCCACGGTTTCTGGTTTTGCCGATATTCGTCACAAATCCATCGAAACCTGTAGAGGTGGGAAGGGGCTGAGGCGCGAGGAGGTCGGAAGTGATCGTCTGGTAATATTCCAAGCTACCGTTTATCCTGCCGAGGAACAAACTGAAGTCGAGGCCGAGATTGGCAGTAGTGGAGGTTTCCCAGCGAAGGTCGGGGTTGCCGGTGGTGCCGGGGCGGTAACCGAAGGCGGGGGATGTGTTCCACGCATAGGAGCTTCGGGTAAGGAGGGATTGTGTTTGGTAGGGGTCAATGGCCTGGTTGCCGATGGCACCATAGCTTGCACGTAGTTTTAACTGGTCTATCCAGGTCGCTTTTTGAAGAAACTCCTCGCTTGCAATATTCCATCCTACGGCTACAGACGGGAAATAACCCCACTTTGTATTTGCGCCAAAGCGAGAGGAACCATCGGAGCGCAGGGTAGCGGTGAACAGGAACCGGTCGTCGAAGGAGTAATTGACCCGACCCATATAGGAGAGCAGGATCCACTGTACAAGGCCCGAACCAACAGCCGAAACCTGGCTGGCGGCGCCAAGATTGTAAAAAGACTGTGTTTGAGCGGGGATGCCGAGGACGGTCATGCTGGAAAACTCGGTATTGTCTTTTTGAACCGATTGAAGGGCAGTGAAATTAAAATTGTGCTTGCTGCCAATCGTCTTGGTGTAATTCAGAATATTTTCAAGGGTATAGTTGAAGGACTGGCCATTGGTAATCGAGCCAAGTGCCAGGCCGTTGCGACGGGCATTGGTGAGGCTTCCTTGGAATAGGCCGGAACGGCGAATGGTAAAATCCGGGCCGAAATTGAGGCGATAAGTAAGTCCGTTGGTGATATTCCATTCTCCATAGACACTGTTGAAAATGCGGTACCGCTTGGTTTCGTCCACAAATGCGCCTTCGGCAATTTCTGCGATGGGGTTGGTGCGCAGGCCATCCGTAGTGGGGAGGAAGATGAGATTGCCCTGGTCGTCATAGGGTTTTCCAAGGGGATTTTCCTGTAAGGCCCCACCGAGCGGGTTAAAGTTTTCGCCATTTCGGACCGAATACACGCCCATGGTGGATATCCCGATTTTAATCTTGTCGTTGATGCGGTGATCGAGGTTGAGTCGGAAGGAGTTTCTTGTAAAATCCTGATTTCTAACTACCCCTACGTCATTGAACAAGTTACCCGACAAGTAGAACTGCGTTTTCTCGTTCCCGCCGGAAACGCCGATCTGGTGCGACTGGATCAGGCCCTGGCGCAAGAGATAGCTTTGGTAATCGGTTGTTCTACCTCTTTTTATCCCGTCGAGTTCCACTGCTTCAAAGAGCAGGGCGTCCGCGGCATCCGTAGCAGGGCCTGCAGGATAGTTGCCGGTGGCACGGCGGGATTCGCGCTTGTATTCTGCAAATTCGGCCCCGTTAAAGAGTTCAATTTGTCCGAGTGACTGATTAGGGCCCGCAAAGGAATTGATGCTTATGGAGGTTTTACCTGCTTTTCCCCGATTAGTTGAAACCAGTACAACGCCGTTGGCGCCCCTGGCGCCGTAGATCGCAGTAGAAGAAGCATCTTTCAGGACTTCCATACTCTGGATATCCTGGGGGTTGATATCGTCAATGCCCCCGGCGAGCGGGATTCCGTCCACGACATACAGCGGGTCGTTGGTCGCATTGAAGGAGCGCCGGCCTCTGATACGGATTTGGGGCGCAGCACCAGGTTTGGATCCGGCCTGAACGACATCTACACCTGCTGCACGGCCTTGCAGTGCCTGCCGGGCGTTTGTGACCGGAACTTCCACAATGAGTTTGTTGGAAATGGAGGAAATTGCTCCCGTAGTCTGGCTTTTTTTCTGAATGCCGTACCCGACAACGACCACTTCTTCCAGTTCGGTACCGTCTTTGAGTACAATGTTGAGGATCGCCTGATTGTTGACTGGAACTTCTTTGGTTTCAGAACCGGTATAAGAAACTACCAATATGGCATTGCCGTCATTAACTTCGAGTGCATACATGCCATCCAAATCCGTAAACGTCCCGTTGCTTGTTCCTTTTTCCAGGATAGTGGCTCCGATAAGGGGCTCGCCTGCCTGGTCGGTTATTTTTCCGGAAACTTTGAAAGCTTGCCGCGTAATGCCGATGGAAACAGGCACTTCCGTTGCCAGCAAACCTACATTTGCCTGGCAAAATGCCAACAGCAACAAAATTTTAAGTGGTAATAATCGCTTCATGCCAGTAAAAATGTTGAATGAACAAATGATTTAAAGGAAGACGTCAATGCCTGTGATTACCCTTAATCGTTTCAAAAAAAAATTGGAAAAAGACAGGGGATACAAAGTTTTTTGCGTCTTTTAAGAGATGAAGGCAATATTTATGCTGCACCTATGGGGTACACTTACTTTTCTCAACGGTAGGCATGGCCCCTAAAAATTATACTTCATGAAAATCCTGTGTTTCGGAGAAATCCTGCTCCGCTTGAGCCCGCCGGATGGGCTTCGTCTGGTCCAGACGAATTCTTTTGATGCTAACTATGGCGGATCAGAAGCCAATGTCGCTATTTCGCTCGCACAGCTCGGCATTTCAGCCGGTTTTGCCACAAGGTTGCCTAACCATGAACTGGGGCGGGCGGCGCTGGGCGTATTATCCCGATATGGCGTGGATATCCGGCCTGCAGTTTGGGGAGGAGAAAGGTTGGGGTTGTACTTTCTGGAAGCAGGCGCCGGAAGGCGTGGCAGTAAAGTATTATACGACCGCAATGGCTCCGGTATGACCGAACTGTCTCCCGGCATGATTCCCTGGTGGGAGGTTCTGGAAGGGCGGGATTGGCTGCACTGGTCTGGCATCACCTGTGCCCTTTCAAAAAGTGCCGCAGATGCCACCCTGGAAGCCCTGGTGATTGCTTCGGAAATGGGCCTCCGGATTTCCTGCGATCTCAATTACCGGGCCCAGCTCTGGCAATATGCAGCCCCGGATTCCATTATGCCTACGCTTACCTCGTATGTTGATCTGATGCTTGGGGATGCTTCTGCATTTGAACTTTATTATGGTATCCGCGCAGAAAACCAGGAAGAATTGCTTCAGCGCGTAATGGAGCGTTTCCCCAGGCTCTCGTTGATTGCCATGACTGCACGCCAGGGGTATTCTGCTTCCCACAATGCCTATCAGGGATTTTTGTACGATGGGCACAAAATATATTCTTCTCCATCCTATGAATTGCCCGATATGCTCGACCGCATCGGAGGAGGGGATGCTTTTATGGCCGGCTTGCTGTATGGAATAGGTGCGGGAGCCGGCGCTCAGGAGACGGTTGATTTTGCCGCCGCCGCTGCGGCACTGAAACACTATGTCAGGGGGGACTTTAACCTTTCCACCGAGCAGGAAATCCGCGCCCTGATGGGAGGAAATTCCGGCGGCAGGGTGCAGCGATGAGGGCTTATGGGGCAACCCCGACTCGCGGAGCAACGTTGTATCAGTTCAGGATTTCTTCGATTGCCCGTTCGATTACGTTATCTTTTCCAAGCGCTACCTGTGCAGGGTCGAGCAGGACCCGGATATCCGGCGGGATGCCATCTTCATAATTCTTACCATCCGGACTGATCGTGCGCGAGATAGAAATCCGGTAGGTCCAGCCGTTGGGCAGTTGCCCTCCGTTGGGGATGCCGAGCCCACCGCCCGTAGTATCGCCAATGATTGTCACGTTGGGAAGGGCTTTGGCGCCAAGGGTGAGGAAAGAGGCGGCGCTAAAGGTGCCGCGGTCGGTAAGGATGACGAGCTCCCGGCCATAGCGCGGGGTTTCCTTGTCTTCCGGGGGCTCTGCATAAGCTTCCTGCGCTGGGGAAAAATCTTCCTTCCCGGGGCCGGATTTGAGGTAAGAGCGGTAGAGCAGCGTTTTTTTGGAGGCAAAGCGGTTGAGGATGGTAAATACATTTAATGCACTCCCGCCTCCATTCTGCCGCAAGTCGAGGATTATACCCCGGGTTTGCCGATACCGAACTAGGAGGAAACTCATGTCAAATTCCCCGACTTTATTCGAAAAGGACTTGTAACGCACATAGCCGATTTGTTTGTCGGCCAAAAAATTGTGGGTAAACTGGCCGGTGGTATAATAATCCGGGCCGAGGTATTTTTCAAGGACCAGGCGCTCGTTGATATTCTCCGGGCCGAGCAATGCAATATCATAGCGGGAAATGTTGAACGGGGAGATGAGGTTGACATGCCCGTCGCGCAGTTCGTTCAACATCGCAAAAAGGACTTTGAAAAGGGAATCCTGGCTGATATTGTCGTTTACCCTGGGCGAATATTTTTTATATACGGCATCCCAGTCAATGCCCTTGTAATCGAAAAAAGCATATTTGTCCCGGCACTCTTTCCAAAGGAATTCGAAATTGGCCCGGTTGGTGTTTTCCGGGTTTTCATCGAGCAACAAATCCTCGCAGCCGGTAAAGAGGAGGCCCGATAACAAGATGAGCGAGAGTATATTTCGCATGGTTTGACCTTTTTAAATTCTGGAATTCAATTTAGCCGCATCAGAAGAGAAAATGCCAGGGTATGGGATGCAGTCTCAAGGCGGTTCAGTGCCCCGGGGCTGCGCTGGGTATCCCAATGATAGCTGAGTTTCCAGGCATTCCCGTTGCGCATCCAGGTGGTAAATTCGGTTCGGGCGATTGCCCTGAACCCTCCGATTCGGATTTCATTGTCTCTTCCTACAGTATTATCGCCTCCGGTGAAATCGTCGAGATAGGCAAATCCCGGGCGCCAGACGCCGTGTAAAAGGGGCAGGTTCAACTGGGTGCTGAGGCGGAAAACCCTTTCACCCCCTTTACGTCGGATGAAGAGGATTTTTCTTTCGCGAAAATGCTTCTTAAAATTGTAATCGGCTTTTGCGCCTGCGAAAAGGGTATTGATACTTTCCACTACGGAGGCGTTGTTCCGAAATGCCGGCGTAACCCTGTAATTGCTGAAACCATGATATTGTAAACCGCCAAGAAGATGGAGCCGCCGGCCCTGGCGCAAATTCCGCAGGGCCGAGATGCCGTGATAAAATGCGTTGATATCCGAGTTGACTACAAAACTCCGGGCTTTTTCAATTTCTCCGATGGCAAATCCAAAATCGGCCCGCCATTGCATCTTTTCAGTTTCCTTATGCCAGGCCCCCTGCGTCAGGAACAAGGGCCCGCTATACAACAGGGGTGAAACCCCGGCATCCCTCAGGTACAGATAATGCATTCCGGCAGAAAATTCGAGATAAGCAGGGCGATTTACCACAGTTGCTTCCTGTGCCACAGATTTCAGATGGCTTAACCCGAAAATGAGCAGGAACATATATCGCCTGAAGGAATTTTTGTCCATCTTCCGAGAGTTTTGGGAAAGTTAAGGGGAAACCTGCTATTTTTATAGGCACAACCCACAGAAAAGTTAAGGGTTCGGGATAATCCGCTTTTTTTGAAAAAAGGCGTTCTATGCGATCCCGTTTTTTCATGGCGCTTCGGGCCAAATTATCTATAGATAGGGGTTGTGTAAAAAGGTTTTTGCCGCCTTCGGCGACAGAATATTATTTTGAAACCGACGTGTTTTTCATGATATTGCGAAGCAAAATCATGAAAAACACGTCGGTTTCAAACTTAAATTT
>JBMOJO010000461.1:0-1882 GCA_049315745.1 Saprospiraceae bacterium | reverse complement strand
GAAAAACACCGTTCTCTTTGCGCCTCCGCGTCTTTGCGTGAAATTATTTTTTCTCCAGGAAGACAGCCCACAGAAGATTGTACATAACCCCGGGCAAAGACAACGCGTGCGTTGTCTCTACGGGGGTTTTGATGTACCAGAGGAAGAAAGAAAGCAACCATACCGTCCACCCTCACCCCTCCAACGCCCGCAAAGATTTCCGGATAATCTCCAGACAATCCCCGATTTGAGCGGCAGTGATGACCAACGGGGGGGCGAGGCGGATTTTATTGCCGTGCGTCGGTTTGGCCAGCAGTCCGTTTTCGCTGAATTTCAGACATAGCTTCCAGGCAAGGTCGGAGTCTTCGTGGGTGTCAATCTCAATAGCGTTGAGCAGGCCTTTGCCGCGTACGAGCGTGAGGATTTCAAATTCACCGGTCATTTTCTGCATCTCACTGCGGAACAAAGCCCCCATCCGGTCTGCATTTTCAGCGAGGCCCTCCTCCAGCACGACCTCCATGGCCGCCTGGGCAACGGCACAGGCCAGGGGGTTGCCCCCGAAGGTTGAACCGTGGTCGCCGGGATGCAGGGTGAGCATGATTTCGTCATCGGCCAACACTGCGGATACGGGCATCGTGCCACCGGAAAGGGCTTTCCCCAGGATCAGTATGTCAGGCCGCACCTGCTCGTGGTCGCAACAGAGCATCCTGCCGGTCCGCGCAATCCCCGTCTGGATCTCATCGCCGAGCAACAAGACTTGGTACTTCAGACAAAGCTCCTGCATCCCGGATAAAAAGCCGGGATCCGGAACCATTACCCCTGCTTCACCTTGTATGGGCTCTACCATGATGCCCGCGATGTGGGGGTCACTCCTCAAAGCTGCTTCCAGTGCAGGCAAATTGTTATAGGGCAGGATTTCAAACCCAGGCGTATAAGGCCCGAAGTGCCGCCTGCTTGAAGGATCGGTAGAAGCCGAGATGACCGAAATCGTCCGCCCGTGGAAATTGCGGGTGAAAAAGATGATTTTAGCCGCTCCATCGGGGATACCCTTCTTTTCATACCCCCAGCGACGGCACAGTTTGATGGCAGTTTCTACGGCCTCGACGCCGGTGTTCATCGGCAGCAGACGGTCGTATCCGAAAAGCTGGGTCATAAAGGCTTCGTACTCGCCGAGCCGGTCGTTGTAAAAGGCCCTCGAGGTGAGCGTAAGCTTTTGGGCCTGCTCGGTGAGCGCCTGGATAATCCGGGGGTGGCAGTGCCCCTGGTTGACGGCGGAATACGCCGAAAGGAAGTCAAAATACCGCTTTCCTTCTACATCCCACACAAATACCCCTTCCCCTCTCGACAATACGACCGGCAGAGGGTGATAATTGTGGGCTCCATACCGATCTTCTTTTTCGATAAATTGTTGGGTACGCGACAGCATCGTAGTTTCCATAATCCGGAAATTTTGCGAAAAGCGATTTAATACGGTAAGTTTTCAAATTTTTAAGGAATAAACCTTCATTTTTGGGTAAAAATATTTTTGCATGAATTTTCCTCAACCCCTTCGGGTAAAAGACATTGCGCAAAGGATCCAGGCCGAAATTATCGGCGATGCCGAGGCCCTGGCTTACGGGATCAACGAAATCCATCAGGTGCGGGCAGGCGATATTACTTTCGTGGACGTTAAAAAATATTTCGATAAGTCGCTGCGCTCCGCTGCTTCGATCGTGATCCTCAACGAGCGGGTGCCCGCGCCGGAGGGGAAGACCCTGCTCCTGTGCGAGGCGCCTTTTGAGGCCTATAATCAAATCGTCCTGGACTTCCGCCCGATGATTCCGCTGTCCCAAGCGGTACACCCCACTGCACGCATCCATCCGGAGGCCATCCTCGAGCCCAACGTGATCATAGGCCCGGAAGT
>JBMOJO010000460.1:0-1886 GCA_049315745.1 Saprospiraceae bacterium | reverse complement strand
CAATGGCCTCCTCGATCGCGAAAGAGCGGGTGCCGAGGTTTTCAAATTTCCGGATGTCGGTGCTTTCCGGGTCCGGAGCGGCAAAAAGCGGGTAGAGGTCCCTGATTTTTTCCTTGCGCACATAGAGCATCCCGCTGCCAAAAGGTGCACAGAGCCATTTGTGCAAGCTCGTGCCGTAGTAGTCGCATTCCAGTTCGGGAATGGCATAGCGGAAGTGGGCAAAGGTATGGGCGGCATCCACGACGACTTCGATCCCCCTTTTTTTTGCTTCCAGGGCGATTTCGCGCACGGGGAGGATTTGCCCGTTCCAGTTGATCATGTGGGTGATGTGCACCACTTTGGTTTTAGCGGTAAAGGCGTTGACAAATCCCTCTATGATGCGGCCCATATCCTCGGTTGGGAAATTAAAGGAGAGCCATTTCAGGACGATACCATCGCGTTTTTCCCTTTGTTTCCAGGCATTAATCATATTGGGGTAATCCTGTTTGGTGAGGACTACCTCGTCGCCGGCTTTCAGGCGAATTCCGAAGATAGCGGTTTCCAGGGCTTCTGAGGAATTCCGGTTGATGGCAATTTCTTCGGGCGAGCACCCGGCCAGCTCTGCGAGTTTTCGTCGCAGCGGCTCGCGGCCTTCATCGAGGGTACGCCACATGTAGTAGGAGGGCGCTTCGTTGCTCAGGCGGTTGTAGCGCTCAACTGCTTCCTGGACGACCTTTGGCTGGGGGCAAACCCCGCCATTGTTGAGGTTGATGATATTGGGCGAAACGGTATAAGCCTGTTTGACCTGGTACCAAAAGGTTTCGTCGGTGATGCTGTCAGAGACTGTTCCGTTGCGGAGGCGGTCTGCACTTTCCCGGAGCGCTTTTCCTGCCGGCGAATCGAAATAGGCGAGGGCAGGGGCGGCGCCTGAAAAAACCGCGAATTGGCGCAGGAAGTTCCTGCGGTTGTTTTTTGCCATAGCACTTAGGTGTTTGGTGATGGCGAAAAATAAACAATTTGGCCCGTCTGTGAAAGTAGATTTTCAAAAAAGGCTTGCAGCCTCCCGTTTTATGGCCAGTTGTGCTTTGCCCGTAGCGCTCTCCCCGCGCTGTGCAAGGACTTGCAGGATGGTCCCGGCTAGTTTGCGGGCATCTTCCCCCGCAGGGATTTGGCCCAGGGCATGCTCGATGACCTGCATATTATCATCGCGGGCGAGTTTGATGATTTCCCAGAGCTGGGCAGAAACATATACCTGCTGGGTAATATTGTGTTCGTACTCCTGCTGGATGGACAGCAGCAGGGCAAGGCGGTACTCGTTGGCGCTGAGGTTTTCCGGACGTACGCGCAGGATAAGGCTGGGAAGGTCAATGCGTTCGCAAAGGAGGGACAAGCGCTCATAGGCTTGCAGGCGGAGCGGGGTTGTAAGGTCTTGGCCGCGTTTTTTGGCTTCATTCAACTGAAGCTGCAGCTGATGCCCAAGGTATTGGCGCATGAGCCGGTCAACGGTAAAGAAAACAATCAGGGCGGGAATGGTCAGCTTAATGATCTCCAGGATAGTCTCTATCCACATATAGATTTTTTTATAACGGAAAAATAATAAAAACAGGTTAAATAAAGGTGTACGGCATCAAAATTCTCTGTGCGGACGAAATGCGCTTCACCAAAATAGCAAAAAAAACTAAATTTGCCACAATCGTGTTATTTCAAATGTTCGGTATTTGTTTAGCAGGGGTAGGGGTTGTATAATGGCCTCTTCGTGCGCTCCGCGCCAAAATAATCATTTGAAGGAGTTGTGTAAAAAGGTTTTTTTACGTTGCTTCGCTCCGAATGATGTTTTGGAGTTGTGTAAAGAGTCTTTTCATAGCGCTTCGCGCCAAATTTAAGTTTGAAACCGACGTGTTTTTCAT
>JBMOJO010000459.1:0-1900 GCA_049315745.1 Saprospiraceae bacterium | reverse complement strand
GGCTGCTCTTCTTCTGCCTGCCCCCGGCGGGCGCGCAGAACAGCCCCAACTGCGTTACGGTCAGCACGACGGATTACCTGACCGGCCGGGCGTTCTTCAACTACGGGAGCGTCAGCAATTCGTACAATACCAAAAACCGCGTGAACGTAACGGTCGGCCAGCCCGTCGTTGGGACTGTGCTGGGCCAAAGGCACAAAGGCGCCCTGGGTTTCTGGGCAAGGTTTATGATGCCGCCGGGCCCGCCCTCGGTAGTAGCCAGCGAGGGCGACCTCGAAGACCGCATCCAGGTGGACTGGAAACCCGATCCCCTCAGCCCGACGGCTTCCAGCTACAAGATCTACCGCAATGGCACCCTCCTGGCCTCGGTGGACGGGGAGACGTTCTCTTTTATTGATTTCAACGTCATCGCCGGCAAGTTCTACACCTACGCCGTCAGTGGCGTCAATGCTTTTGGGGAAGGCAGCCGCAATTCCTCCCTGGGCTTCCTCAATCCCAATGGGGTGGTAACCGGACAGGTAAAAACCTTCAGCGGCAATCCGGTGAACGGGGCCGTTGTCACCTTATCGCCTACCCTGGGCGCCTCGGTGCGCTTTGCGGGCGATGATATGGCATTTGCAAATTATGACCCGGATTTCCCGCGAAACCAGTTCACACTGTCCACATGGGTAAAACTGGGCAACGGCAACGACGGGGCCGCTATCTTCGATATGGGCAGCACCATCTCCAAAAACTGGTGGCTGCATACCCTGCCCGCTGCCTCGGGCAAGGGGATCCGCTTTGGGGTAGGTAAAGGCGGCGGCGAGAAAACCGAGCTCAGCCATACCTTTCCCGCAGAAACTGCCAACGACTGGCATTACATAGCAGCGACCTACAACGGATCTTCTATGCTCTTGTATGTGGACGGCGAGCTGATCGAAACTGCCGTGACCACCGTGGCCGCCGATAGTATGCCGCTCTTTTTTGGCCGCGCCGCCGATGGATCCCGTTTTTACACCGGCAGCCTCGACGAAGTGCGCTTCTTTAACCGGCAACTCGCGCAGACGGAAATCCAGATGTACATGAACCAAACCGTTAGTGCTACCACCGAGGGGCTGGTGTCGTACTGGAAATTTGACGAAGGCGTGGGCAGCAAAGCTTTTGATATTACTGAAAACCATGCCAAAATATACTTCTGTGGCGCCATTTGGAACAATACAGACAAACCCAAGGTCGTCAATGCAGGCGTCACAGACGAAACCGGCTACTACAAAATCGAAGGGGTGAACTATGGCGCCGGAACGACGTTTTCGGCCCGCCCGAGCAAAGATTTCCACTTCAACCAGTCGTTGGAGTTCAGCGCCGTAAACCAATCCTACGCCGACCTGACCACCTTTGGACTGCGCGATAGCTCGGCACTAACGGTTACCGTCAAGGCTTTCGACTTCAGCGGCAAGCAGGCTATCCTGAGCAAAGCCGATGCCTCCGGGGCCAACCAGTTTGCGGTATGCCTTAACGTTGGAAAACTGGAAGTGGCCGTGGGCAGTACGACTAAGGACTTCGGCAACCTCGGTATGGGCTATCACCACCTCGCCTTTGTAATGCGGAATTCGGGAAGTGACCTTTCGGTAGAAGTCTATAAAAACGGCACCTCCATAGGTACAGAAACATTCCCTGCGCCCACCGGATGGACCGGAAAACCCTGGAAACTCGCCACGGCAGCTAATGGTGCGACCGGTCATAAGGATTATTTCACGGGTTTAGTGGACGAAGCGGCTTTTTTCTCCACCCCGCTGCCCCTGCACAAAATCCAGGAATATGCCAATATCGGCACCGGGGTAACGGACACGTCCCTTGTATCCTACTTCAACCTCAACGAGGGAATAGATTCCACGCTCAGCGACATGGGAACAGCGCTGACGGG
>JBMOJO010000013.1:0-33265 GCA_049315745.1 Saprospiraceae bacterium | reverse complement strand
GCGAAATCGTGAAAATGACGCGTCTCTCAAAACATAATTTGGCGCGAAGCGCCGTGAAAAACCTTTTTACACAACCTCCTATTCAATTTCTATTCAGTGCCTATCAAAATATCATTCGGCGCGAAGCGCCATGAAAAACCTTATTACACAACCTCAGGGCCCACCCTGCACCAAAGATTATTTCCCAAGGCAACAACCTACTCAACAGATATCAATTTTTACAAAAAGTTGGCGCTATTTCAAGACAAGCCATGGGCGAATTCAAAGAGTTGCTCGAACTGCAGGAACTTCTGAAACTGGAGAAAGCAGAAGATTTCGAACAGTACAAGATAAAAATGGAACGCATGCCGCTCGTAGCCAGGCGAAAAGAAGGTTACGCGTGGTTCCCCCTGAATATCCTGCAAAAAGGCTATGCGATCGGCGAGCGGGCATTTGTGCTGGTCGAGCGGACGACCCTGCAAGGGGAGGCACATCATTTTCGTTCCGGAAAAACCGTCAGCCTCTTTTCTATGGCGCCCGGGGTGCAGCACCCGGAGCGCAACGGAGTGGTTTATTACCTGGATAAAGACCGCATGAAGATCATCCTGAACGCCGGGGATTTGCCGGATTGGCTCGACCAGGGCCAGATTGCCGTACAGATTGCCTTCGACGAGCGGACTTATCTGGAAATGGAAAAGGCGATGAACCAGGTAATCAACGCAAAAAAAGGACGCCTGGCAGAGCTCCGGGCGATATTTCTGGGGCATAAACCCCCTTCCTTCCATCCCACCTCTCCCATCCCCGATATCGCGACGCTGAACGATTCGCAGAAAGACGCGGTGCGGCATATACTCTCTGCCCGTGACCTCGCCCTGGTGCATGGGCCGCCCGGTACCGGCAAGACGACCACCCTTGTACAGGCCGTCCGATTGCTGTGCCAGACCGAGCAAACCGTCCTGGTCACTGCGCCGAGCAATACCGCAGTGGATTTGCTCACCGAACGCCTCGCAGCGGAAGGCCTGGCCGTCGTGCGGATTGGTAATATTTCACGGGTGGACGAAACCCTGCTCCAGCATACCCTCGACGCAATCGTTGCCAACCACCCGGAAAGCAGGAATATCCGGAAAGTCAAAATCCGGGCAGCGGAACTCCGGCGCCAGGCAAGGCGTTACCGCCGGCACTTCGGGGCCGACGAGCGCATCGAGAAACAAAACCTTTTCGATGAGGCCCGCGAACTGTCAGCCTGGGCCAATCAACTGGAAGAGCGGCTGATCGAACAAATCCTCGATACTGCACAAGTAATCACCTGTACGCTGGTAGGTGCTGCCCACCCGGTGCTGGAAAGACGAAAATTCCGCACGGTGGTTATTGACGAGGCGGCACAGGCGCTGGAGCCGGCCACCTGGATCCCCATCACTAAAGCGTCCCGCGTGGTCCTTACCGGCGACCCCCACCAGTTGCCTCCAACGGTGAAATCACTGGAAGCCATGCGCAGGGGCTTCGCCGTAACCCAGATGGAAAAAAGCCTGCGGCGCTTCCCCGAGGCCGCCCTCCTGAATATCCAGTACCGGATGCACCAGGCCATTATGGGCTTTTCCAACCATTACTTCTACGACAACCGACTTGAGGCCGCACCTGATGTCGCAGCGCGCTGTCTGCAGGCGGGTGACAAACGCCCCCTGCTGTTCATTGATACGGCCGGATGTGGGTTCGAGGAGCAAATCAATCCGGCTTTCCAGAGCCGGTACAACCCCGACGAATACCGTATTCTCTGCGAACACCTCTACCTGCATGCCGATGCCTTTCTGGAAAAAGACTACCCTTCCGTCGCGATCATCTCCCCTTACCGCGAGCAAGCAACGTATATCCAATCTCAATTATCTGAGGACCCGCTCCTCAAGCCCCTGCCGATCGAAGTGAATACGATTGATGGCTTCCAGGGCCAGGAGAAAGATGTCGTCTATATCTCCCTCGTGCGCTCCAACGCTAAAGGGGATATCGGTTTTCTTCAGGATTACCGCCGCATGAATGTTGCGATGACCCGCGCAAGAAAACAACTCGTGGTGATCGGAGATAGCGCAACGATCTGCCGCGCTCCTTTCTATGTCGCGTTCATGGCGTACTGCGAGCAACACGGCGCGTATGAAACGGCCTGGGACTATATGATGCATTGAACGGCATATTTTAGCCCCGGACGTCCCGACAGGCCCAAAAGCAGTTTGGGCCGTGGCTTGTATCCGGGAGGCCGCCATGCAGGCAGCCGGACACAGGCCACGGCCCAAAATATATCGAAAGTATCGCAGCCGGCAGTATGGGCCGGATCAATACGTCCAGAGGTCCTGTTCGAAGTTGAAGATCTCGTTTTTGATTTTCTCGGCTTCCATGAGCAAATCCCGCCGGCTGTTGGGGAAGAAGTCCTCGAGGCGCTTATCCTTCACGTTGGAAGCCTTGAAGATATAGCTGGAGAAGTAGCGGTTTTCAAAAATATCTTCCCAGGAGAGCGGGCTGGCATCATTGCCCTCGTTGAATACCCTTTCGCGGGCAAGATACTCCCTCGCCTCGGGGTAATAGATCCAGAAGACCGGAGCATCGCCGATTGCTTCGCCGGTGGAAGTGAAGATCTGTTTTATGGGGGCGATCCCCAGAATACGTACCTTCATCACCGAAGCCTCCTTATCGAAGTAATAAATTTCCTTTATCCGGAAGCGCTGCACGTCTTTTGGGTTGAGATCATTTTTAACGATCTGCATGGTCGTTTCAAAGGTTTCCGGATTCGTTACAGGAACTGTATCCATTTTGTAAAGTTTGGCATTCAGTGCGGCGGTATCCATTTCTATTTTGAAGTCCTCGTCGGAGAACACACGCAGCGGCGGCAGGGGGCTGTTAGGGTCTTCCACCCCTTTCATTGCGGCGTCGAGCAGCACCTGAATGAGCGGGCGCTTCTCGTATCCAAAGGGCTGGTTCACTTTTTCGCGGACATCGACTACCCGCCATACCCGTCTTTTCCAGAACACATCGGCTTCCCGGGGCGTATCATACGCCAGGATGCGTCGGTTGATTGTGGTCGTTTCCGTGATATCGTCCAGTGGGGCAGGACGCAATTCCCGTCCGGACTCCGTGGTCTGAATATTTCCGGGCAGGGATTGTGCCCCTGCGAAGGAAGGAATACCGGCCGTGGCCAGGATAAGTACAAGGGATTTTAATACAAGTTTCATCGGATATTGTGTTTTATAACCATAAGAACGGCGATTTCCGTCCGAAAGTATTTAACGACGACATTCCAGGGCTTATTTTAACCGTTTTGCACCCTATCTTCCCGGGCAAAGAAGGATCAGCGGATTTTGAATGCCAGGGAGTTGATTTTCCGGCCTACATCGTCGCCAGGGCATTTTGCCCGCACATTATCGAAAAAGTAGCGATCACCGGGCTTTGCCTTGTTAATGGCCGCACGGGATTCGGCGTTGAACACAGCGCCCGGGTTGCTGATCTCGACCGGATCTTGCCGGGGCGCCGAATAAATCAGGTTGAAGCCCTGGATCGTACAGCGGGCATCGAAGTCAAAATTTTCGAGGATAGGCACCAGGCCCGCCTGGGCCTTAAACTCCCCGTTGCCAATATCCCCGCCGGTAGAAGTCCCCAGCTTGGCAACCGGATCCGGAATACGCTTGACCCTGAATTTGAAACTGGACAGGGGAAGCCCTTCCCCTGAAACCCCGATTGTTGCCTCGTTGGTCACAGACCCGGCTTTCACAGTGTACTTTCCGGCGCCGTCGGGCACCAATGAGATACCCCCTCCGCTGCCGGTTACCCGCAGGGTATTCGTAGAGACGCCTGCCGCAACTACAGAGATCGGGTTATCCACGCCGATGTAGAAGACGTTCATCTTATCTGCAGAGACCGTCACATTGCGCCGTCCTACTTCGTATTCGAACACTTTCGAATACGTCTCCCGCTTCTTGGTCGTCGGATTGGTAAGGGTAACGTCCACCTTATAGCTCCGAACGCCCGTGGTGGAAGAACCGGCAGTGAATTTCGCGATGCCATTTTCCACCTTCAGCGGCCGGCCATCCACGCTGATCACGACGTTGTCGGTGATAGACTTGGAGCTTGCGCCGACGGAGATTTCAGATTCGTAGTTTTCCCCTGCGATGATATAGCTCTTTTTAGCAGAAGAAATCGGAATAAACTGGTCCACTTTAAACGTTGTAGCGCCGACCTGGCCAACCAGATAGTTGAGGATAGCGGCCTCGGAGCTCTTCATGTCATTTTGGATTTTGGTCAGGAGCGGAAATACTGAAGCCAGGGGCATCTGGTTGAACGTATAAGACGCCCAGTCAATATTTTTGTTTTTCTTCAGTGCCGACTTATCCTTTTTCCAGGCTTCATCCACTTTGAGGGAGATACTTCTCTCCAGTTCGGCTACTGTTTCTGCAGTAATCGCCGTACCCGGTGTACCGATCAGCGATCGCATGAGGCTTACCAGTTTTTCCCTGGTTTCATTGATCCGCTGCTCCAGTTCTGCGCCTTTACCTTCGTTCACCAGGTATCGGGTAGTCACGTCCTTATTTTTCATGCCCTTTGGCTGTCCGGCGTGTTCTTCATCTTCCTCGGCCGTGTAGTACCCCCCCGTTTCGTCCACCATAGCCGCGCGGAGGGATTCCACATAGCCGTTGAACTCCGAGGAGATGCCCTTGGCTTCCTGTGCGGCTTTCAAGAGGGGCTGGTAGCGCTCTGCATCCTGCTCCACACTTTTTGCCAGGGAGGACATTGCGAATTCATTGGACTTATCGAAAATTTCGTTGCTGTTCTTGATACCGCGGTCAATGACAAAGAACGCATTTATAATTTTAGCGGATACATTGAGGGCCAGCATGGCGGTCAACACCAGATACATCAGGTTGATCATCAATTGCCGGGGCTCCTTTGGAATAGACATAGTCCGGATTTTTTTATTTTAAAAAAAATTAGGCAACTACGAGGTGTAAATGGAGGGTCAAAAGGCGCTTTGTGCCTGCGTTTCGGAACTTTATTCCGTCAAGCGGGTGAAAGGACTTTCATCGCATCGCTTTTCACAAACCTCTGTTGGTATTGTGTCAGTCGTTTAGGACTTGGGGTATAGTTGAGTAGTTGCGACGGGCAACCGGGGTAGCGCGAAAAAAATCAGGATTGCTTGCCTACGCTGGCCATGGCCGTGATCACACTGCCATAGACATTGTTGAGCGTGGCATAGCTGTTGTTGAGGCGGCCGATGTTCTTGTTGAGCTCGCTCAGGTGGTCCTTATAGGCTTTCGTCTCTTCGACGGAATCCTGCAGGTCTGCCATTGCTTCATTGAGCTTTGAATAGAAGTTGGTCATTGCCTTCAACTGATCTTTTGTACCGGAAAAGTCCACTTCCTGAAGGGCTTTGAGGGAGGAAAGGCTTTTAGCCATGACCTGCAATTCGGAAAGCATACCGCCGAGCTGTTGCTCCACCACTTCGCCGTTCAAAGGCGGCACGGTTGTCTTGCCCGTTTCAGCGATACCGACGGGCGATGCCGTGATTGGCTCGATCGGCAAATTATACTTATCGAGGCCAGGGTATAATTTTTCCCAGTAATAGTCTTTTTCCGGGCCGATGATACCGAGGAAGAAAAAGAGCACCGCTTCAGTGATCATCCCTCCAGTCAGCATTTCGTCTGCCAGGGGCCAGGATTGGATTTTGAAAAGTGCCCCGAGCAGGACGACCGAAGCCCCGACTCCAATGAGGAGGTTTTTGACATACTTGAAACCTGAAGACTTAAGAAAATTTGCCATTTTATACGGTATTTAAAGGATTAGCGAAAGGATTTGACGGATGAAAAAATCTACTTATGCAAAAGGATATTGTGCCGGGGGCACAATATCCTTATATTTTTTTGAAGCGCCGAAATTTAGAAATCATTAATAGAGCGCCCCAGGAAGGTCAGCACACAGCGGAACCCGATATAGGACTTGGTGGTATCCTGGTACTCCCAATCCCGGGTGCCTGTCTGTAGGAAATAGTGAATATCTTTCCACGACCCGCCACGGACGACCTTTCGTTTATTGGCGATATTTTCTTCCTCATCGGCACTGACGGAATAGTTGGGGTTAAGATCGCTCATGAACGAGTAGAAATTTTCGTGGAACGCGCTGTTGGTCCACTCGGATACGTTGCCGGCCATATTGTAGAGGCCATAGTCATTGGGGAAGTAGGCATCGGCTTTGACCGTATAGAAGCCGCCATCTTCGGGATAGTCGCCGCGTCCGGGCTTGAAATTGGCCAGCAGGCAGCCCTTGGCGTTGCGGATATAGGGGCCGCCCCAGGGATACGGGGCAAGTTCATGGCCCCCGCGGGCGGCATACTCCCATTCGTGTTCCGAAGGAAGGCGGAAGTCTTCGGAGTTGATCGCCGCCTTGCTATTTTCCTGGGCAGAAAGGTACAACTTGGTACGCCAGTGGGTAAATGCCTTGGCCATTGCCCAGCTTACCCCCACCACGGGATAGTCGTCATAAGCGGGGTGGAAGAAATACTGCCTTGCCATCGGCTCGTTATAGGAATAAGCAAAGTCGCGGATCCAGACCAAGGTATCGGGATAGATATTCACCGTTTCCTCCTCCGTAAAATCCTTGAGTTTTGCCTGGCTTTTATCATCGCCGCCCCGGCGTGGCGCATGCGCGGCCTTGTCCCAATTGAACCATTTATAACGATAATTGAATTGGCTTACATCCATGATTTTTTGCCCGAGGTAGATATCCCCATCGGCGAGGTACAAGGCATCCAGTTCATCAGCTTCCCAGTCAATCTTCGTGCGCCAATCCAGGAACTCGTTGCCATCGTCGTCCTGTTCTTTCAGGCCCATAAGATCCCGGGCGATTGAATCCCTGACCCATTCTACGAATTGCCGGTATTCATTGTTGGTGATTTCTGTTTCGTCCATGTAGAAGCCCTGGATGGAAATTTGTTTGGGACGCTGGACGTAGGTGCTGTTGACGTCCTGGTCACTGGGGCCTACCATGAGCGTTCCGGAAGGTACATAAACCATACCGTAGGGGTTGATGGGGGACCATGATGGCCTCTCCAGCGCGCCGGTGAGCTCGCCACCTTCCTGGCTGCCGCAGGAATAAAGGGAGAAAAGCAAAGCGAATAGCGAGGACTTAAGAACGTTTTTCATGTTTACTTCTGAGTTTTCCTTCAGATTTAATCCGGGCTTGAAAAAGCGCCGTAAATATAGGTGGTTTCGAAAATTTAAAAAAGCAAAGATGCGAAATTGCGAAAAAGCTGTGCATATTTAATCGAACAGGCTATTTGCTAACGACGGTGTATTGAAACTTATTATCAAAAATCCCTACAAAGTTTGTTAATGCCCTGCACCGGCGTGACGGGCTATAGGTTCCTGGGGTTATAAATAATCGGCGGCAGTTTGATCCGGCCAAATATTTTGGGCAGCGCGTACATCAGCAGCAGCTCATGGCTGCCGTTGTTCACTTGCCTGAGGGGCGAAAGTGATAAATCGTATGCGTAAGCAAACTTTATTTTTTCGCTGAGGCGGAAGCCGGCGATGAAGGCGACGGCGTCGAGGCTTTCCGCGCTATAACCCCTTAACGAAGCGCCCGCCGAGATATTATCTTTATATTGCAACATTAGCGAGAAATCCGTCTGGGTCTGAAGGCCGTCACTTCGTACCCAAAGGGAGGGGCTGAGGTTAAGGACGGTGGACAGGTCGAAGTTTAGTGCAGTATTGAAGTAAAAAGCGGGAATTTCGGCACTCGTAAAATTACCCATATCCAACGCGGGGCGGTTCAGGTTGGTGGCGCCAAGTCCTGCTTCGAGCCGGCGGTTCCGGAAATAAACACCTGCCTCGAATACTGGAGCCATTCCCTGCATCCGCCCTGCGGAGAGCAGGTTGTCGCGATGGTCGGTGAGATTCCCCTGGTACAGCCCTTCCGGTGTCCGCAGGCTTGCTCCGTCGAGTACCCTTTGCGTAACCCCTGAGCCTATGCCCAGTCCCAGCAGTCCTTCCCCAATAGGCAGGTGATAGCTATAGGCGAGCATTGCGTGCTGGCCGATTGCCGCACCCAACACATCGTTGGAGAGTTTTAACCCCAGGCCGCCGCCAAGGATTTCAAAAGGGGCCTGCACATTAGCCGTTTGCATAGCGGGCCTACCTTCCAGTCCGGCCCACTGGACACGCGCGCCAAGATTGGCGGCCGTATTGCCCTGCAATCCGGCGGACGCCGGGTTCCATTGAAAAGGGTTAAACATGGAGAGCGTGGACTGAGCAGCCTGTTGAGCCTGGAGCGAAAATAATGTCCCGCACAGCATAATGGCAGACAAGACACCTTTGGGGCGACGACAGGCGCGGCGGGATTTCACGTCAGTAAAGGACCTAAGCAGCAGGTTATTGCGCATATCAAAGGATTTGACCCGATGGGGTATCGTCAACACCCGCCATCCAGGCGGGTTTTAATTGCCGGAGGGCAGGTTCGACTTGTTCCTGGGGCATCCTGCAGGAAAAATCGCGACATATATATATAAGTGTCTTTTCCCTATTTTCCCTGCCTTCCAGCAGGCGGAACCCCGAAACGGGCTTTTCCGCCGCCATGATTTCGATATTTGGCAAGTAATTTTCCAGTATCCTGGCAGCAAAAACACCGGCCTCAGGCCCTGTTACGGCCACTTCGAACGACGGGTACACTGCACGGCACGCCACCGCGGCCCATTTCGTGAAAGAGCCCGGATAGCGCTCCATACTGTCTTGAACCCGTGCCAACATTTCCAGGGCGGCCTGCCGGTACGCCATTTCGCCCAATAGCGTGCCCAGCCGAAGCAGGTTGAGCGCCATCGTCGCGTTGCCGGAGGGGGTAGCGTTGTCTATCAGTTCTTTTTTCCGGACGACCAGATCAGCCGGCGCACCGGATGTAAAATAAAACAATTTCGCGTCGCCGTCGTAAAAATTTTGCAGCACATATTGTAAGAAAGCGTTCGCTTGTTTGAGGTAGAACGGGTTGAACGTGATCGTATAAACCTCGAGCAGTGTCTCTATAAGGTTAGCGTAGTCGTCGAGGAAAGCATCGTACTGGGCCCTGCCGCCGTCAGACGTCGCAGAATAGGTGTGATAAAGCCCGTTGCCGTCCGGTTTCTGAAAGCGGTCCAGCAGGAAATTAATATTGCGCTCTGCCGCATCGCGATAACGGGGATCGCCGAGCGCAAGAAAGGCGCGCGCAAATGCGGAACACATCATCGCATTCCAATCGAGCAGGAATTTTGTGTCCAACCCCGGACGCACCCGTTTGGCGCGTCGTGCGAAAAGTATCTGCCGGGCGGCTTGCAGCCGTTGGTGCACGATATCTTCTGCCAGCCCAATAGCACTCGCATATTCCGGGAGGCCACGCGGGCGCCAAAGGATATTCACGCCCTCCCAGTTCCCTTCCGGGGCGACGCCATAATAATCGCAAAAGAGGGTGGCTTCGGAGCCGAGCGCCTCCTGTATTTCGTCCCAGCCCCACACATAAAACTTTCCTTCCTGCCCCTCTGAGTCGGCATCGAGTGCTGCATAGAAACCTCCCTCCGGGCCGGTCATTTCCCGTTGCACAAAAGCGAGGGTTTCCGCGATCGTTTCTGCGTAGAACGGGTCTTTGGTGTAACGGTAAAGATCGGACAGCAGTGCGGTCAGCAGGGCATTATCGTACAGCATTTTTTCAAAATGCGGGACCAACCATGCATCATCCGTAGCATAACGGGCAAAGCCCCCGCCGAGCTGGTCATAGATACCTCCCCGAACCATTTTTTTTACGGAAAAAACGACATGTTCGAGCGCGGCCCGGTCGCCGGTAAGAAAGTGGTATTCCAGCAGGAAGCCCAGGGCCATCGCGCCCGGAAACTTAGGGGCCCCGCCAAAACCACCGGAGGATTTATCGAAAGTCTTTTCCAGCCCATGGAAAATATTGTAGGGCAAAACCGGGTATAATCCCTCTGCGGGGTTGTCCTTTGCGGGTGCCAGCAGGGCCCCCTCCGATCCTGCGATTGCCGCTGTAAGACGCGCTGCCTGTTGGGCGGCAAGGTTCGGCTCACTGGAAAAAACATCAACGATTTTCTGCAACAATTGCATCCAGGAAGGACGATTGTAGGCAGGGCGAGGGGGATAGTAAGTGCCTGCGAAGAAAGGCCGTCCATCGGGAAACAGGAAACAGTTGAGCGGCCAGCCCCCGGAGCCATTGATCGCCTGGCAGGCGTCCATATAAATTTGATCAACATCAGGCCGCTCCTCACGGTCCACTTTGATGTTGATGAAATGCCGGTTCATAAACGCAGCAACTTCCGGATCCTCAAAACTTTCCCGCTCCATGACGTGGCACCAGTGGCACGTGGAGTATCCGATGCTTACCAGCACGGGCTTACCTTCCGCGCTTGCACGTTCAAACGCCTCCGGCCTCCAGGCATACCAGTTCACCGGATTATGCGCATGCTGCAATAAGTATGGACTCGTTTCGAATTGAAGCTTGTTCATGAATTTTTGACGACTAAAAATATTTTACCGATTGCATTGGGCAGGACGACGCTCAACAATCCACTGTTCTATCGGAGCAAACGCATGTGTCAAGTCTAATAAACCCCAAAAATCTGAAACTGTTGACCAAATCCCCGCAACGGAAAATTTTATTTCCCAAACGGGCCTGGTGTTGTGCAAAAAATCTTTTGCCGCCTGCGGCGGCAGAATATGCGCTTCGGGGGTTGTGTAAAAAGTCTTTTCATGGCGCTTCGCGCCAAATTATGTTTTGATAGACACGTCATTTTCACAATTTCGATTTGCGAAATTGTGAAAATGACGTGTCTATCAGAAGAATATTCTGCCGCCGAAGTCGGCAAAAACCTTTTTGCACAACCCCATTATCTTTTGAGAGACACATCATTTTTGAAATTTCGCTTCGCGAAATTTCAAAAATGATGTGTCTCTCAGAATGATATTCTGCCGCCGAAGTCGGCATATCACTTTTTACATAACCCCGGGGGCCGGAAACTCCGTGGCCGGCGCTTAATGCCGCAGGTAGAAAGTCCCATCCTTCCGATTTTCAAATAAAAATCAAACAATTTTTGTTTTTTTATTTTTTTTTAAAATGATTTGTTTTATATTTGTTCCGTGAACGGGACGCAAAAGCAGACCGTTCCGCAGTCAAAAACTCTTGGCCTTTGTGATAAAACGATCACCGGCAATTAAAAACGTTACTATGAAAACGAACAGCCATCACCGGGCCGGGCGAAACGGCCCATCAGGGCATCATGACAGCGGGCCCGGACCGCTGTCCCGGCCCATCCGGGATCCTGAAGGGTTTTCCCTGTTCAAAGCAGGCAGGAGGTTTTTGCTTGGCCTCCAGCAGATATGGATAGCCATCAGGTACCATGTTTTTTTCCGGCAGCTTCAGCTTGCGAGGCTGCGGCAAAAAACCTGGGTACGGCTCTCCGTACTCGTCATCGCATTCCTTTATGTTTTCGGGAAAGACGGTGCAGGCAGTCTGATCAGTGGAATTTTTTCATCGTCAAACAATTCCGGGGAGGAATTAGGAATGGTGCAGGCCGTCTCCCGGCAGTCAACAGACGGGTCTTATTTCCGCAGCGCGTCAGTCCGGCAACTGGAAGACGCGAAAGTACGCGCCTACATCCGGCGTTTTTACAAAATTTCGCGGTTGGAATCCCAAAAATTTGGTATCCCGGCGAGTGTGCAAATGGCCCAAGCCATCAGCGAAAGCTGGGCGGGAGAACACCCCGCTGCTTTGGAAAACAACAATCACTTTGGCCGCCCTTTCTCCGACAGGGCATATCCGAGTGCCTGGGAAAACTGGCGGGCGCACAGCCTATGGATCGCCCGCAAACACCCTGAATTGCTGCAGAATGGCAAAGACTACAAGCGCTGGGCGCGGGCGCTGCAAAAAGCGGACTACAGCCATCAAAGGCGCTATTCCCAAACCCTTGTGGGCATTATTGAAAAATACCACCTCTATACGCTCGACGAATAGCAACATCCCTGCCTTTCCTTTCCTGATTGGTTATATATCACAAGGAGGACGCCTCTCGTGCGTCCTCCCTTTTCCACACGCCACCACCGGATACGGGCTAACCCTCAAAAAGCAGCCTTGGTAAAACAGGGAGAAACTTTATCTTTGCGCCGCTTGTTAAAGCATGACAACCGCAAAATTATAATCCCCGTGGCTTCACTTAGGTTTGCCCGGCGGCAGGTTAGGCGGCTTATCTCTGCAGTTAAACACAGAAATCAAAAGCATACGAAATGGCGAGGATTCTGGCAATAGATTTTGGGACGAAGCGGACGGGAGTTGCGGTAACTGACCCCTTAAAGATTATTGCCGGACCGGTCGGGACTTACCCGACGGAACAAATCTTTGAAGTGCTCAAAGCCTACATCGCCCTGGAACCTGTGGAAACGATTGTCATCGGCGATCCCAAGTACCCTGATGGGAACCCGGCGCAGCTGGCCGGGGCAGTAGCCGAATTTGCCCGAAAACTTGCGATACAGTTCCAGGGTATTCAGATTGCCCTGCACGACGAGCGATATACCTCGGAAGAAGCAAAAAAAATCATCCTGCAGGCGATTCCGTCCAGAAAAAAAAGACGTGACAAAGGCCTGGTGGACAAAGTGAGCGCAGTGCTCATCCTGCAGGATTATCTCGAACAAAGCCGTTAATATACTGACGATCATGAAGCGCTCCATTTTTGCTTTTGGCCATCCGGTACTCCGTCAAAAGGCTGTAAATATTGATCCGGCGTATCCCGGGCTCGACCAATTGATCGAGGACATGTGGGAAACCCTCTATCATGCCGACGGTGTGGGGCTCGCCGCTCCTCAGGTGGGTGTATCTATCCGCTTGTTCATGGTGGATACCTGCCAGATGGAGGAAAAGGGCAAGCAGGTAGGCCAACCAATCAAAAAGGTGTTTATCAATGCACAAATCCTCGAACAATGGGGAGAAAACTGGGTGTATGAAGAGGGCTGCCTGAGCATCCCCGACGTGCGCGGGGAGGTGAGCAGGCCCGCACAGTTGCGCATCCGCTACCTCGATGAATCATTCAACGAACAGGAGGAAGTCTATTCGGGGATCACTGCCAGGGTAATCCAGCACGAATATGACCATATCGAGGGTATCCTCTTTATCGAGCATCTGAGCCCGGTCAAAAAAACTATGATCCGTAACCGCCTGGAGAATATCCGTAGAGGAAAGGTCAAGGCGGAATACCGGATGAAATTTGCCTGAGCTGCTGCATGGTCGGGGTCGTATCGGGTCTATTTTCGCCCAAAATCTGCAGGGATTTCGCCCCAACGGTCGGTCTCCCATTTCAGTAGTGGATTGCTAAAGGTATTTCCGGCAAGCCAGTCCTCGGCCCTGTGGATCAGATCGAGCAACTCACGGGTTTCCGGGCCTTCCGGAAGTTGGGTTTTACATTTTTTTGCCGCTACCCACTTCAGTGCGATTGCCGAATCGGAATATATGGGCGTTTCAGACGCACCGCGTTGCTTGAGGTAGGCGAGCGCATGGACGATGGCGAGGAATTCCCCGATATTGTTGGTGCCTTTTTGGAATTTCTTGTGAAACAGCAGTGTTTTGTCCCGTATGAGCATGCCCTGGTATTCCATCGGACCGGGATTACCGCTGCAAGCGGCATCTACACAAATTCCATTGGGGTCAAAGCGTTTCGTAGCGGGCCTGTCCGGTTCAGGGGTCTTTTTCTTTCCCTGCCCTGCCGTTGAAGGCAGCCCGGGGCCGGCTTTGAAAGCCGCTTCTGCTGCTTGCAGCGTAGGGAATGCCTTATATCGCGCACCCGGAAAACCGGCGACCAGGGCCTTGCATTCCGCCCAGGAGCGAAATACCCCGGTAGAAGCCCCTTTCCAAACAACGTAATATTTATGCTTCGCGACGGCCATAAGATTTTTTTTCAAAGGTAAGGACAAAATGATATGGAACTCATAGATACGCATGCACATTTATATGCGGATGAATTTAACGGGGACAGGGCCGATGTCATTGGCCGGGCAGCCGAATCGGGCGTCCGCGCGATTTTCCTGCCGAATGTGGACAGCGCCTCGATCGCGCCAATGCTGGCGCTCGAGGCGGCCTATCCCGGGGTTTGTTTTGCCATGATGGGGCTACATCCCTGTTCGGTTGGTGAGAACTACCGGGACGAGCTTGCAATTGTACGCGACTGGCTCAATCGCCGGCACTTTTGCGCGGTTGGAGAAATCGGTATTGACCTTTATTGGGACAAGACCTACCGCACGCAACAGGAAGAGGCATTTCTGCTTCAGGCAGCCTGGGCGGTGGAGCTCGACCTGCCCATCGTCATACACGCCCGGGAATCTTTGGACATCATCCTCGATTTACTGCAGCCCATTTCCGGGTCAAAGCTCAGGGGGATCTTTCATTGTTTCTCCGGCAGCGCCGGGCAGGCAGCACGTATCGTGGAGCTGGGCTTCCTGCTTGGAATTGGAGGAGTGTTGACCTATAAGAAGTCTGGGCTCGAGGAAGTGCTCAAAACGGTACCGCTCTCCAGTCTGGTCCTGGAGACCGATGCGCCCTATCTAAGCCCTGTACCGTTCCGGGGCAAGCGCAATGAAAGTGCCTACGTTGCCTATGTTGCCGGGCAGCTTTCCAGGATATACGAAACCACACCGGAACAGATTGGCTGGCAGACCGCCCAAACCGCAAAAGCATTATTCAGGGTCGAGCTATCCTAAGCTTTTAACCCGCGGGTGCAGACGGTGGCAATCGGACCGGCGAGGGTACCAAACAAGTTAATTTTCGAGGCATTCGTCGTTAAATTTCTAAAAAAAGCAGCTTGGCCTTACGCGAATCCGAAAAAATTTTGAATTCTTATATCTTTTTGCAAATTTTGTCCCGCTTCGTCTTGGATAAAGAAAGCGAATCTTTATTTTTGCCGGGCGTGTGTTTTTTAGGGAGAGGTGCTCGAGTGGTTGAAGAGGCACGCCTGGAAAGCGTGTATGCCCCAAAAGGGTATCGCGGGTTCGAATCCCGCCCTCTCCGCAAGAAAACACGGATTTGTAAATTATTTCGTTCAAAATTATTCGTAAAACCTTGTTAACCATGCGTAATTTGCTTGCTTTACTTTTCCTGGCCTGCATGACTGTTTTTTCTGTCAATGGTGTACACGCCCAGGACGAACCTGCTACACAAGATACTGCTGCCACCGAGCAGGTTGAAGAGGCGGCACCAGCAGAGGAAGCTGCACCTGCAGCAGCACCTGCCGAAGTGGCGATGCCTGAGATGTCTGGCTACCAGTTACTGAAGAAGTACTTTATTGACGGAGGATGGGAGTTCATGACCTCCATTCTGATTACCCTGGTGCTGGGTCTTGCCTTTGCTATCGAGCGCATCATTACCCTCAACATTGCTTCTACCAATACGGATAAATTACTTTCCCGTATAGACGAGCGACTGAAGTCAGGGGACATGGAAGGTGCCATGGAAGTGTGCAAATCCACTCCTGGCCCCACCGCAAGTATCCTGTTCGAAGGTCTAAAGAGTGCAGGTAAAGGTCCGGATGCCGTCGAGAAATCCATCGTAGCTTACGGTGGCGTCCAAATGGGCCTTCTGGAACGCGGTCTTGTTTGGATTTCGCTCTTCATCGCCCTTGCACCGATGCTTGGGTTCCTTGGAACGGTTATCGGTATGGTCCAGGCCTTCGACCGTATCGAGGCAGTCGGTGACCTTTCTCCTACGGTAGTTGCCGGTGGTATCAAAGTTGCCCTTCTTACTACCGTATTCGGTCTGATCACGGCTATCATCCTTCAGATTTTCTACAACTACATCGTGAGCAAAATTGACGGCATCGTCAACAAGATGGAAGATGCTTCAATCGCTATGGTTGATGTAATGGTGGACAATAATGTATTCAAACAATAACGATTCAGAAACCTATTGCTATGTATAAATTCCTAGCTCTTAACGGTCAACGTCTGGCCTTTGGGATCGGTATGTTGATAATCGTTATTTTCCTTGTAATTGTAAATCTTGGAATTGGCGATTTCAGAGAACTTTCCAAAGAGGAACAGATAAACACTAATATTTTCAATTTTGGCCTTAACGCCTCTATTTTCCTGATCGTAGCAACCACTGTCGCAATGGTCGGGTTCGGGGTTTACCACATTTTCGGCAATTTCAAGAAATCAATGAAAGGATTGATTGGTTTCGGTGCGCTTGCCCTCGTTTTTATCATCGCCTACATGACCTCAAGCGGAGAGGCTACCGGTGAAATTGCCAAAGCAGTGGACAAGGTCGGAGGTATTTCTTCCGGCGAATTAAAATTCATCAGCGCCGGTGTCACCGCTTCCATCATTATGTGCGTTGCCGCCTTCGGTACTTTCATCCTTGCTGAAGTCCGTAACTTTTTTAAATAACGCGAACTATGGCTAAGAAAATTAGAGAAAGGATGAGCAATGAAATCAATGCCGGATCAATGGCCGACATTGCTTTTCTCCTGCTCATATTCTTCCTGGTCACCACGACTATCGTGGAAGATAAGGGGATTACCGTAAAGTTGCCGCCATGGTCTGAAGAAGAGCCGGATATCACAAAATTGAAAACCCGCAACGTTTATTCCGTTCTTGTCAATGCACAAAACCAGCTTCTTGTAAGAGGGCAGCCAATGCGCATTGACGAGCTACGGATGAACGCCAAGGAATTCATTTCCAATCCGACCCAGCGTGAAGACTATGCCGAACGGCCAAGCAAGGCCCTGATTATGCTCAAAAACGACCGCGGTACGAATTATAAAACTTACCTCGCGGTTTATAATGAGCTGAAAGGAGCGTACAACGAACTTTGGGACGAAACGTCGCGCAGAAAATATGGCAGGCCATACAGTGAAGACCTCCCTGTTGCCTTGAAAAAATCCATTAAGGAAGAAATCCCAATGGTGCTTTCAGAAGCAGAACCAACTGCCTTCGGTGAAGAAAAATAATTAAAGGGCGTAATACGCTTTTATCGGTTTTATCCGGCGAACTACAGCTTACTGCAGCTCAAAGGAAAAAAAAACAAAAGGACTATGTCAAAGTTTGCTAAAAGTCGCGGGAAAGCCCTTCCTGCAATCAGCACGGCTTCATTGCCCGACATTGTGTTTATGCTCCTGTTTTTCTTCATGGTAGTCACTAAATTGCGCGATTCTGATCTTAAATTAAAGATCTCTACTCCCTTCGCGACCGAATTGACAAAACTTGAGGAAAAATCCCTGGTCAATTATATCTACATCGGGCGCCCGATCGAACGCTATCAGGCCGTCTATGGCACAAGACCAAGGATGCAACTAGGAGACAAGTTCGCAGAAATTAATGAGCTCCCACTCTTCCTGGAAAGGTTCAAGGTCAAAGTACCGGAGCCTCAGCGCCCTAAAATCACTTCATCCCTGCGCGTGGACGGAGATGTGACGATGGGTATCGTTCAGGATGTGAAAACCCAGCTCAGAAAATCCAATCAGCTGAAAGTCAACTATTCTGCGAAGAAAAAACCAGAATAAGGAGCGCACATCCCTACAGGAACAAAAAACCTGTCTGCCGATCGGCAGACAGGTTTTTTTGTTCCCGCCGCTCGGGGTTGCCTGAAAAGTTGGGGTTGTGGGGTTGTGTAAAATGGTTTTTGCCGCCTGCGGCGGCAGAATATTCTTCTGAGCGACACGTCATTTTCACGATTTCGCTTAGCGAAATCGTGAAAATGACGTGTCGCTCAAAACATCATTCGGCGCGAAGCGCCGTAAAAAACCTTTTTACACAAACCCTTTTAAAAGAATATTCTGCCGCCGAAGATCACCGCAAACGGTCCATAGAACGCACCAGTTTCTCGTCTTTGCGAATATACCAGAATGCCAGCAACAGCGCGACAAAGCCCGCGACAGGCAGCAAAGCCCCTATATCAGGACGTATTGCACCTATTATCGCCCGGACTTGCTCATCCTGCCAGAGGTAAAAAATTGCGAGTACGATTCCCAAAAAACCGGCGTCAGCGGAAAAAATTGCCATTTTCATCTGTAACGAGCGATTTTTGAATAAAAATATCCCAATAAACGCCAGCACACCGCTCAGGAAGAACAACCCCGCAAGAACCGGCTTTTCCCGTGCAGTATAAACCCCATCCATTAGAATCCCGGCGCCCGGAACTTCCGGCTTGACAGAAACAAACGGAAAAAATAACACCGCCAACATAAATACGCCGCCGAGCAGCAGAAAAACAGTTTGGATTCGTTGAATCATAATCTTTTTTAAGCGTAAATTTATTCAACCCTGCCTATTATGGAAGCATTTTCCTGGAGTTATTGGGAAAAACAATGTTTTCTGGATCAGTTTCACGTCGGGATCATCGGAAGTGGTATCGTCGGGCTCAGTGCAGCGATCCAGTTGAAAACCCTGGCCCCTGGGCTGCCGGTCGCAGTCCTCGAGCGCGGACCGCTCCCGACCGGCGCAAGTACCAAAAATGCAGGATTCGCTTGCTTCGGCAGTATGACTGAACTCCTCGACGACCTTGCCACAACCGATGAAGCATCGGTCTGGGCGCTTGTCGAACGACGTTACAAAGGGCTCCTCAACCTGCGCAAAAAACTCGGGGATACCACCATTGGCTACGAACCCATCGGAGGCTATGAACTTTTTCGCCCGGAAGATGAACCCACTTTCGGCGACTGCCTCGACGCCATGTCGAGTTTCAACCAAACCCTGAGGGGGATTACCGGGCATCCGTCAACTTTCCGAACGGCAGGTGAAGCCATCCCCGAAATGGGCTTTGGAAAAGTCAATCAGCTGATTATGAACACCTGTGAAGGGCAGCTGCATACCGGAAAGATGATGCGGGCACTCATCGGAATGGCCCGGGAAAAAGGTGTCGAAATCCTAAACGGGATCCATATCAGCGGTATCAGTCAGGAAGATCGGGGGGTTCGCGTAGATTGTGCCCCGGGCGGCCCGCTCTTTTTTCGACATATCCTCCTGGCAACAAATGGCCTCACCAGGCGCTTATTGCCCGAGCTCGATATCCACCCTGCCCGCAACCAGGTCCTGATTACAGAACCACTGCCGTACCTCCCTTTCCGGGGTAGCTTCCACTACGACCGGGGATATTATTACTTCCGGGATATTGACCAACGTATCCTGCTCGGTGGAGGCCGCAACCTCGACCCCGCCGGAGAGGCAACCGATACTTTCGGTACAACGGCAGCCATAAGGACCGCACTTCTGCAGCTTTTATCCGAAGTCATCCTGCCCCACCATAAAATTGCGGTCGAAAGCTGGTGGAGCGGTATCCTTGGCCTTGGGCAGGAGAAAAAACCGATCATTAAAAGTATCTCCCCAGGGATCGCCGTAGCAGCCAGGCTCGGCGGAATGGGCGTCGCTATTGGTACACTCGTAGGCGAAGACGCTGCAGCGCTGTTGTGGGAACGTTACAACAGTTAAGCGGAAAATTTAGTAAATTTGTGCCCCGTAACAAGGAAGTACCATGAATGGAATCCGTTTGGTGAGCTTTTTGGCCATCATTTGCCTCGCATTCTCCGCCAGCGGCCAGCAGGCCGGACAAGCGCCCGCGAAAAAAGGCCAGCGCATCCGGGTCATCCACTCCCTGGAACTACGGCTCGTACAGGAACTCGAAAATGCCATCCAGGTACTTAGGGGAAAAGTTGAGCTTCGGCAGGACAGTGTATTTATGTACTGTGATTCCGCCCGGATCGAAAACGAAACCCTGTTAAGTGCATTCCGGAATGTGCTCATCCAGCAGGGCGATTCCCTGCAAATTTTCGCCGATCAACTGATTTACGATGGTACCACGCGGCTTGCGATCCTCGAGGGCAATGTCGTATTGGTCAATGCCGGCCAACAGCTCTTTACCGAATCGCTGGAGTATGACCTCAATACCCGCATTGCAAGGTACTTCACCGGAGCCACCCTGATCAGCGATTCACTCCAACTGAGCAGCCGCAGAGGCTTTTATCTGGCCGAAAGCCAGGAAGTTTTTTTCAGGGACAGCGTGCGCGTCGTTGACCCGAAGTTTTCTTTGAAGGCGGATTCCTTAAAGTACTTTATCCCTTCCCGGACGGTCGGCCTACTCGGCCCAACGTTACTGGCCACCGACAGCAGCAAAGTGTATTGCGAAAGCGGCTATTACGAAACCCTCACCGAAAAGGCCCTGTTTACCGTCAATGCCCAATATCAAAAAGGCAGCCAAACCGCAACTGCAGATAGTATTTCCTTCGACAGTCGCAACAGAACCTACGAACTCGCCGGCAATGCCCGTGTGGTGGACAGTTCCCGTCAGGCAGAAGCCGAATTTATTCGCTACGACGAGGCCGGCGATCAGATTTATCTCAGGGGCAATGCACACTTCCGGGACGGTGCGCAAGATATCCGGGGAGCGGAAATCCGTTACGACAGCAAAAACAAAAGCTATTCGACCAGGGGCAGGTCGGCAATCAGCGATCCGCCACAGCTCCTCGAGGCCGATTCCGTGGACTTTTCAGAATCAGATGCGCTTGGCCGGGCCAGGGGGAATGTCATCTGGCGCGATACCAGCGACCAATATACCATCCTATGTAACGAGGCCGACTATGACCGGACGCGGGATTATATCAAGGCAAGTGGCGGGTTGCCCGGCAGGCCCGAGCTGATCAGTATGCTCGACGGGGATTCGCTCTTCCTGTCCGCAGATACCCTGCTGGTCACCCGCCAGGATTCGAGCACTACAGATACGGCGAGAATCATGCAGGCTATCGGACAAGTGCGCCTGTTTAAAAGCAATTTTCAGGCGATTTGCGATTCTCTGGCCTATAACGGTCAGGATTCTACCTTCGCCCTGTTTGGAAGCCCGGTTATTTGGTCGGATACCAGCCAGTTTACGGCAGATACCATCGTCTTGTACCTGCAGGAAGGCAAAATACAACAGATCAAGCTGCGCAATAACGGGTTCATCCTCATTGCCGAACAAGGAGGGTTTTTCAACCAGATTAAGGGCAGGGATATCCTGGCCCATTTCTCCGACAGTAAGCTTCAGCGGATGGATGCCTCCGGTAATGCCGAGGTCATTTATTATGCCAAAGATGCCGATGGCGCCTATCTCGGGGTTAACCAAACCGCTTGCAGCGAAATGGTTATCCGGATGGCCGACAACCAGATCCAGCGCATTACGTTCCTCGCCCAGCCCACTGCAAAACTATTGCCGATGGGCCAGACTGATCACGAGGCCCTGAAGCTGAAAGGGTTCAAACGCATTCAGGAGGGACGGCCCCTGCGGCGTGAGGAGATTTATGTGCAAAGCCGGTAAATGCCGGCGAATGCAGCGCGCAGACAGTGCTTTTAATACCTGATAACGTATTTTGACACCATGAATACAGACACCTTTAAGCGGCAATTCCTGTTTATCGCAATCTGTACATCTTTTTTTCTGCCCGCCAGTCAAGGCCGCCTGCCCGGGGCGTGGGATGAAGCAGCGCTAGCCTACCGGCAGGGTAATTATGAAGCGGCTGCCGCTGCTTACGAAACGCTGCTGCACCTCGGATACCGCGACCCCGCGCTTCAATATAACCTGGGGAAATGTTATAGGCAGAACGGGCAAAAAGGTAAAGCCATACTGGCGTTTGAACGGGCGTTGCGCCTCAAACCAGGCGATGCGGCCATAAAAACTGCACTCCGGCAAGTAAGGGCGGAATTGACCGACCAACTGTCTGAACAGGAGGGATTTTTTTTGCTGGATGCGATACGGTATATTGCCCCTGACAAGTGGGCGCTCGTCGCAATCATCGCGCTTTGGACGGGTTTCGCGCTATGGATGGTTGGACGACGGCCAGGCAGGAAGCGGTTAATGCGGGTCCTGGCAGGTGGGTCAACGACTGTTGCAATTTTGGCGTTGACATGCGCCTGGTACACCGATTTTATGGAAAACGACCCCAGGCAGGCCATTGTGACCAGGGAAGTTGTTACCATATTCCGGGCTGCCGACCCCAGAAGTCCGGAAGTCCGGCAAATCCACGAGGGTACTAAGGTATGTATTGACGACGAAATCGCCCCATGGATGAAAATCAGGTTGGAAAATGGCGATCAGGGCTGGATAAACAGGAAGGATATCGAAAGGATTACACCGTGAGGTCTGCTGCAGTATCCGACAAGACGACCCACGGCGCTTCGCGCCAAATTATGTTTTGACAGACACGTCGTTTTCGCGATTTCGGTTCGCGAAATCGCGAAAACAACGCGTCTTTCAAAAGAATATCCTGCCACTGTAGGCGGCAAAAGGCTTTATACACAACCCTGACATGATTTTGGCGCGAAGCGCCAGGAAGGAAGTATTTTTATTCCTTGCCCCCTTTCAATTCATCCTGATACGTTTCCAGCGCTTCCCACTGCCCATCAGCAGCCAGCTGCGACTGCTTTGGCCAGGTAGCGGGATCGTGCATGCTGAACTTGCTTCCGCCTTCATCCAGGATTGCCCTGATCGCATCAGCGGAGGCGGCGGCGAGTTGTGCCCAGGTCGTGATGCCGGCATTATGCAGCAACTCTTCGATTTTAGGGCCGATACCTTCGATCAGTTTCAGGTCGTTTTCTTTGACTTTTTTTCCTGAGGGCAGTACGATTGCTTTTGCCTTAGCCTTGGGCGCTTCGACTGTTTCGTCCGCTACGTCCACCGCAGGCACGACCACTTCTTCTGCGACCTGCTCGTGAGCTACGGGCGCGGTGGCTTCAGCATGAGCTTTCGGCATTGCGGGAGCGGGTGCGACGGCAGCGCTGCCATTTGTTGGGAGGATACTGACAAATGTGCGATCGTGCTTCATTCTCCTGAAGGTAACCTTTCCGTCAACAGCGGCATGGAGTGTAAAATCCCTGCCCATATAGACGTTTTCGCCGGCATGGAACTTCGTGCCCCGCTGACGCACGAGGATATTACCTGCTTTGGCCAATTGGCCGCCAAACAGTTTCACGCCGAGCCGTTTACTCTTACTGTCCCGGCCGTTATCTGAACTACCTACGCCTTTCTTATGTGCCATGACATCTTTATTTATGTGTTTGGACCCTTATCTCCCGGAGCAGGGCAGATTAAGCGATCGAATCAATTTTGATTTTGGTGAATTGCTGGCGGTGACCATTTTTCACGCGATAGCCTTTGCGTCTTTTTTTCTTGAAGACGATCACTTTATCGCCTTTTTGATGGCCTAATACCGTGGCTTTTACCTGGAGGGGGAGCACAGGCCTGCCCAATTCTACGCTACCGTCGCGGTCAACCAGCAATACCTGGTCGAAAGCTACGGGATCCCCTTCTGCAGCGGCTAGCCGGTGGACGAAGAGCTCCTGCCCTTCCTCGACTTTGAACTGTTGACCGGCTATCGTTACGATTGCAAACATGGTGAACCTTTTTGTGGTGATGAAATTGGCTGCAAAGATAGGCTTAATTTTGTGATCTGCCAAAAAAGGTTGTGAAAATCATATTAGTTGTTCCAATCGGAATGATTTTTTCAGCCGTACGTTACTGCGCTCGATCACCAGGTTCATCTTTGCGCCGGCCCTTCGCCGGAATTTGGCGGAAAGGTCTTGCAGGGTCAGGAAAGCAACCGGGATCCCGTTGACTGATTTGACTTCATCTCCCCGGCGGATACCCACCCTGGCGGCCGGACTGTTGGGTACAATATCAAATACGACGTATTTGTTCAGGGTTGGCCCTGCCACGATCAGGATAAGCCCGCTGCGGTCATAGGTGTAGCTGTTCCTGAAGCCGGGGACTATAGTGAAGTAGAGCTGCTCCCGGATATAATCAATGGTAACGATAAAGCGGCGCAGCAGTTGGTTGCCGATAATACCATGGCGGCCGGAGGTATTCAGGCTATCCATCTCCGGGGGTAATTCCTGGAAATTGGTGATCACATCGTCGAAAGGGACGTTATGGATATGCAACTGTCTAATCCTTCCCAGGTAGCCCTCCAAAAATCCGCCCAGGCCGATCCCGATATTACTGGGAATTGTTTTTTCCGGCAGATGAAGATCAGGGTGGGTATTGGTGTAAAGGAGTAAAGCAAGGCTTGCACCCGTATCGAGCAGCAACTTTGTTTGGATCACCGTATCGGAAGCAAGGCGGGTCTGGGCTACGATATAAGGCTTACCCCGTTGCATTTCCATCGGATAATTAAAACTGCGGGAACCTTTAGGCGGGTCGAAGGCATCCGGCAGGATCAGGGAAATCACCTGCTTCTGGTAGTTGATCCTTACCACAAAGCGCCTGAACATATCCGCGCCCAGGATCCCGTGGATCTGTATGCCGGAGAATTCTTCAAAGCGGAAGTAATCTTCTTCCAGGACGAGGATATTGCGGTTGGCGTTGCGCAAATTCCCAACGGTAATGCTGATCCCCCTGGCCAGATAGGCATATAGCTCGGTAGTCATATCCGCGCCCTGCAGGACGAAACGCTTTTTATAGTCAATGTTGAGAAGATCGGTAATTTCCCGTTTCGAAAGAATTGTATATTCCGCCCCCGTATCGAAGATAAAGCGCAGGGGGAATACATCGTTGAATAGAACCTTGATAACGATGAAATTATTTTCGTATTCGAAAGGCACGTCAATTTGCCGGTTGTTGACGGGCAGAAAACCCGGGAAACCATATTCCTGGCCGTTAACACCAGGTGCGCCCCAAAAGAGGAGCACCCCGAGGCAGAAAACCTTGAACGGGAGCGGAAAACCCGGGAGCCGGACTTTTTGCAAATCGAACGGTTTCTTCATGCAAATTTGCACTGTAATCTTTCTTATTATCCATCAAACAAAAATTATTTCCTTATGAAGACTTAAGATAGGTTTTTTTTTGAATTTTGTGCATATTATTTTCTAACCTCTTTTTTACCTCCTCATTATCCGGAATATGGACTCAAAAAAAACCGGGCTTTTTATTGGCCCGCTAGCTTTCGTGGCCTTGCTGAGCCTTCCCGCGCCCGGGCCCATCAGCCCTGAAGGATGGAAAGTCATTGCCCTTGCCGTACTCATGCTCACCTGGTGGATAACAGAATCCGTCCCGATCGCAGTTACCGCCATGCTGCCCATGCTGCTCCTGCCGATGATGGGCGTACAGAAGCTTGCCGACGCCGCCGCCCCATATTCCAACCCCGTCGTTTATCTGTTCATGGGCGGCTTTGTGATCGCGCTTGCGATGGAGCGCTGGAACCTCCACCGCCGGATTGCCCTCAACATCGTCCGGCTTACCGGTACCAATGCAGACGGGATCCTGCTGGGGTTTTACCTTTCAACCGCCCTGATCAGTATGTGGATCAGCAATACGGCAACCACCATTATGATGCTGCCGATCGCACTCTCCGTGATTGACCTGCTGCAGCGCCGGGTCAAGCCGCATCTCATGAAAGGGATGCAGCGCTTTAGTATTGCGATGATGCTCGGCATTGCTTACGCCTCCAGTATCGGGGGCATGGCTACCATTATCGGCACGCCCCCCAACGTCGTTTTTGCCGGATATATGCAGGAATCCCTGGGCATCGAGGTATCGTTTGCGGAATGGTTTATCGTCGGGTTTCCTTTTGCCTTGACCCTGCTCCTGCTGGCCTATATTGTACTCGTGAAAATCATATACCCCAACCGCCTGGGAGAATTCAGTGGCGCCCAGGAGCTCGTCCAGGAGGAGATCGCCGAACTCGGCGCGGTCTCCAGTGGCGAACGCCGTACCCTGGCCGTATTTATAGGCGCGGCATTTTGCTGGATTTTCCAGTCACAAATCAACCGCTTCCTCCCTTTCCTCAAGCTGTCCGATACGGCAATCGCCTTGATCGCCGCAATCAGCCTGTTCATTATCCCGTCAGATTGGAAAAAAGGCCGGACATTGCTGGAATGGGGCCATACCGAAAAACTGCCCTGGGGGATCCTCCTCCTCTTCGGCGGGGGCCTAAGCCTGGCTGACGGCCTGGCGACCACCGGCATTATTGACCTCATCGGCAATCAATTCAGGGACATGCCCGCAAGCTCCTGGTTGCTGATCCTGGGACTTGCCACGATTAGCCTTTTTCTCACGGAAATTATGTCTAATGTCGCCCTGGTGACGATTTTCCTGCCGGTAGTCGGAGCCATCGCCGTTGGCACGGGCATCCCTCCGGAAGAAATGTGTATTCCCGTAACGCTGGCTGCAAGCGGTGCGTTCATGCTCCCCATGTCCACGCCACCTAACGCCATCGTATTTGCAAGCGGCCATGTCCGGATTGCAGAAATGGCAAAGGCAGGATTTGTCATGAATATCATCGCTGTACTGCTGATTACCCTTTTTGTAAAAACGCTGCTGCCCTACCTGTACGAAACCGGTAATCTTTAAGCCCCTTTTTGACCCCGTATAATTTTAGTGTTACCCAACAAAAAACACAGCCCTTGAAACTTTCACAACAGATCCGAAAACTCGCACGAGACCGGCACGAACGCGTCGTTTACCTGCGCCGGCATTTACACCGCTATCCTGAACTTTCTTTCAAGGAGGAAGATACCGCACGCTTTGTCGCTCAGGAACTGGAGCGACTCGGTATCCCTCATCGGACAGGCATTGCAGGCACAGGGGTAGTCGCTGTCATCGAAGGGCAGCAGCCGTCGGACCGCGTCATTGCACTGCGTGCAGATATGGATGCCTTGCCTATCGAAGAAGCAAACGATGTGCCCTATAAATCAGCCCATCCGGGTATTATGCACGCCTGTGGCCACGATGTCCATACGGCGTCGCTGCTCGGGACTGCCGCCATCCTCCAGGCCATCCGCCACGAACTCCCGGGTAAGGTAAAGCTCATTTTTCAGCCCGGAGAAGAAAGCGTACCCGGCGGCGCTTCCGTAATGATCGCAGAAGGTATCCTTGAGGATCCTGCCCCCGCGCTCATTTTTGGCCAGCACGTCCACCCCCCCCTTGAAGCGGGTAAAGTGGGCTTTTGCAGCGGAAACTATATGGCCTCTTCCGA
Organism: Saprospiraceae bacterium; assembly: GCA_049315745.1. Lineage (GTDB taxonomy): Bacteria > Bacteroidota > Bacteroidia > Chitinophagales > Saprospiraceae > JADJPL01. The sequence continues at coordinate 6,318 of JBMOJO010000013.1, read as the reverse complement.
CGAACTCTACCTCACCATCCATGGCAAAGGCGGCCACGGTGCCCTGCCAAATGAATGTACCGACCCTATCGCCATCGCGGCACAAGTGATCAGCGCCTTGCAACAACTGATCAGCCGTATGAATAACCCGCTGACTCCCAGCGTACTGACGTTCGGCAAAATCAATTCCCGCGGGGGCGCAACCAATATCATCACGGATGCCGTGGACCTTGAAGGTACCTTCCGTACTATGGACGAAGACTGGCGCGCAAAGGCCCTGGAGCGTATCGAAAAAATGGCTAAAGGCATTGCAGAAGGTATGGGGGGCTATTGCGAACTAAAAATCGCCAGGGGCTACCCGAACCTGTACAACCATGAAGGCCTTACCCATACCGCAATAGAAAATGCCGCAGAATACCTCGGGCCACAACACGTGGTCGCACTCCCCCAGCGTATGTCCTCCGAAGATTTTGCCTTTTATGCACAAAAAATCCCCGCCTGTTTCTATCGTCTCGGTACCGGCAACCCGGCAAAAGGAATCCGGTACCCCGTCCACTCGAATCGCTTTGATATTGACGAATCCGCCCTCGAAACGGCAACCGGACTCATGGCCTGGCTGGCATATTGCAGCCTGGAAAAAACCACCTGTAAGTCGCCCGAATACGATCCGTCCTAAAAATTCCTGCTGCACGGCCTGAAAACTCCTGTTCTTTTTGTTAATTTTGACGGCTCCCCCCCCAAGCAACACCGGAACATGCAAAACTGCACGTATGGCAAAAATATTGATCGTGGACGACGAAGCCAGCATCCGCCGGGCCTTGCGCAACATCCTCGAACTGGAACAATTTAGTGTGGAAGAAGCGGCCAACGGAATGGACTGCCTGGCCAGAATCAAACAGCAAGCGTTCGATGTCGTGTTGCTCGACATCAAAATGCCAGAACTCGACGGAATGGACGCCCTGGAAAAAATCCAGGAAATCCGCCCGGGCACGGCAGTGGTGATGCTCTCCGGCCATGCGACGATAGACACTGCAGTAGAATCCGTCAAGCGGGGGGCTTTTGACTTCATCAGCAAACCCCCCGACCTTAACCGGCTCCTGATCACGTTGCGCAATGCGATGGATAAATCGAGCCTTCTGCAGGAAACCCGCCAGCTCAAACGCAAAGTGGCTAAAGCAGGTCTGCAGGAAATTATCGGCGAATCTCCTGCCGTTGTCCGGTTAAAAGAAACCATTATGCGTGTAGGCCCTACCGATGCGAGGGTCCTGATTACCGGCCCGAATGGATCGGGCAAGGAGCTTGTCGCAAGGTGGCTGCACGAATACAGCGCCAGAGCAAGCCACCCAATCATAGAAGTCAACTGCGCAGCTATCCCTTCCGAGCTGATCGAAAGCGAGTTGTTCGGCCATGAAAAAGGGGCCTTTACCTCAGCCGTACGCCAGCATATCGGCAAATTCGAACAAGCTAACGGAGGGACCCTCTTCCTCGATGAGATTGGCGACATGAGCCTTTCCGCCCAGGCCAAGGTGCTCAGGGCCTTACAGGAACAGCGTATCGCCCGCGTAGGCGGGGACAAGGATATCCGCGTGGACGTCCGGGTGCTGGCCGCCACCAACAAGGATCTGCGCAGGGAAATCGCCTTGGGTAGGTTCCGCGAAGACCTTTACCACCGCCTCGCCGTTATCGTCATCGAAACCCCCGCACTTAATGAGCGGCGCTCCGACATCCCCGATCTGACGGCTCATTTTCTCCGGCTGGTCTGCCAGGAATACGGTGTCCCACTCAAAAAAATCGCCTCCGAGGCCCTGGAACATCTCAAAAATTATTCCTGGAGCGGAAATATCCGGGAGCTCAGAAATGTTGTCGAACGCCTCGTCATTCTCGGCGGCCAAACCATCAGCGAAGAAGATGTACTCAAGTACGCCATGCCCTCTTCAGGCAGTACCCCAAATTCCCTCTACGACCTGTTCGCACGTTTCCCTTCCCTTGAGGACGTGACCGCTTACGTCCGGGATGCCTATCACGCCTTTCACGATGACCGGACTTAGCCATATAAGCTGCTTTTTATGGAACACCCAGACCTGTTGTGACGGGTTATCGCGGGGGGGAAATGCGCCATTTTCAACCCATGAAAATCCGATCACAACAAATCTGATAAATCGTCAGCAGCTCGTATTTAACCCAAAAAATTAATCTTGTCAATCCGCTATATCCTTTTTAATCCTAAATTTGACCGTTTAAATACCAAAGCGTTATGACAGAAGAAAACACCCACCAGGAACCAAAGACGCCGAAAAAGGAATGGACAGGAGGCATAAAAGCAGAAAACTCCTGGACGATGTTCAAGGTCATCTCCGAATTTGTAGAAGGGTTCGAAACCATGTATAAAATCGGCCCATGCGTCTCCATTTTCGGTTCGGCCCGTACCAAGCCCGACCATCCAAACTACAAGCTGGCAGTGCAAATCGCCCATTTGCTTACCGAGGAGGGTTATGGGATTATCACCGGGGGCGGCCCCGGGATCATGGAAGCAGGCAACAAAGGCGCGTATCTTTACGGTGGGCGTTCCGTCGGCCTCAATATAGACCTGCCCTTCGAACAAATATCCAACCCCTTCATCGAGAACGACAAAAACCTCAATTTTCGCTACTTCTTTGTCCGAAAGGTCATGTTCGTAAAATATGCCCAGGCTTTTGTCGTCCTGCCCGGCGGTTTTGGCACCCTCGACGAGCTGTTCGAGGTCCTTACCCTGATACAAACCAATAAAATCAGTTATTTTCCGGTCATACTCGTCGGAACAAGCTTCTGGAGCGGGCTCAAACAATGGCTTAAGGAGGTCGTCCTGGAACAGGAAAACAACATCAGCGCAAAAGACCTCGACCTGATGCCGATCGTGGACGATCCCCGGGAGGTCGTGCGGATAATTACCGATTACTACCGCAAAAGTGGCAAACTGGAGCCAAATTATCAGCTCTGATGCCGAAAGGGGCAGCCCCGGATTTTGTAGTGAAGAATTTTCTGCTTTTTCCGAACCAATGGACGGGATCAACGCTTAAAAATACGTTTAACACTTATACGGTCCGCTTGGACGGTTTTAAGTACTTTCGATTATATTTGCAGCTCAAAATATTTACAGGATCTGATGGTAAACTATTCTTTCATAGCGAATGCGCATCCAGCGTACATCGAGTCGCTCTATGAGCGCTATCTCCAAAACCCCGATCTCGTAGAAGAAGACTGGCGGGTATTTTTCAAAGGGTTTGAATTTGGCCTGGCAGATCGGACACCGGACACTGCGCCGGTACATGGTGCGATCAATCCCAAAGAATTCCGGGTGCTGGCCATGATCAACGCGTATCGTTTCCGCGGCCACCTGGAATCAGACACCAATCCCATCCGGAAACGCCGGGACCGAAAGGCCAAGCTGGCGATCTCCGACTTCAGCCTGGGCGAAGAGGACCTGGATACCATCTTTTACGCGGCCAAAGAATGCGGGATGGAAAACCCCGCAACCCTTAGGGAAATCATCGCCCACCTCAGAAGGGTATATTGCAGCCACATCGGCTTTGAATTCAACTATATGCAGGGACGGGAAAAACGCCGCTGGCTGCGCTCCCGCATAGAGGCCCATCGTCCGGAACTGCATTACGAAATCCCAATCGAAAAAAAGCGGCGGATACTGGAAAAACTCAACGGTGCCGTGGTATTCGAGAAGTTCCTCCATACCAAATTCATCGGGCAGAAACGCTTCTCCCTCGAAGGCGGCGAGTCCGCAATCGTCGGCCTCGATGCGATTATCAATAAAGCGGGGGAGGCAGGGATCCGGGAAGTGTTCATCGGAATGGCGCACCGGGGGCGGCTCAATGTACTCGCAAATATCATGGGCAAAACGTACGAACAAATCTTCACCGAGTTCGAAGGCGCAGTGATCCCCGACCAAAGTTTTGGCGATGGCGACGTCAAATACCACCTGGGCTACTCCTCGCAAATGATAACGCCCTCCGGAAATATGGTGCAACTGGAACTCGTCCCCAACCCCTCTCACCTGGAGGCCGTAAACCCCGTTGTGGAAGGCTTCGCCCGCTCTAAAGCGGATGTACTCTACAACAGCGATTACGACCGCCTGCTGCCCGTCCTGATCCATGGCGACGCCGCCCTTGCAGGACAAGGCGTAGTCTATGAAACCATCCAGATGAGCAAGCTGGAAGGCTATGCTACCGGGGGGACCCTGCACCTGGTCATCAACAATCAGATCGGCTTTACGACCGATTTTGACGATGCCCGGTCATCTACCTATTGTACCGGCGTAGCCAGCGTGGTAGATGCGCCGGTCTTTCACGTGAACGGCGATGATCCGGAGGCCCTGGTCTTTGCTGTAGAACTCGCCCTCGAATACCGCCAGACCTTCAACGAAGATGTGTTTATTGATATGCTCTGCTACCGCAGACATGGGCACAACGAAGGGGACGACCCCAAATTCACCCAGCCGGATATGTACGATATCATCGTCAAGCACCCGAACCCCCGGGAAATCTATACGAAAGAGTTGATCGAATCCGGTGTGATGGAAAAACAACTGGCGGACGAAATGGAGGCGAGGTTCTGGAAAACCCTCCAGGAACGGCTCGACAACCTCCGCCAGCATACGCTGCCTTATGTCCTCCAGGCGCCCGAGGCCGCATGGAAATCCCTCTTAAAGCCAGGCTCCGCGGATTTCGACCAATCTCCACCAACGGGCATCCCAACGAAAACCCTGGATGTCATCACCGGGCATTTACTCCAGCTGCCCGATGATTTTACCCCACTTCCCAAAGCAAAGCGACTGCTGGAAGACAAACAGAAAATGCTCGCCAATAACCAATTGGACTGGGCTATGGGCGAACTCACGGCATACGCAAGTATTCTGCTGGAAGGAAAAGATGTGCGCATGAGCGGACAGGACGTCAAAAGGGGCACTTTCTCCCACCGCCATGCGGTGATGTACGATGCAAAAACAGGCAGGCAGCTCAACCGGCTTTCCAATATCCGCGAAAACCAGGGGAAATTCCGTATCTTCAACTCCCTGCTCTCCGAGTTCGGGGTTATGGGCTTTGAATATGGCTATTCCCTCGGCACCCCACACTCCCTAGTGCTATGGGAGGCCCAATTCGGCGATTTCCACAATGGCGCCCAAACAATGGTGGATCAGTTTATTACCGCGGCAGAAAGCAAATGGCAGCGCATGAGCGGCTTGGTCTTGTTGCTCCCGCACGGATACGAAGGCCAGGGCCCCGAACACTCTAGCGCCCGGATGGAACGCTTCCTTCAGTCATGCGCCGACCTGAATATGGTCGTAGCGAATGTCACAACCCCTGCCAACTTTTTCCACCTGCTCCGCAGGCAGCTGGCCTGGAATTTCCGTAAGCCGCTCGTAGTCATGTCGCCAAAGTCCTTGCTTCGCCATCCGGAGTGTGTATCGCCACTGGAAGCGATGGCAACCGGTAAGCGGTTCCAGGAAGTTATCCCGGATCCAGACCTGGAAAAGTCCAAATCACCCAAGGTAACGCGTATGGTCCTATGTTCAGGAAAAGTGTATTACGACTTGCAGCAGAAAAAACGGGAAATGGACGTCCGCGACGTTGCCATTGTCCGCGTCGAACAGGTTTACCCTTTTCCTGCAAAACAACTGGACAACCTCGTGTCGAAATACGGAAACCCCGAGTTGGTATGGGTTCAGGAGGAACCGGCAAATATGGGGGCCTGGTCGTTTGTTGCGCTGAACTACCGCCCCGGGCAGGTGCGGCTGATCTCCCGAAAGGCTGGGGCCTCCCCCGCGACAGGCTTCAAAAAAGTTCATGACCAGCAACAAGAATCCATCATCGGCCAGGCATTGAATGTATTAAAGGAAGAAACTGTCACTCAAAGTTGATGCGCTATCGGATAAGTGGCCGGAGGCCGTTAATCGTATGTATGGTGCTCTGCACTGTTTTCTGCTCCTGCAAGCGTACGGGCGCTAAAAGGGAGGAGGTCGCTGCCGTGGCGGTCAGCCCTGCACCCCCGCCCCCGTCCCCGAAGCCAACCCCGCCCCCGCCCGATTCCGCTGCCGGCAGGCCGGCGTGGCATGTTTGCTTTCTCTGCTGGCTACCGAATCCCGCCCCCTTCTCTCGGTGGCAGTGGCGCCACCCGGTTACAGACCAAGGCTTCTCGCCGGGTCCTTGCTTCCTGTGCGACGCGCGCGTTTTGCTGAGGCCTCGACCGTCGCGGGCCCTCCGCCCGGCGCGGGCCCGCACCGCTCGGGTGCGCCTGCCCTCGTGCCTTCCGCCCCCCCTGGCTCTGTCGCAGGGCCTCGCGCTGCGCCCC
>JBMOJO010000458.1:0-1906 GCA_049315745.1 Saprospiraceae bacterium | reverse complement strand
GTTGTGTAAAAAGTGTTTGGGGTTACATGAAAAGTATGGAGTCCGGGCCCTTTGGCATGGGTGGATATTTTGCCCAATCCTGTGTTTTATTTCAACCTTTTTACGGCTGATATGCTGTATGGTGCATCTCAGCCGTAATTTTTGAAAAAAAGGGTGAAAAAAGTGGTTTTACGCCGCTTTTTTCACCTTTTTACCTGCCCTCTGGGCATAGTACTCCGCCCAACAGCCTGATTTTGCACAATAAACCTTTCGTATGTTGTGCCCGATGGACAGCAACCCGTACTCAACATAGACCTTTTTAATCCCTCGTAGGACGAAGCGCCGATGTTGCATATTGTACTTGATGTCCCCAAAGCTGCTTTCAACCTCGATGCCCCGTTCGCTGCGCATCTGCAAACCTTTTTTCGATTTGAGCATTAGCCCAGCCTTGTGTTTGTAGGCTTCGCCCTGTGGGGAGTGGCTGACTGTTCTTGCTTTATCCTCGCTCTTTTTACATTCAGGGCCAAAGGGACAGTCGTCGCAGGTTTCACATTGATACGTTCGGATTGTTTTTTTGTGCCCATTGACCGTCGTAATGTTGTGTTCTTCCAAGAAGTGGAGCTTTCGATTTTGGGGGCAGGTGAAGTAGTCGCCTTCGGGGTTATAGGGGAAGTTTTCCCGACGGAAACGCTTCTTGAGCAGTTCTCCGCTCTGTTCCTGGTCGAACATAGGATATTTCACATAAGCGTTGATGCCCCGCTTGTCCAATTGTGCGTAGTTCTCCTCTGAGCCGTAGCCTGCGTCAGCACTCAGGTTCTGAAACCCCGACACGGGCAGCTCCTGGCAACGCTCCTCCATTTTGTCCAAATGTGCAGCCAGGGTAGGGTTGTCGGAGGCGCTCTGTGCAATCGTCCAGTTGGTAATATACTGATGCTCCGTGCTATGCTGTACGTTGTATCCGGCAAGCAGTCGCTCGTCTTTCATGCGCATCGCCGTGGCATCGGGGTCTGTCTGACTGTAGGAGTTGCGCCCATTGAAAAGCCCCTCCTGTTGTTCGTACTTTTCCAGCTTTTGTTGTTCTTTCAGCAGTTCTTTCCGCTCTTTCCTCAGTGCTGCTTGTTTGGATTGCTCCCCTGATTTTTCTTCAATCAGTCGGTTTATTTCTACAAGATGCCGGTTTACCTGTTCACTGTTCAACACGATTTGTACTTCCTTGCCCTCGCCTACTTCTGGCAAATCGCGGTTGCCGTATTCCTTGTCTTCCGCTCTTTGTAATTCCTTTACTTCTTCAAGCAGTGCATTAATGCGTTTCAGTACCGCTGTCTTATAGCGGGCGGTATTCTTTGCCCAGGTGATTTTGTGTCGGTTGGCGTTCGCTTCCCACTTTGAACCATCCACATATAGGTCTTTCAATTCAATATAACCCTCTTTTAGTAATAGCACAAGCAATTCTCTGAACACGATATCTATCATGCCCTGCATCCGTTCGCTGCGAAACCCGCTCAAAGTTTTGAAGCAGGGAGTCTGACCTCCTGAAAGCCAGATGAACACGATATTCTCCCGCAAGGCCTTGGCCAGCCGACGGCTGGTATAGATCCGCTCGCAGTAACTGTACAGCCATATCTTTATCATCATCTTCGGATGATAGGAACTGCTGCCGCCACCAGTATAGTACGCTGTGAGGTGCTCCATCGGTATCTGTTCCACTAGCGTATCAATGATACGGCTCAGGTGGCCAGATGGGATCATCTCCGATGTCTCTACCGGAATACTAATCTTCTGCCCCTGATCATAGGGCTTGAAGGTTAATTTGCGATTTTGTATATTTGCTTCGATGGGTCGTTGTTTTTAGTTTGTGATTTTGTCTTTGCAAAATTAAAAACTCGACCCATTACTTTTTTCTGTCTTGGGCTTTTTACACAACCCC
>JBMOJO010000457.1:0-1910 GCA_049315745.1 Saprospiraceae bacterium | reverse complement strand
AATATTCTGCCGCAGCAGGCGGCAAAAGACTTTTTGCACAACCTCCAAAAAAATATAATTTAGTGCGAAGCACCGGGGCTGGTATTATTTTCTGAACCGCACCTCATAGAGGTCTTTTCTTCTGTTTTTGATAATTTGGACACTGCCGAATTCGTGAAGTTCCTTGAGCAGTTCGAGATCGGCATCGGCGATGACGGTCATCTCCGTATTTGGCGTTGCTTCTGCGCGAACGCCGTTGCTGGGGAAGGCGAAGTCGGAGGGGGTAAAGATCGCGGATTGGGCATACTGAATGTCCATATTGTTGACCCTGGGGAGGTTGCCGACACAGCCGGCGATGGCGACGTAGCATTCGTTTTCGATAGCCCGTGCCTGTGCGCAGAGGCGGATGCGGTTGTAGCCGTTTTGGGTATCGGTGAGAAAGGGCACGAATAGGATCTGCACCCCTTCCCGGGCATACCAACGGCCGAGCTCAGGGAAGCAGACGTCGTAGTCTATGAGGATACCGATGCGGCCGGAATCGGTATCAAAAACTTTGAGGCGATGGTCGCCGACCATTCCCCATGCCGAGATTTCTGAGGGCACGGGATGGATTTTGTAGCAACTTTCCCAGGTGCCATCGCGGCGGCATAGGTAGGAGACGTTCAGCAGGCGGCCTTCTTCCAGGATGGGCATACTTCCGGTGATGATGTTGATGTTGTAGGCCATTGCCATCTGGATGAATTTCTGGAGCAGGGGTTCCGTGAATTTTGCCAGCTCCCGGATAGCAGTCGCCTCTCCGAGGTGATTGTATTCAGCCATTAAGGGGGCGTTGAAGAGCGCCGGGAACAACACAAAATGCGCCTTGTAGTCGCTGATGGCATCCACGAAATACTCGACCTGCTCGACAAGGGCGTTGAAATTGTCGAAAATACGCATTTGCCACTGCACCAGCCCAAGCCGCACGACGCCTTTAGGGGCGTTGATGAGTTGTTCTTTTTCGGTATAATAGATGTTGTTCCATTCGAGCAGGGTAGCAAATTCTTTCGACTCGTAATCGCCCGGCAGGTAGTGGTTGAGGATTTTTTTGACGTGAAAATCGTTGGACATCTGGAACGTCAGGGTAGGGTCGTAAATTTCCTTCAACCTGACCTTTTCCAGGTATTCCCTCGGAGAAAGCTGGTCGGCATAATTCTTGTAATTGGGGATACGCCCCCCGGCGATAATCGCTTTCAAATTGAGCGACTCGCAGAGTTCTTTGCGCGCGTCATACAATCGGCGCCCGATGCGCAGGCCCCGGTAATCGGGATGGACGAACATTTCAATACCGTAAAGGATATCCCCGTCGGGATCATGGGTGCTGAACGTATAATTGCCGGTGATCTCCTGGAAGGTATGGTTGTCGCCAAATTTTCGGTAGTTCACAATAATGGAGAGGGCGGAGGCGACTACCTTGCCGTCCACAAGCAAACAGATCTGCCCTTCGGGAAAGATTTCGAGCAGTTTGCGGATATCGTCCGCAAACCAAAAGTCGCCGCCGATCCCGGCGTATGCCTCGATCATGGCTTCCCGTAAGCCAAAATAATGTTCAAACTGCAGGTTTCTAAGTTCTATTTTCATTGGTGGAGCGGTAAAAAAATATTCAGTGCAAAATAAAAAGTAAATTTTGTCTTTTATGCTTTGAATGGAAGAAGCACCTATAATATTAGACTTGTTGCGATGGGGCATCGCGTTGGGAAAAATGAGCCCCTTTTTACCCATGAGCATCTCATCGCAACAAGCCTGTTGTTTAAAGGAGCAATTGCCCGGGTTGTGTAAAAGGTATTTTCATGGCGCTTCGCGCCGAATAATGTTTGGGTTGTGTAAAAAGGTTTTTTCATGGCGCTTCGCGCCGAATAATATTTTGATAGACGCGTCATTTTCACGATTTCGCG
>JBMOJO010000157.1:0-8455 GCA_049315745.1 Saprospiraceae bacterium | reverse complement strand
CCCAAAACGATGTGTCTCTAAATAGAAAATTCTGCCGTCGCAGGCGGCAAAACACTTTTAACCCAACCCTGCATTTACTGATCACAAAGATTAAAAATTACACCATGGCGATTGTTTCTTCCCTGCATATCTACCCGGTAAAAGGCCTTATGGGCTACAGCCCGGCATCTGCTGTCGTGGAGCGCCGAGGGTTGAAATACGACCGCAACTGGATGCTGGTGGACGAAGAAAATATCTTCCTTTCCCAACGGGAAATTCCGGAGATGGTCTTCCTGCAAGCCCGCGTTGAACAGGAGGTTCTTTGGATTTCTGACCGTAAAGGGAGGAAGAAAGACCTTCAGTTGCCGCTGGATAACTACGAAAGGGGCAGCGGGCTGGTGGAAGTCTGGAAGGACGAAGTACAAGCCGATTGGGTAGGCAAAGCGGCAGATGAATGGTTTTCCGATTTGCTTGGGTTCAAATGCCGCCTGGTGTATATGCCCGGCACAACTAAACGGCAAGTTGACCTTAATTATGCCCAACCTGGAGACATCACCACTTTTTCAGATGGCTATCCGGTGCTGATCGCTACGGAATCCTCCCTTGGGGATTTGAACCAGCGGCTTACCGATGGATTTCAAGCCGAAATGGCGCGCTTCCGCCCAAATATCGTCGTGCAGGGCACCCAACCATGGGAAGAAGACCAATGGGCAAAGGTTCGCGTCGGGGACGCCGTTTTCCGGACCCCTAAACCCTGCGCCCGCTGCCAGGTCGTCACGATTGATCCTGCGACCGGGGAACCGGGAAAGGAACCGCTGCGGACGCTTTCCGCTTTCCGCTCCCGTGCAAACAAAGTCAATTTCGGCATGAATGCTTGTCCGGAACACTCCGGCTTACCGGTCGAAATCCGCCTCGGGGATTTGGTAGAACAGGCCTGAGGGGCCACCTGAAGTTCACAGCATTTCAGGAATTCTCCAATACTTCCTGAATTACCGGGACGCTGATCTGATGGTGGGAAGTATCAAATACCGCCTTGCCGTTGCGCAGCAGGATAATTTGCGGGGATTGGTGCGTAATCCCAAAATCTTCCGCGATTTGGTTGGAAATCGGGCGGTAGGCGATCAGGTCGAGGTAATAAAAGTCGAGCACATCGGCGCTGAAATCCCATGCGCTCTCCAGCCTGAACTTGGCATGTGCGCTGATCCCACAGCGGGTACTGTGTTTGAAGATGATCACCGGCTTCCGGTAAGAGGCCTCCCGCAATTGATCTATTTGCTCCGGTTGGTACAAGACTTTCCAGTGCTGAAATATGGATTCTGATTCCCTGATCCGGTCTGATAAATTCATAAATGCAAATAATAATATCAGCAAAACACGCTTTTAAAAAAATAGTTTCTGCCGGCCCCTCAGATTTTTTAGCCAGCATTGGACATGAATAGACTTGTTGCGATGGGATGCTCATTGGGTAAAATCGCCCATATTGCGCCTTTTTTCGATCACGAAGCCGGGCTATCCTCCCTCAAAAAGCCTTCGAGTGGACAAAACATAGCACATTTTTCCCTCAATGATTACCTATCGCAACAAGTCCTATATTTTGAGGGCTCCGGCAAACCATAACGACAATTTCCCCCGATTTTTTTGGCGTTTGCAGCAACAAATACTTTATCTTTACCGACTGAAAAAAGAATTACCCAAATGGGACGTGCATTTGAATTCCGGAAAGAGAGAAAATTCAAGCGCTGGGCCAACATGGCCAAGGTGTTTACCAAAATTGGCAGGGAAATTGCCATCGCTGTGAAAGAAGGGGGTGCTGACCCCAATTACAACTCCCGCCTCCGCATGGCTGTCCAAAACGCCAAAACGGCGAATATGCCGAAGGCAAACGTCGAAAATGCCATCAAAAAGGCTTCCTCCAAGGAAGCCGAAAACTACGACGAGATTGTATATGAGGGCTATGCGCCCCACGGTGTGGCCATGATCGTGGAAACCGCAACCAACAACGTCAATCGTACCGTCGCAAACGTCAGGGCGATCTTCAATAAATACGGCGGCTCCCTGAGTACTTCCGGCTCGGTAGATTATATGTTCACCCGACTGGGAGTCTTCAAGGTAAAACCTCAGGGTCTCGATTTGGAATCCCTCGAACTGGATCTGATTGACCACGGCCTTCAGGAAATCAAAGAGGAAGACGGCCTCGTATCCCTGTACTGCAACTTTGAAGATTTCGGCAACCTTTCCAAAGCGCTTGAAGAAAAAGGCCTCGAAGTGGAAAGCTCCGAACTGGTGCGCATCCCTTCGCACACCAAAACCCTCTCCGAAGAACAGGTGGAGGAGGTCATCACCCTCCTGGATAAAATGGAGGACGATGAAGACGTGGTCAACGTCTTCCATAATATGGATATGAACTGATTTTCAGCTGCGCGGCTACAAGGGTTTTTAAAAATCTTTGGTTTGTGTAAAAAGGTTTTCGCCGCCTGCGGCGGCGAAATATTCTTTGGATGGAGACATCTTTTTCCTGATTTTGCGAAGCAAAATCAGGAAAAAGATGTCTCCATCCAAATATAATTTGGTGCGAAGCGCAAAATTATATTCTAAGAGCGACATCATTTTCGTGATTTTGCGAAGCGAAATCACGAAAATGATGTCGCTCTAAAGAATTTCATGCTGCCACAGGCGGCATCACTTCTTTTTCTCATCCAACACTTTTTTGAAGTAGCGCCAGCTCGTCATATTGGGGCTGGTGAACATTGCCGGGGCTTTGGCGTATTCCGGGTGGCGGTCCATGACGTATTTCTTTAATCTTTCGGGGAGTTTGTTGAAAGCCCCACCCATGATTTTATATCCGCGGCACTGATATACGAGGTAACCGGGTTTGTCGCTCATGCGCATCCAGGGGAGGAAATCGCTCAGGCGGGTCCAGCCGACTTCGTTATAGACCGATTGCTTTTTGGGATCGTCCAGATCGGTTTTATTCATGAAAAACTGGAACAACTCTGCGGCCTGGTACTGATCGGATCTGCTGTTTTCCGGATATTCTGCCTTTGGCAGGGGAGAAGGGTAGAGGAGGAAGATATCGGAGTACATAGATACCCTGCCATTGCCCTGATCCATGTAGGGGATGCCCCAGTCGCCGCGTGGGCTCTTGAGCATGAATTTTTGGTTTACCGGGTCATTCCAGACGTGGATGACCTCTACCGTATCCTTTATAAATGGGTTGTACCACTTTTCCAGATATTCTCCGGTCTTGAGGTCGCGATACAAAGCTACTTCCCTGGTGAGCATTTCATAGCCCCCTTCTGCCGGCTTTGTGATGGCAATATTATAGGCTTCCATGTCAAACAGCGGAATACTCCTTTCCCCAGGGATAAAACTGTAAATCGTCCCTGTCCAATAATAAACGACCTCCTCATTCGGGTCGAGCGACCCCCGCATTTTGATATAGGCAGTCATATTGTCGGCCGGATTGGCAAGGTCGAGGGGTTTTTGCGCAAGGCAGGAGCTGCCGGTGATGGTTATCCCCAGCAGCAGGGTGAAAATGGTTTTTTGCATAAGGCTGTTTTTTATAGTGATTGAATGTTCTTGTTTTTTTGTAACTATTTACCATGTGTTTCCGCGGCTTCGCCGCGAAGGATTTTATTTGGTGTGCGTGCATTTTTTACGCGCGTTCGCGCGTAAAAAATGCACGCACACCAAACATTATTTCTCGGGGCAGCGACCTGCTAAATAGATACTTTTTTTAAGATTGCTTTGAGCGATACTGCAGCGAAATACTTTTTTGCGCGGGGTTCTGTAAAAAGTATTTTTTCGGCGCTTCGCGCCAAATAATAATTTTAAACTGCGCTTGGTTCATTGATTTTGCGAAGCAAAATCAATGAACCAAGCGCAGTTTAAATATAAAATTTTGCCGCCGCAGGCGGCAAAAGACTTTTTACACAGCCCCTCAAAACATAATTTGGCGCGAAGCGCAAATCATTTTACATGAGCGACATCATTTTGCACTTTCGCGAAGCGAAATGCAAAATGATGTCGCTCACATATCCCCCCCCTTTTCTATTCATTAGGAAAAAGGAATTCCAATTTCTTTACCGGTTGGTGCATTGTGGTATTCTTTTCGATGATTTGCCAGCGGCAGCCGGTAGTGTCAGAGAACACGAAGCAGCGCTCTCCGAATTCGTTGTTCTGGACAGTCCCGACCTGGAGCCGCTTGTCTTTTTTCGCAAGTTGATACACGAAGTCGAGTTTAGGGGTATAGAAGGAATGCAGCGTAATGCCCAGCTCCCCGGGGCGTTGATGGGCAGAGCGGTCGGGTTTGGGGCCGCGGGGAAGGAAAAACTTGAGCTTGCCGCAGATATTATTTGGAGATACGAAACCCCAGTAATGATGGCTGTAGCCCGGTTCCATCATAAAAACCCTTTTTGGCCCCCGCAGCCAATCGCCGTCCACTTCGGGTGTTCTTTCCGGTTGCAGGCCGAGTACTTCATACAAATAGCTCAGTTCCTGAATGCTGTCCGCCTGAATAAAAAAATCGTGATGGGTAAATTCACTGGTTTTCAAGGGGGCATTTTCGTTGATATAGCCGTAGCCCGGAATCTCATAGCCGTAGCGCTGAAAGAAAACGTGGTTGAAATATTCGCCATAAACGGCATTTTCGCGCACCAGCACAGGCCGTTTGAAGAAATCGTTTTTCCCGGGCTGGTTGAGACCGAAGAGGTCGTCGGCGATGGGCTCGGTGGGGAGCCAGGGCTGGCCACCATCGCGTGCAGCGGAATAAATATCGTAAATCCGCATGATATCTTTTGTTTTCATCACAGCCATCCGTGAGCCTATGGTCTCCGGAGGGCCATAACCCACCCCCGGGCCAAGCGGTTTTTCCCAAATCCACAGGCGCAGCAGGCCATGACTGTCAATTTTCCCGTTTTGCAAGCGATAGGATTTGAGTCGGGAAGGAACGCCGTAGAGTCGCAGGGCATCCGTCTCCGAGAATTCTACACTATCCACCGGGGTAAATCCGTATTCGCCAAAATAGCGTTTGGCATACGCGGCATCCGACGCTGCAAAAATGACCTCGTAAAGCCCTGAGATCCCGGTTTCAGGAAGGCTGACCTTCATCTGCCCGGAAATTGACCACGGCAGAAAACAGGCTAAAAGGAATATCGTTTTTCTCATTATAAATGAATTTAATGGGCAGTAGAACTTCTTTTCAAATATTGGCCACCGGCCGGTCCCGTTACAACCCCATTTTCATAAATCAGGTTCCCGCGAAGAAAAGTCGCCTTAACTTTTCCCTGAAGTGTCATACCCTCAAATGGCGTATAGCCCTGAGCAGATTCTGATTCTTCTGCCCGCACCGTGAAGGATTCGCGTGGGTCGAGCAAAACGAGATCGGCATCCAGCCCCTCGGCAATATCGCCTTTCCCGCGAAGTCCATAGCGGCGTGCCGGGTTGTAAGAGAGTAGTTCAGCCATGTGCGGATAAGACATTCCGCGTTTGCTGCCTTCGGAAAAGAGCCCGGAGAGGAGGTATTCAGTGCCGCCAAATCCCGATTTAGCGAGGAAAATGTTGTCCGGGTTTTTATTGTCGAGCTTGAATTCTTCCGAACAACAAGCATGATCGCTGCACACCCAGTCGAGTTTGCGGTCGAGCAGACATTTCCAGAGATATTCTACATCTTCGCGCTCCCGGATGGGTGGGTTTACCTTGGCGTGGCCTGCGCATGGGGCGTCCACATCCAACAAGAGGTGGCCGATAGTGACTTCGCGACGGAAATTGACATGCGGAAAGACTTCTGCCATCATCAAAGCCGCGTCCACGGCTTTTTTACTGCTCAGGTGTAGCAGGTTGATGTTGGCACATTCGGTTTCGTGAGCGAGGTAGGAAGCTATGAAAATGGCCAGTCCTTCGGAATGGGGCGGGCGACTTGCAGAATAGGCCCTTAGCCCGCTGAGCTTGCCTTCTTTTTCTACGATTCCGGTATAGGCCCGCATGATCTCCGCCGTTTCGCAGTGCATGCTCAGGCTGATTTCATCCGCAATCCCCGGAAAGCGCAGCATGGCTTTCTGGATTCCCCGCATAATAAACTCAAAATGTGCAATATCATACCGCTCCCCGTGCGGGGTCATCAGGAAATCGTTCTGGCTGTCGGATTTGCCGTGCAGTCCATGGCTGCCGTAAAACATAAAGATCTTGAAGGAGGTAACCCCGAATTTTTCAATCAGCATTTCGATCTCCTCAATATGACTGTACATGATGGGGGCCAGGTGATAGCCGTAGTCCACATGGAATTTGCCTTTCGATATTTCCAGTACCTCCGGAAAAAACTCGGCATAAGGCCCGGTTTTGTTTAGGTAATATTGTCCGGTGCGCATATAGTTTAGGCTGCTGGTGACTCCGCCCATCGCAGCGGCGCGGCTTTCTGTTACGGCATCCTGCCCAAGCGGGGAGTAGATACCGGTATGCATGTGTGCATCCACCAGCCCCGGAAAAGCCAGGAGATTTTCACCATCGTACACGACTTTCGCTTCGGAGGGGAAAATTTCAGGCGCGAGCCTTACGAATTTGCCATCGCGGATCCCGATATCCAGTAAATCTACGGAGCTTTTGTTAGGCCTTACGACGCGCACGTTTTTTACAATCAAATCAAGCATAGTACTATTCGATGGTTTGGTTTGAAAATGAAATTTTATACTTAGGGGTTGTGTAAGAAGTATTCGGGGCGGTGTAAAAAGTCTTTTAATGCCGCTTCGCGCCAAATTATGTTTTGAGAGACACGTCATTTTCACGATTTCGCGAAGCGAAATCGCGAAAATGACGTGTCTCTCAGAAAAAATTCTGCCGCCGCAGGCGGCAAAAGACTTTTTACACAAACCCATAATTTCCCGGGGTAATGGATTTGCTAAATGGATACGCAGTTGTTTATGGCCGAAATTGACTGGCCACCACTTTATTCTGTTCCAGCTTATCCACTTCTTCCTGCGAGAGTCCCAGCGACAGCAGCAGGCTGCGGGTATGCTCGCCTGTCAGCGGGGGTTCGAGGCGTATCCCGGGGCTTGCATTCCCATACTCCAGCGGGAAGGCCGGTAGTTTGGTATGGGTACCATCGGGTAATTCCGTTTCCAGCAGACGGTTGCCGCTATTGAGCTGGGGATCGTCGAAAAGGTCTTCCGGACGCGCAATCGGGGCAAAGGGTATTTCTGCTGCCTCGCAGCGGACGATGATATCTTCCTGGCTAAAGACGCTTAGCCGCTTCTGAACCTCCCCGAGAAACCAATCCCGCTGCCCGATCCGGTCGTTGTTGGTTTGCAGGCGGGGGTCGGCAGCAAAATCCTGCCAGTCAAAAGCCTCACAGAGCCGGACCCAGTGTTTTTCACTGATGACCCCCACAAAAACCTGCTTTTCATCGCCGGTTTTGAAAATCTGATAGATGCTCCAGGCACTGACACGTGCCGGCATAGGGGGCACCGGCGACCCGCCAAGTGCAGCATAGGCCATGTGTTGTCCCATCAGAAAGGCAGTCGTTTCAAAAAGTGCCGCTTTAACGAGTTTGCCTTTTCCGGTTTGTTGCCGCTCGTAAAGGGCGAGCAATATGCCAATATATCCAAACATGCCACCGGTAATGTCAACGATGGAGGTTCCGGCCCGTAGGGGGTCCCCAGGCCTTCCGGTCATGTAGGCAAGACCTCCCATCATCTGTACCACCTCGTCCATCGCATGCCTTTTCTCATAAGGCCCGCTCAGAAAGCCTTTCAAAGAACAGTAAATGAGCGCAGGGTTAATGCGCTGCATAGCGTCATACCCTAAGCCGAGCCGGTCCATGGTGCCCGGACCAAAATTTTCGACCAGGATATCCGCTTTTTGGGCAAGGCGGTAAATCAAATCCCTCCCCGCCTCTGTTTTGAGGTCCACGGCAAGACTTTTTTTGTTTCGGCTGTAAAAGGAAAAATAACCGGTACCAAAACCTTTTAACCGCCTGGTGCTATCCCCCTCCGGAGGCTCGATATGTATAACTTCCGCTCCCATATCGGCGAGTAGAAGGCCGGTAGTCGGCCCCATCACCGCATGGGTAAACTCGAGTACAGTCAATCCTTCGAGGGGTAATGTTGGCATATCGCTTATTTAAAGTCAAATTCAAAGTCATCCGGGGTTATCCCTATTTTACCTGTCTGTTTGCAAGTCATGGGGTTGTATAAAAAGCCTTTTTATGGCGCTTCGCGCCAAATTAAATTTGGATGGGGTTAGTGTAAAAAGTTTTTTTACGGCGCTTCGCGCCGAATGATATCTTAAGAGACACGTCATTTTCGCGATTTCGCGAAGCGAAATCGTGAAAATGACGTGTCTCTCAGAAGAATATTCTGCCGCCGTAGGCGGCAAAAGGCTTTTTACACGGCCTCATATTCTTTTGGGTTAGTGTAAAAAGGTTTTTTACGGCGCTTCGCGCCGAATGATATCTTGAGAGACCCGTCATTTTCACGATTTCGCG
>JBMOJO010000156.1:0-8455 GCA_049315745.1 Saprospiraceae bacterium | reverse complement strand
ACGCCAAATAAAATCCTTCGCGGCGAAGCCGCGGACAGCACTGGTAAATAGATACGAAAATGACGTGTCTTTCAAAACATCATTCGGCGCGAAGCGCCGTAAAAAACCTTTTACACAACCTCAGACTTTTTATACCGGCCACAAATAAAATCCTTTACGGCTATTTTTCCAAACGGAAGCAATAGTGGATTTTCTTGTTGCGAAAATCCGG
The DNA here is from genome assembly GCA_049315745.1 of Saprospiraceae bacterium. Lineage (GTDB taxonomy): Bacteria > Bacteroidota > Bacteroidia > Chitinophagales > Saprospiraceae > JADJPL01. Next base: position 8,244 of record JBMOJO010000156.1, on the reverse strand, counting down.
CGGAATGGTTTTCATGGAAATATCCCGGATATTGCCCGCGCCCCTGATCTGGTCTTCCTCCAGCTTAAATTTCCGGAAGTTGGTAGAGAAAAACAAGACGCCACCTGGATTCAGAAGCCTTAAGCAAGCATTGATCATTTCAGGGTGATCGCGTTGGACATCAAGGACATCGCGCATCCGCTTGCTGTTGGAGAAGGTGGGAGGATCTAAGACGATCAGGTCGAAACGCTTTGTTCCGGGATTTCGGAGCCATGATTTGACATCTGCCCGGATAAAGTGATGCTGCGGCCCCATCAGTCCATTGAGCTCAAAGTTCTTTACCGCCCAGTCCAGGTAGGTATTGGATAAATCTATGGTGGTGGTTGACGCGGCCCCGCCTGCCGCCGCATAAACAGAAAAAGAGCCTGTATAGGCAAATAAGTTCAAGACGTGCCTGCCTGCTGAAATTTCTTTAAACATAGCGCGGGTAATCCGGTGGTCCAGGAAGAGCCCTGTATCCAGGTACCCTCCAAGGTTCACCAGGAAGCGAAGGCCGGATTCCTGTACGACCATTTCAAAGGCATCGAAACCGGTTTTTTCGTACTGGTTACTTCCTTTTTGTGGCTGACGGATTTTAAAAAAAACAGCAGGTTCCGGTACTTCAAAAACATGCGTGAGCACCCGGGTACATCCCAACGCCCAGGCAGCGTGCTCCTCGTCCGTTAGCCGATGTGCCCGCTGATATTCCGAAACATGCAGTGCGTTCCATTCATACACATCAACGGCGAGGGGAAACTCCGGGATATCTGCATCATAGATACGGATGCAAGTAATGTTTTCTCGTTGCGCCCATTTGCGCAGGTGCCGGAGGTTTTTTCGCAGCCGGTTTTCCAGCATTTCAAACTGGGGCAGAGGCATACCTTACATCATGCGCAGCGCCTTGACGAAATAGGTGAGCACAAAAGGCAATGCGAGCCAGAACCATTCATCCGCCCAGATGAAAAATCCAATCATCACTGCCAGGGAGATGAAAAAAATAATCCAGTCCGGACGTGTCGAATTATTTGCAGCTTCCATATACTTGAAAATATTGTTGTTTTAAGATGCAAAGCTAAGGATTGTCTCCTATTCTACCAACTCTCTTCTCACAATCAAAAGAGATTATCCCAGCTCAAAGTATGTCCCGAAAAATTTTCGCGCCTTCTGAGGCAAAATATGCTTTTTGCCTGCGGCAAAAGCGGTTTGCCGCCTTCGGCGGCGAAATTTTATATTGAAACCGTGCTTGATTCATTGATTTTGCGAAGCAAAATCAATGAATCAAGCACGGTTTCAAATGATTATTTGGCGCGAAGCGCCGAATTATGTTTTGAGAGACACGTCATTTTCACACCACGCCAAGGTCGTTCAATATGGTGCGAAGATCACCTGCCGACTGGAAGTGGATACTTTGGAAGCCAAGGTCCCCGGCAGCATGGACATTTCGGAGGTTATCATCAATAAAAATCGCTGAAGGGGGGGTTATTTCATAGCGCTGGGCGAGCAAATTGAAAATTGCCGGATCAGGCTTTTTCATTTTTTCCTCGCCGGATACGAGGATTCCCTGAAAGAGTTGCAGGAAATCATAGCGTTGCAGGGCCACCGGGAAATTTTCGCGGCTCCAGTTGGTCAACGCATACAAGCGGTGCTTATTGGCTGCGTGCAGTTCGCGAAGCAGTTCCACCGTATCCTGGATCGGTCCTCCCAGCATCTCCTCCCATCGGTCGTAGAATGCCCGGATCTGGGGTTCGTAATGGGGGAATTGCTGTACGAGGATTTCAGTCCCCTCGGACTGTAGCCTTCCCGCATCCTGTTGTTCGTTCCATTCGGATGAACACACTTCTGTCAGGAAATATGCCATTTCTGCCGGATCGTCAAAAATAGTGCGATAAACATACGCGGGGTTCCAGTCAATCAAGACCCCGCCCAGGTCAAAAACAATGGTATCGTACGAAGCCATGAGATAAATTTTTTTCTGAAGAAAAATCCATTTGTCGCGATGGGGCCATCATGGAGAAAACTGCCATTTTTCGCCTACACTGCGTCTTTTTTCGGTCGCGCAACACGGTACTGTTCCCTCAAAAAGATGTGATGTGGAAAAAACCGGCCATTTTCCTGCTGCGATAACCCATTGTAACAAGTATAATAATTTCAAGAGATTCCCCCGCCCACTTTGCTTTATGCCGGCAGGGCCCTGCTGTTCAACAACCCGGACCCTGCCCCAAGATATACCCCACATCGGAGCAGGGTAATCAGCATCAGTGGGATCACCGCAGGGTGAAGTTGCTGGGGGAGGAAAGGAAACCCGAAAAATGCCGCCAGCGTCAAACCTGCCACCACTTTTAGCCAGAACGCCCGGCCTCCCCAAGCGGCTGCTATGGCCACCATAAAGGCAAGGGGGTTGGCCCAGAGCAGGTTCAGGTTGGCGTAAGTGGCATCGTGGTCGGTAAATACCCACATAAAGGTGAACAATGCCCCGCTAAGGCCCAATAAGCTGAAATAAAGCATATCAAAACGCTTTTGTGCCTTCCGGGAACCTCTCCAGGTCAGCAAGGCAGCACCCAGGAACAAGATGCTGAAAAAGACAAAAGGGGGCGGGATCAGGGACATATTTTTTGCCTCCGGTAAAGACTCCAGTAAAAGAATGGGTTCGCCTGCAACCGGGTTATTGCCTGTACGCCCTGCCCGAAGGTTGCTGGACAGATAATCCGGCAGGAACATCTCTGCGCGAAAGTCTGCCTTCTGGTCGGCGGGTAGCCCTAGGATTAGGTCAATTCCAAAATCTATCCAGTCGTGTTGTTTGATGTAATCATCGAGCAACTGTCTGAAAGTCTTTTCTTTTTCACCTGCCATCACGCGGGTATAGGTTATCCCTGCAGATTGCTCCAACACATCGCGGATTCGGGACGCACAGTTGTCGAAAAAGAAGTCGTAGGGGTACTGCCGGTTCTCCGGGCGATAATTGTACTCCAGGAAATCCAGCAATTTTTTACGGGAATCCAGGTCGAGCAAAAGGGGCGTCTCTTCCACTTTTCGGCCTTCTGACTGATAATCCCACATAAAACTGTAGAACCGCTGCACCCCGAGTTGATAAGGCAATTTTCCCCGGATAAACTTTAGGTAAAAATTTGGGGTGTTGAAATCAAAAAGCCCATAGTTATATACAATATCCAACCCGGCGTAGGGATCATATACCCGGATGGCACTGTGCCCAAACTTCGAATACAGTTCGCTGCCCGGCGAGCAGGTAAGCAGGCTCACCATAGCGCTGTCCGTATAGGCTAACCCCCTGCACCGGATTCCGACAACCAGGGCAAGCAGGACCAGCGCCGCTTTTATTCCTGTTCTCATCACATCTATATCTTTTTAACCCTGCTCAGCAGTATAATCCCAATGATAAAATAGCCGCCCAGTACCAGTACGCTAACCCGCATACTCCCCGTCACCTGGTCCAGAAATCCGAAGGAAAAAGTGCCGAGTACGATAGCTACCTTTTCCAAAACATCATAAAAGCTAAAAAAAGATGCTGTATCAGGTGTTTTTTCTGGTAAAAGTTTGGAATAAGTCGAACGCGATAGTGCCTGGATACCGCCCATGACGGCCCCAACTGCAACTGCAACCAGATAAAATTGCAGGCGCGTATTGACAAAATAAGCAAAAAAACAAATGCAGGCCCAGATGAGCAACATTGCCAAAAGGGCATACTTGTTGCCAATTCTCCCAGATACCCACGCGAAGAAATATGCACCGCCGATCGCCAGTAACTGAAGCAGCAAAACCAGTACGATCAACTCTGATGTCGGGAATTGCAGCTCTTTTTCTGCAAAGGTCGCAGCAAGGTAGATCACCGTTTGCACCCCTGCACTGTAAAAGAAAAAAGCCAACAGAAAAGATTTGAGTTCAGCCATATTCCACGCTACCTGAACTACCTTTTTCAATTCCACAAAGCCCTTGGAAAGCAGATCTGCAGAAAAAGGTACGCGATCGGAATCAGGCAGAACCCGGAAAGGGATCAGGGCAAAGCCTGCCCACCAAAGCCCAACCATCAAAAAAGAAATCCGCACGGGGAGCGTACCTTCTTCTGGCAAGCCGAACAGCCCGGGTTTTTGAATGATAATCAGATTTATCACCAGTAGCAGGACGCTGCCGACGTATCCCATCGCATACCCCCTGGCGCTGACCTGATCATATCGTGCAGGGCTTGCAATTTCCGGCAGGTAGGCGTTGTAGAATACCAGCCCGCCTGCAAAACCAATCATGGCCAAAATGAATGCGCCCAGGCCGAGATAAAGTTGCCCCGTCCCCTGGAACCCAAATAAGGCGAGGCAGCTCAAGGCACCCAGAAAGGTGAAAAATTGCAGGAATTGCTTTTTCTTGCCTCCGTAATCGGCGATACCTGAAAGAAATGGCGATATCAGGGCGATAATCAGATAGGAGGCGGAAACGGCATAAGCATAGAGGGCGCTATTACTCGATTTCATCCCCAGAAAAACGAGCTCATCATCTGTAACCGCCAGGAAATAAGCCGGGAAAATAGCGGTGGTGATAACCAGCGCAAAAGCGGAATTCGCCCAGTCAAAAAAAGTCCAGGCGCGGATTACCCTCGGCTGATCCAGGGGGATGGAAGTTGTAGGTCGCATAGGTGTTTTTTGTTTCTCCTGCAAAATAGCGTTTTAGGTTAAAAATCAGGGCGGGATACCCGCATTTTTTCCCACAAAACGAGTTTTGCCGGTTGCAGATTTAAAATAATTGTATTTTCGAACGCCAAAAGCAACACGCCACTGTGCATCGGGCGTGTTGCGCGTGCGTAGGCGTATTAACCCCGGACAAGAAGATTTTAACAACCGGCAAAACATGAATATCGCTATATTTTCCCGTGGCCCGCTCCTCTATTCTACCCAAAGCCTTTTCCGGGCAGGGGAAGTTCGCGGGCACAATATGCAGATTATAGATTTGGCGAGGTGCAGTCTCTTCATGGAAAATGGGAGGTTAGAGGTCGTCTATGACGGGGCATCGCTCTCCGGTCTCGACGCAGTCATTCCACGGATCGGCACGTCGGTCACGCAGGAGGGGATTTCCCTTATCGGGCACCTCGAAATGATGGGGGTTTTTACTACGACGCGCTCCCAGGGCTTATGGCAGGCGCGCGATAAGCTTCGGGCCCTTCAGCGGATGCAGGGGCACGGTATTCCTTCCCCCAAAACGGCATATCCCCTTGAAGGAGGGACGGTAATCCCCGAGGTCATCGAGCGGCTGGGCGGGTTTCCGGTGATTATTAAAATGACAGAAAGCACCCACGGTATCGGGGTCATGCTGGCCGAAACTGCCCGGAGCGCGAAATCAACCCTGGACGCATTCCATAAGCTCAATGCCCGCGTGATCGTCCAGGAATATATCCGCGAATCCCATGGGACGGATATCCGGGTCCTGGTGGTCAATGGGCGCGCGGTCGCAGCAATGCAGCGCATCGCCCAGGAAGGGGAGTTCCGCTCTAACCTCCACTGCGGCGGCCACGCCGTGCCGGCATACCTCAGCCCGCTGGAACAGTCAGTTGCCGTGAAAGCGGCCCGGATAATGGGCCTCGATGTGGCAGGTATTGATCTGCTCCGCAGCAGCAGGGGCCCGCTCGTCATAGAGGCCAATGCCTCCCCGGGCCTCGAAGGTATCGAGACGACAACAGGGGTGGATGTGGCAGGAAAAATTATTCAATTCATCGAACGAAAGGTCAGTGCCCGGCCCCGGGCCAGGATACCCGAACAATAATTTCGTATGGGAAAATCCCAAAGGGTTTCGATTAAACCGATCCGGATCCTGAATACCTGGATAGATGCGGGAGAAAACACGATCGTCCGGATTCCTGTAGGGCGCTTTCCCTCGGGCACGCAGATTGTGGTCAAAGCCCATGTTTTCCGCAGCAGAAAGCCTGGTCCCTGCCTGCTGGCGCTCGGGGGCGTCCATGGCGATGAAATCAATGGCATCGAGATTATCCGCAGGAGTATCGAGATGGGTTTTTTTTCGAAAATCCAAAGTGGCATGGTCATTGCCATATCGGTGCTCAATGTCTATGGATTTATCACGGCCAACCGGGATGTGCCCGACGGCAAGGACATCAACCGCAGCTTTCCGGGCAGCGCGCGCGGATCGCTGGCAGCCCGTATTGCAAATATGCTCACCAAGGAAATCCTCCCGCATATAAGCGTCGGCCTCGACTTTCATTCAGGTGGGCGCGGGCATTACAACTACCCTCAAATCCGCTATACCAAGGGCCATAAAGAAAGTTTCGAGCTCGCGAAGGCTTTCGCAGCACCGCTCACGCTCGCTTTCAAGCCGATTTCCAAATCGTTGCGCAAAACGGCACTCGACGCGGGCAAGCCCATCCTCGTTTTTGAAGGCGGCGAAAATAACCGGCTCGACGGCTATTCTATCGAAAAAGGCCTCGAAGGGATACAGCGGGTACTTGCCTGCCTGAACATGGCCCCACTGAACGCCCTGTCCCCGGCAGACGAGGGGCTGTTTTTTGAAAAAACCACGCGGCAGCGCGCACCGCGGGCCGGCATCTTTCAGTGGACAAAGAGCGGCGGGCAGAGAATGACCAAGGGCGAACCCATCGGGATGATTACCGATCCCTATGGCCTGGAGAAAGTTATTTTGAAAGCGTCCCACAGCGGCCATATCATCGGGCACAACAACAATTCCATCGTCAGCCAGGGCGACGCCCTTTTCCATTTTGCACTATAACCACAATAATCCATCCTGTTTATGAAAGAGTCCCTGGCACAGCGTTACCGGAAGACTGTTGAGTTTATATACGGCCGCCTGCCAATGTACCACCGTATCGGCGTAAAGGCATATAAAAAAGATATGCAAAATATCCGGACCCTGCTGGAGTTCCTCGGCAATCCCCACGAGCGCTGTACCTGTATCCACGTAGGCGGCACGAATGGCAAAGGTTCTACTTCGCACATGATCAGCGCCGTCCTTCAGGCGCATGGTATCAGGACCGGCCTCTTTATTTCCCCTCATTACCGCGATTATCGCGAGCGGGTAAAGGTAAACGGCATCCTGGTTGACAAGGCTTTTGTAGTAGAATTTATCGCGCGTATCCAACCTCTGATCGAAGCAATCCAGCCTTCGTTTTTTGAAATGACCGCGGCCATGGCTTTCGAATATTTTGCCCGGCAACAAGTCCAGGCGGCGGTTGTCGAAGTAGGGCTCGGCGGGCGGCTCGACAGTACAAATGTAATCTCCCCGGTACTTAGTGTCATTACGAATATCAGCTACGACCACATGCACCTCCTGGGCAATACCCTGCCCGAAATCGCTTTTGAAAAAGCCGGGATCATCAAAGCCGGTGTTCCTGTCGTGATCGGTGAATCCCACCCCGAGTCTGCCCCGGTATTCAGCGCTAAAGCAGCTGCTGTGGGCGCCTCGGTATATTTTGCCGATCAGCACTTCCACGCAGTGGCCAAGACGGAGAATTTCCACACTACCGTCTTTGACGTTTACAGGGACGGAAAGCTTTTTTTGCCCGACCTCGAACTCAACCTCGGTGGGGGGTTCCAGCGGCTGAACCTTCAGACGGTTATACAGGCTACAGAACTGCTCAAGCCGGTTTTTCACCTGAAAGAAGCGCACATCCGGGCGGGGCTCGCACAGGTCAGGCAACTGACGAATATTACCGGGCGTTGGGAGCTTATCGGCGAAAACCCGCCCGTTCTGGCCGACAGCGCGCACAACGAAAGCGGGATCGCCGCTGTAATGCAGCACCTCGCAAAAATATCCTTCCAGCACCTGCATATCGTGATTGGGATGGTCAGCGATAAAGACCTGGATGCCGTATTCCGTATTTTACCCCGTAGCGCTACGTATTACTTCGCAAGGGCAGATGTGCCCCGGGCAATGGATGCGGAAAAGCTTCGCGATGCGGCGCGATTGTCCGGATTTAAAGGTAGGGCCTACCGCTCTGTCCGGCAGGCGCTCCAGGCCGCAAAACGGCGCGCTGCACCCCCCGACCTGATCCTCGTTTGCGGCAGCGTATTTGTAGTAGCCGAGGTGGTCTGACCCCGCTCGGGCAGATCCCACCGGGGCATGAAAAAATCATGCTTTTGCCCGCGGCAATGATATTTTAAATTATTATTTGGGGCGCTTCGCGCCGAATGATGTTTTGAGAGGGATTGTGTAAAAAGGTTTTTCTTGGCGCTTCGCGCCAAATTAAATTTGGATGGAGAC
>JBMOJO010000155.1:0-8476 GCA_049315745.1 Saprospiraceae bacterium | reverse complement strand
CTCAAAACATCATTCGGCGCGAAGCGCCGTAAAAAACCTTTTTACACAACCCCATATTCTTTGGATGGAGACTCTTTTTCCTGATTTTGCAAAGCAAAACCAGGAAAAAGAGTCTCCATCCAAATTTAATTTGGCGCGAAGCACCGAAAAAAGACTTTTTCTCAACCTCGGGCTTTTTATACCACCTGGGCTAAGAGGAATAAATGCTTGACGGATTATAGCAGGGCTTTTTAAAAAAACCTTATTTTTCGGAAAAAAAGAATGCAGGCAGAAAGAACGGCACTGGTAGCAGGTGCAAGCGGGTTGGTCGGAATGGCGTTAATCCGGCAATTGACAGAAAGCCCTGAATATCGCAGGGTTGTGGCCTTAGTCAGGCGGGAACTGGATTTCCGGCACCCTAAGCTCGTACAGGAGGTCATTGATTTCGATCATCCGGATGCTTCAAAAATCGTGGGGGACGATTACTTCTGTGCCCTGGGCACTACTTTGAGCAGGGCGGGTTCCAAAGCTGCCCAGTACCGGGTGGACTGTGAATACCCCTATGAAATTGCGAAGATTGCCCTGGCCAACGGGGCCAGGCAGTGTCTGCTCGTATCCTCCGTTGGGGCGGATGCTCAATCGCCCAACTTTTATCTGCGCACCAAGGGGGAGCTGGAGCAAAAACTCGCCGGGCTGGGTTTCGGGGCATTTATTTCGTGCCGCCCCTCCATGTTGTTCGGAGACAGAAAGGAATTCCGACCGCTGGAGCGTATCGGCATACCACTTTTTAAGCTATTTGAGCCCCTGATGGTCGGAAGATGGAGGAAGTACCGGGGGATTCATGCGGAAACGGTGGCTTCGGCGATGATTAGCCTGGCCCGTCGAGGCCTGAGCGGAACGCATATTGTCGAGTCCGATATGCTGGCTATTCCCCGACGATGACAAAAAATTCTGGGCTTACAAGGGTTTCGCCGGTCAGACAGGCATTCCGGCTGCTTTTGCGCGCTCCATACTTTAGTGTTAGCCGCAGTGTCCCCTTAGTATTTTCTACCGGCGTCTTTATCGAAGTCTTGAGCCCAAGGAAATAATTGCGGTTGTCTTTATCCACTGCCCAGAGCTGTGGCAGATTATCGCTCACGTCATAACAGACCAAATAATCCCAGGGGGTTTCCTTGATCATCGGCGTAAGGTCAACGGCCGCCGTGTCTATCGTCTCGTCAAAAAACTTGATATCTATACTGTAAATCTTCCCTCTCCGCAGCCGGATGGTATCTATCCGGGGCGTTTCGCCGGGCCCGTTGAGGTCGCGGGCGTCAAAGGTCAGTACGGTTTCCCGGGTGAACGATATCCGCAGCGTGGTGAACAGCGCGCTAAGCTCCGGTGCCAAAGGATCCTCCGTTTGACAAGAATTGACAGAGAAAAGTGTGGACAAAAGCAGGAGGGGGTAGATAAGTTTGCGTAGCATGGCCAACTTCGTTTTCATTGTTATTCACAGGATGCCGCAAGGTACACATTATTTTGGTTTACCCAAAATGAGACAGGGACGATTTTATCCCCATTTTTTTGCAGCGAAATAATCTATTACGAGGGGTTGTCTAAAAAGGTTGGGGTTGTGTAAAAAGGTTTTTTACACAATCCCAAGATTATTTGGCGATGCGTGCTAAATTCCGCCTTATAAGACGGCCTCTTTTTTTGGGCTTCAAAAAAACGGCCTATCAGCGCCAAACCCCAGCCCTACCTTAGTTCACCGATACCGGGAACGTCGCCTCGGCATCTGTTTCACCGGTATTGCAAGGCGTGGCATTATTTTTGTCCGCTTCGTGCTTCAGCGTCACCTTAAGGGAACCGACACCGGCGGCACCGGTTTTGAAACTGCTTTTCAGCCCCAGAGGCTTATCTTTTTTGTCCTTATCGGTAATACCCGGAAGTGGCATTGCCCCGGAAGCTGCATAACATACCAGGTGTTCATCGGACTCTTCCCCGACTTCCTTGGTGATATCCCCTGCAGGTGTTTTTGATTCATCGAGAAACTGCACGCTCAGGGTATAATCTGTGTTTGGCTTGAGGAGCACCTGGTCAATCACCGGGGCAAGACCTCCCGCCCCATCCTTATCGGCCGCATTAAACGTCAGCGTAGCGCCACCACCGGTAAACGTAAGGCGGACTGTCGTAATCAGTTCTTGTTCATTGTCGGGATCGGCATCCTTATCTTTTTCGCAGGCGGTCACCAACATTAACCCGATAACGAACAGTGAAAGCAACAAAAGATTCGTTTTCATAAAAAAATTTAAAAGGTTTGAATAAATAGACTTGTTGCGATGGGCAATCGTTGTGGAAAAAAGGCGCAGTGCAGGCGAAAAAGCGCCATTATTACCCCAGCAGAATCCCATCGCAGCATGTCAATGATTAAATTTGAAAAAGTTCGGAGAATACGATATTTCGGTCCTTGCGGGCATTTTCCGAGCCATTACGGCTACGCTTGCCCCCTTTCAAAAAGTCAGCTTGGCACGTACCATGAGGTTCCTGCCCATTTCAGCAGTAAAATACCTCAGGCGGTTGAGGTAGTCCCGATACGTTACATCCAGGAGGTTGAACCATGAGGCCCCAAGTTCCAGTGGACAACTACCGACCATTAGTGGTAAGGCGGCTTCGAGATCGAGCCGCAGATAGCCCTTGGGGGGCGGGGCGTAATCAACGCCCCCGGGCGCCCATTGCTGGCGGAGGACATGAACGGCATTGAGCTGGACGAAGCGCTGTGGTTCATCTTGCAGGGAATGGAAGCGCAGGGCGTACCTGAATTGGTTGGGGGGCATAAAAACCAGGAAATCCCGAAGCGCTTCGCTCCACGACTGTAAGACGGAGCCCTGGGCTTCTAACCTTACCCTCGACAGGGGCTGAAACGATACCTGGGCATCTATACCCGTCAGGCGGGCATTGGCCTGGTCATAACCGAAAGCGGGAAAAGCCCCCCTGATGGTCAGTACCGGTGCCTGACGGGGGTTCAGGAATATAAAATTGCGGAGCATATTGACATATCCGCTGAGGAAGAACCCCAGGGTACTGCCGGGCAGCTTCCATTCGAGGGTGAGGCTATTGTTCCAGGCGCGTTCGGGCAGCAGTGTGGGGTTGCCTTGTTCAAAGCTGGCCGAGCCGTGGTGTACCCCCTCGCTGTACAACTCGCTGACATGAGGTGCGCGCCAGGAGGTGCCCATATTGGCGCTGAGCTTCCAGCCTTGCCCAAAATTATAGGCTGCCCCCAAGGAACCGGAAAGCCCACGAAAAGCACGGCGTCTTTCGAGGCTATCTTTGGCCGCTGGAACTACGGAAATATCCTGAATATCGTAGCGCAGGCCAAACTCCGCTTCGAAGCGATCCGGGTAGTTCCTCCAGCGTTCCGACCAATAGGCGCCCATCACGCGGTTTGTAAAATTGGGGAGCAGGCCGCCCCGGTCGGTCGTGTTGGTTTGTGTCATAAACTGCATCCCGGCATCCCCTTGCAAGTGCTTCAGCCAGCGGTGTTCCCAGTTGGCACTCAGTTGGTGGGTGGTAATTTCCAGGATAATCTGTGCCTGGTCGGCTCGATTGGGAAGGGTATTGAACAGTCGGTGCGCGTCGAATTCTTCCCTGCGGTTAAACTGCCGGCTGGCCTGGAACTCCAGTTTGCCCTGCCGTCCCACATCTGCCCTGACCTGGCCTTTTACCAGTTCATGGAGCATTTGCTGCTGGGGCCTGCCGATGAAGTAGGTAAAAGCGCCGTCCTGCAGGGGCCGTTCACGTACGATTGCGTTTTGAAGATCGGTGAGGTTTCCGATATGGGCATCTTGCAGAATACCAATCTGTCCAAAAAAGCGCGCATAAAAAACTTCGGAAGCCCAGCGGTCCTGGTCCAGCCGCAGGGCCCACGAAAAGTTGTATTCGGCCACGCCGGTATTCCGCATGAAATAGTCCGGGGCGGAAAGGTTGCCCCCCCGCTTGACCGTCCCCTGTACGCGCCCTGAAAGCGGCAGCTGAGGGCGGCCGAGTTTGCCTTCCAGCAATGCCGATGCGATACCCATTCGCCCATTGCTCATCCCCTGGAGATTGATCTCGCCCCCGATTCCCGGTTCTGTCCTCAAGGGTGCAGGCTGAACCAGGATGATCCCACCTAATGCGTCCGCCCCATAGCGAATAGCCCCGGCCCCTTTGATCACTGCGATCTGCTTTGCCAGGAAGGGGTCAATCTCGGGCGCGTGCTCAGCGCCCCATTGCTGCCCTTCCTGCCGCACCCCATTATTCAGGATCAGGACGCGGTTGCTGTGCAGCCCCTGAATCACGGGTTTGCCGATCGTCGGGCCTGTATTGATGACGCTGATACCGGGAAGCCGCCGCAGGCTTTCCGCAAGCCCAAACCCTCTGCCTGCCTCCAGCATTGCCCCGGAAATCGTATCGCGTGGCCTGCTTTCAAAAGGCAGGGGCTTGTCGGCGCGCACCTCGATCTTTTCCAGCAGGATGCCCCCTTCGCGGAGCAGGAGGGTAACCCCGGTATCTTTTGTGACCAGCAAACGCAGTACAGCGTCTTCAAACCCTACCCTGCTGGCCAGCAAGGTATAACTGCCCGGGCATATCCCTTCCAGGTGGAAATACCCCGTACTGTCCGCCAGACTGCCGTTTCCGGACTCTTTCAGGAACACACTTACCAGGTCAATAGGCTTACCGCCTGTAGCGTTCCTGACATATCCGTACAAGTGCAGGTGACACTCCTGCCCCCAAAGCAGTAAAGGAAAAAGTAGATGGACAAGGAACATCCCGCCCTTGACCCGCCATAAGGCACACTTCCCCATAATTTGCATTTTCCTGATGTCGTTTGGGCATGAAGGGTTTTTCTTTTGTCGCGCTCCATCAACAGCAGACAGGACGACGCAACCCAGGCAGCCCAAACGAAGTGAATATCCAGGCAATTCTGCGCTGGAAAAAATACAAGCTTCGGATCAAAAGCCATATACCACGTCAATACTCTGACGGGCGGCAAGTTCAGGAAAGGGAAGGTGGCCCCCGGCCCTCCGGCAGACGGAAGGATTGGCAGGCCGGCGGCCAGGCAGGTGACTGGAAATTAACATCCGGGAGGATGATTTGCGCCCCGTTAACACAATTAAATTTGGGAAGCAGCGTATTGGAAATATGGAAGTCGCACAAAGGGCAGTGATGCGCATCGTGCCCGATGGACAGGCCCGCTGTCCTGTTTTTCGATGGTGGGCTGTCGAGCCCGGCAAAACCCTCGAAAAAAGCATAGTTATGCCATTCCACAGCAGTCAGCATCGTCAGAAAGACGGCCAAGAGCAGGGATCCCGATAAGCTATGCCTAAACGAAGCGGTCAATGGCTACTTGTTGAGAGGTTTGTGCGGAAAATTTTGCCGGCGATGGAAAATCCCATTCCTGCACAACCTCAAAATCATAAAAAACGTTGCAAAGGCAAATATACATTATTTTTGCAACAAAGTTTCATCTTTATGGCCAAGGAAAATTCCCAGGGGCTCCTGAAGCGCCACAAACTGCGCCAAACCGCTATCCGCATTCAGGTATTGGAAATATTCCTGGGCCGTGCGGATGCGGTTGGTCAAGCCGACCTGGAGCAATTGCTCGGTCCAGTTGACCGGATAACCTTATACAGGACCCTCCGTGCCTTCGAAGAACAGGGTATTATTCACCGCGCCCTCGACGCAACCGGCAAGCTTAAATTTGCCCTGTGCGCGGGCGACTGTTCCACCGGCGGGCACTTCGACGCGCACGCGCACCTTTACTGCGAACGCTGCGAGCGGACGCTCTGCCTGGACGATATTGCGCCCCCTGCGATCCCTGCCCATGCAAATTTTCAGGTCAACGCTGCATTTCTGGCATTGCACGGAATATGCACAGCTTGTAAGGAGAAATAATCATTCACCAATAAAACAAACTACCCATGCCAACACCCAAGTTGTATGCCCTGTTGGTCGGCGTTGATGCCTACCAGTACCCTGTCCGACCGTTGAACGGCTGTGTCAACGATGTGCTGAACTTTAAGAAATACCTGGAAAACAACGAAAACAAGCATTTTGACCTGAATATTGAAGTGCTTACCAATCAACAGGCGACCAAGGGAAACGTCGTCAAAGCCTTCGAACAACACCTCGGTAAGGCAGGGAGCGGCGATCTCGCCTTATTCTATTATGCCGGCCATGGCGCCCAGGAAAAAGCCGATCCTTCGGTCTGGCGCTTTGAACCCGACGGGAAGCTCGAAGGGCTGGTCTGCATTGACTCTATCCCCAGCACCGGACAGGGATATAACTTATTGGTGGACAAAGAACTGCGTTTTCTCATCCATCGGCTTGCGGCAGGTAAGGGCGGAAATCAAAAGTCCGAAGCGCCCCACATCCTGACGATATTCGACTGCTGCCACTCCGGAAGCAATACCCGCAACGTCTATATTGGCAAAGAAAGCAGGGCCATAGCCGAGCGCCGGTTCAAGCCCATGCCCGCACCCAAGGGGGAAGCCAGAATGGGCGCGATACTACCTGCCCGGAAATGGGAAGATTTTATTTTTTCAAAATCCGTCAATCCCGCTGACCTGCGCAGTAAACCCTTACAGGAAGTGATGCCGGAAGGCAGGCACATCCAGCTTGCGGCCTGTCAAAGCGACGAATCTGCTTACGAAGCAGGCGGATCAGGTGTTTTCAGCCGCAACCTCATTGACGTGTTGCAGCGTTCCAACGGGGCTGTTTCCTACTTCGACCTCAAAAACCGGCTGCGCTATTTTATCAAAAACCAATTCCAGCAATCCCCGCAAATCCATGGTGCGGGTGGCCCCGAAACTGCCGGGGACATCTACAGGGGCTTCCTCAACAAACCTGCAGGCAACAGCCCGCTTTACGGGAACGTCATCTTCAACCCAAAACAGGGCTGGCTGATGGATATCGGCGCGATTCATGGCGTCTCCATGCGGGCCTCAAAGATCAAAGTACAGGCCGTGGACGGCAGCGGGCCTGTATTCGAAGCGGATATCCAGGCAATCAGGGCTTCCGAGACCCAACTGGCCTTTGACCCGGCTGTAGCGGCAAAACTGAGCCAGGACAAGGCGCTCTACCGTGGTTTCATCGAATCGTTCAAATCGGCCCCGATACGGGTATTTATCCACAATAGCGATAAAGTGGCCGATATAGCGCACAAACTGAACGAAGCGCTCGCTGCCGTGAAAAACCTGAGTGTGGCCGCCCTGGAGCGCGAAGCGGATTACACTGTACAATTATTCCAGGGCCGTATGGTCATTACCCATCCCGGCGACCCCTACCGGCCACTAGTCTGCCCCCCAAAGGGTTATTCAGAGGCGGCCATCCAACAGATCGTCAGTGACCTTGGGCATATTTCCGAGTGGGAATATGTGAAAAACCTGAATAACGACGGGCCTAACCGGCTGCCCCTGGACGCGGTGGCAATCGAAATTTTCAATGTCCGGCCCGATGGGACGCTGGCACCCGTCCCCTTAGACGACAGGGGGGAAATAAAAATTCCTTATGAAGCGGGCTACTTCAATGGTCGGCCTTATGGCGGGAATATCCGGATCAAGTTGAGCAACCGCAGCCCTTTTCCGGTTTATGTCAGCTTGCTCAACCTGTCCAACACTTTCGAAGTGTATGGAGAGATGTTTACCGGGAAAGTCCAGAAACTGGAGCCTGCGGCGAATAACGGTGCAGTCTGGGCTTTCGACGGCGGTGACATCGGCCTGACTTACGAAGAAGCTGTCGAGTACTTTAACCATCCCGAAAGCGTAAGCTACTTCAAGCTGATCGTCTCCCGGCAGGAATTCGGTGTCGAAATCCTCGAGCAAGGTGCCCTGCCCGACCCGGCATTGCTGGTCAACGTTAGCCGGGGAAAAGCACGTGGGGTTACCCGCCCCGATAATAATGCCAATGCGGATGCCTGGATCACCTTGCTTTACGCCCTCCGGCTGCCCAACCCGAGGTTCGACAAAGTGCCGAAAACGGAGGCGCAGCAGTGGGCAACACCGGATGCCGCACCTTTTATTTCTAAATTGTACAAGCTCTGAGTGCTGAAAATTCCGTCGCCTTCGGCGACGGAATTTTATTTTGGGTCGTGTAAAAAAGTTTTTCACGCCGCTTCGCGCCGAATAATGTTTTGAGGTTGTGTAAAAAGTCCTTTGCCGCCTTCGGCGGCAGAATATTCTTTTGAAACCGATGTGTTTTTCATGATTTTGCTTCGCAAAATCATGAAAAACACATCGGTTTCAAACTTAAATTTGGCGCGAAGCGCCGAAAAAAGACTTTTTGCACAACCCCTATAGCATATTCCGCCGCAGAAGGCAGCAATAAACTTTTCATGGCGCTTCGCACCAAATTATCTTTTGAGATACACATCGTTTTTGAAATTTCGCTTCGCGAAATTTCAAAAACGATGTGTATCTCAAAATAATCTTGAGGTTGTGTAAAAAGGTTTTTTACGGCGCTTCGCGCCGAATGATGTTTTGAG
>JBMOJO010000154.1:0-8491 GCA_049315745.1 Saprospiraceae bacterium | reverse complement strand
CACAAGGCAACCTAAGGGCAGTGCAGGTGGTAGATGTGCACTGGAGTACCGATCCCATCACCGGCAAAAGCGGATTAAAGGAAGTAGAGGGTTCCATAAGGGAAATTCCCTGCCAGCTTGCGTTCATCGCTGTAGGGTTCCTCTACCCCCAACCCGATGGGATGCTGCAGGAGCTCGGCCTACCCCTCGACCCGCGCGGCAACATCCAAACCGATGAAAAATATCGCACCGGCGTAGAAAAAGTATTCGCTGCCGGAGATATGCGCAGGGGGCAGTCCCTCGTAGTGTGGGCTATCTCCGAGGGCCGCGAAGCGGCCCGCGCAGTGGACGAATACCTTATGGGAGAGTCGGCACTGGAGTCAAAAGCGCAGTCGGCGCTTTTGACTCCGGGGTAACCGCTCTGTTCAAATTTTACCGCCTGCGGCGGCGGAATATTCTTTTGAGAGACACGGGGTTGTGTAAAAAGGTTTTCGCCGCCTGCGGCGGCGAAATATTCTTTGGATGGAGACATCTTTTTCCTGATTTTGCTTCGCAAAATCAGGAAAAAGATGTCTCCATCCAAATTTAATTTGGCGCGAAGTGCCATGAAAAGACTTTTCACACAACCCCATGTGTTGTCTCTCAAAAGAAAATGAGGTTGTGTAAAAAGGCTTTTTTTCGGCGCTGCGAGCCAAATTAATAACGTTTGGATTAATCAAACCGGATACATACCTTTAGCGTTAGTATCTTAACGCGTTAGCATGATAAGTGGATTGGCAGTGATGCCTACGAGGTTCAAATAACTGACTATCATTAATCAGAAAAGCAGGATGGAAAAATTGCCGAATATACATCCGGGAGAGGTCTTATTGGAAGAGTTCCTGATCCCATTGGGAATCAGCCAGTACAAACTTGCAAAAGACCTCAAAATACCCCAGACAAGGGTTAGCGAAATCGTGAAACGGAAAAGGAGAATTACCGCTGATACTGCCTTAAGGTTGAGTAAATACTCCGGAACTTCCGCTAAGTTTTGGCTGGGACTTCAGGATGATTTCGACATAGAGGAATCAGAAAAACGAATAGCAGTGGAATTGACAGAAATATCAGAAGTGAAGTAAAACTTAGCTTAACCAAACACAAAGCACGAGCGCGCAAGCTTTAGATGGATAAAAATCGAATTTCTATGAAAAACACCTTATTCCTGGTCCTGACGCTTTGCACCGTGATGGCGCTCAATGCCCAAAACCGCCAGTTGGAAGCACAATCTGCGGTTACTACCCAGCATGAAGTGACCGTCAAAGGGAAAAAAATCCCCTATTCTGCTACTGCCGGCACACAGCCGGTCTGGAACGAGGAGGGCAAGCCCATTGCTTCCCTGTTTTACACTTATTATCAGCGCAGCGATATCCAGGATCGGGCCTCCAGACCCCTGGTCATTTCATTTAACGGCGGCCCCGGTTCGGCATCGGTTTGGATGCACGTCGCTTATACCGGTCCCCGCATCCTGGAAATTGATGATGAAGGCTATCCAGTCCAGCCTTATGGCACGAAGGAAAACCCTCATTCCATTCTCGATATTGCCGACATCCTCTACGTGGACCCCGTGAATACCGGGTATTCGCGTATCCTCGACAAGGATGCCAAACCGTCCACATTTTTCGGGGTGAATGCGGATATCAAATACCTGGCCGAATGGGTCAATACCTTTGTGTCCCGAAATGAGCGCTGGCGATCACCCAAGTACCTTATCGGTGAAAGCTATGGTACTACCCGCGTTTCAGGTCTTGCCCTCGAACTCCAGAATGCCCAGTGGATGTATCTGAATGGAGTTGTCCTCGTTTCCCCAACCGAACTCGGTATCGAGCGGGACGGCCCGGTAGATGCGGCGAACCGACTGCCCTATTTTGCGGCAACGGCCTGGTACCATAAAGTACTCCCTCCCGACCTCCAGCAAAAAGACCTGCCCGCGGTACTCGATGAGGCCGAGCGTTTTACGATCAATGAGCTTTTGCCTGCTATGGCCATGGGCGGGTTCCTCGAGCCGGAAAAGAAAAAAGCCATGGCTGCGGGTATGGCCCGGTATAGCGGGCTAAGCGAAAAAACCATCCTCCAACATAACCTCGACGTGCCCGAACCATTTTTCTGGAAAGACCTGTTGCGCGAACGCGGCGGCTATACCGTCGGGCGTCTCGACTCCCGGTACAAGGGCATTGACCGCAAAGAAGCCGGAGAAAGCCCGGATTATAATTCAGAACTGACCTCCTGGCTGCATTCGTTCACCCCTGCGATCAACCACTACCTGCGCACCGAACTTAAATACGTGACAGATATCAAATACAATATGTTCGGCCCGGTGAGCCCCTGGGACAGGAGCAATGACAATACAGGTGCCAACCTGCGCCAGGCGATGGCCCAGAACCCCTACCTTAAGGTGATGTTCCAATCCGGTTACTACGATGGGGCCACCACTTATTTCAATGCCAAATATTCCATGTGGCAGCTCGACCCCAGTGGCAAGTTCAAAGACCGCCTGCGCTTTGAAGGTTACCGCAGCGGCCACATGATGTACCTGCGCAAGGAAGACCTCGCATCCTCCAATGAACACCTGCGGGAATTTATCCGCAATTCCCTGCCTGGAAAAGGCATACCTGCAAAATACTGACCCGGTGTATGGATGACCGCACCAATACGCGCTTATCCCACCCCATAGACACCGGTTTTGGGGCACACTACGGGCCCAAAACCGGTGTCTATGGCATCCCCTTCCTTACTCACCAATCTAAGGGCCCGATTTGCCGCCCCTCCCGTGCAGGGGGGATCTCTATCTGCCTCGTGCCGGGGCTTTCGGGATCTTTTTCAAGCCCAAGGAAATACTGCCCGGGAGGTAACCCGCT
This sequence comes from Saprospiraceae bacterium, assembly GCA_049315745.1. Lineage (GTDB taxonomy): Bacteria > Bacteroidota > Bacteroidia > Chitinophagales > Saprospiraceae > JADJPL01. The sequence continues at coordinate 5,618 of JBMOJO010000154.1, read as the reverse complement.
AAAAGCATATCGGCCGTCGGGGGCCGGCAGGGTATGCCGGAGGAAACGGCCGTCCATGCCAAAAAGGAATATTTTGTCCGGCGGCCGCTGACCCGCCGCAATCCGGGGAGATACTGTACCGAATATCTCGTGCATGGGCAGCACCGGGATTTCGATGTGCCGGTATTGATGGGGCTCTGCCCTAACCAGGATAGCCTTGTAGCGCAGCCCCCAAAAAATATCCTCAAAACCGTGTTCCTCAAGTTGCAGGAGATAATCCCTGCCTCCGGCTAAGCGGTGGATGTTGATCACCGTATCCTGTAGTGCTTGTACCTGCGGACGGCCTTCCAGGGCAGCGATCAGCCCCGGAGCGGCAGGCTCACCGGGATCGCGCCGGTAGTTATGGTTGACGTCCACAAAAGGAAGCAGGGTAAGCCCGCCAACACCGGCCACAGGCTGCGCATCCGCGACGACCGCGCGCCTGCCCGCATCGTAGAAAAGGCTACCGGATATCCCCTGGGCGTAAGCACCCTGACCGCCTCCGGCGCTAAGCGCTGAAAAACTGCGTACAGCGCCAAGCTGGACAGCCAACTGTACCCCAAATGTACCCCGGCCCCGCTGAAAACCCTCCCGATACCCGGCTACCAATTCTATATTCCGCGCAATCCGCCCCGCCCACTCGGCCTCAAGCCCGTAAACACGCAAGCCCATACCCAAAAATTGCGACTCCAGGCGTAAAGTGCCAAACCTTCCGACCCGGTGTTCTACCCGGAGCATTGAGACTAACTCGTCCGGAAAAATTGGCAGCCGGACATAGCGGATGGCAGCTTGTACAACGCAGCGTTTCCAAAGTAAAGAAAAAAGGACTTGTGCCGTCCCCTGGGCAAAATGCTCCCCCCGCTGCCATTCAGCGTCGAATACCGTCCCTGCAAAGGCCCCAAACAAACGGTAATGCGCCCCAAGTTCCAGCTGCTGCCGCTCCAGATAGGGCACGAATAAAGCTGCCTCCTGACCCAAATGATAATCTTCCAGGGCGTAGCGAAGCGTGATACTATTGAATAAGCTGCCCGACAGGTGAAACAGGGTACGCACTCCGTGCGCATGTTCTATTTGTGCCGAAAATCCCCTTGCCAACGCGAAACGGGACTGGACCCACCAAAAAGGCCTGGAGCTGTTGAGCTCAGTATGGTGCTCCAGGCCTGCACCGGCAGAAAACCCTGGACTGATCAGAACCGCCAGCTCCGGCCGCGTAAACCACCCGCCCCGCAACCTCGGCAGATATCCGGTCTGAAACTGATATGTCCATTTACCGGCCTGCGCCGTATCGGGAAAATTATTGACCAATAACCCAATCAAAGGACGCCAGTTCCGTACAATGGTCCGGCTTCCGATATGCCCCGCTTGTACCTGCCGGAACAGGCGGCCCTGCCCCGTTCGGTAATTCCACTGAAACTGCTGGCGGCCCCAGTCGAAGCGCCCCGGTGATTGCAGGTGCAGCACAGCATGGGCATTCCCGCCCAGCAGCCCCCCACCTGCCAGCAACCTCGCCTCTGCCCAGTCTGCCCTGCCCTGCACGCGGTAATTCAACTGGTAATCCAGGGCCCCGCCGCTTATCCATGCACGGGATGGCCCGATTACATGATCTGCCGGAGGCCGGCCGGGCAAAGCGGGCAACAGCCCGCCTCCATGCCCTGCACCCGCACCAAAATCGCCTTCCAATTGTACGGAAAGCTGCTGAAAACTAAAGACCGCTTTTATACCAAATGCTGTATCCCAAAGGTGAAGGGCCAGGAAAAATTCACCATGCACATAGCGGAAGTCCTCCGGGCCAAGCCTGATTTCGCCGGCCGCACAAAGCAGGTCCCCGGAAGGCGAAAGCTGTACCGCAACCTTTTTCCCCGGCCATGAAATCAGGAGCGCCCCAGATGGGCCCTCCTCGCTGCCTGCTATCCCCAGCAACCCCACAAGCCGTTTTACCGGTAGCTTGACCTGATCGTCAGATACCAGCGCATTGATTTCATAATACCCATGACGATAGACGGAGATTGCAATCGGCACTTCCTCCTCCTCGCCGTGCAGCGGCAACGCCCCAGTATTGGCAAACGAAGCAGGCAGCGCCGGGAAGAAGAATAACAGGCCGGCCCACGCAAAGATGTTGTACCATGCCATATACCTTGGCTTGCTAAGGCAGCTTGAGTTCTACACTCGAAAATGCCCCGCCGGAACCCTCTGAGAGTAAATATCGGATGAGCAGCGTACCCTCCCTCAGCTCCGGCACCATCGCCCGCTGAATCGGGATGGAACACCGTCGCCCACCCGCAGAAGTATAAATGCCCAGCCCCTTCCAGGTGGCGATACTGACCGTGCGGCGGTCGGCAGTGAGAAAATCTACGGTCAAATCCCCGTAAGCCGATTTTTTACCGTAGCGCCGGATGTTGAATTCGAGTAAAGGGTTGCTCCCGTCAAGTTCGAGCCGCACATCGCTGATCTCTGCATCGGTAGAAAGGTCCCCCTCCCGGATCAGCACCGGGATAGTCACCCCATATACCGCGGTGAGGCTGATACTGAGATCCTCCCCCGTTACGTCGCCCATTCCAGGAACACGCTTTTGATCGCCGGCTTCCATCCTGAAAAAGAGGTGGGAGCGGTATTCCCCCTCCTGCATCCCCTGCCGGCGGACGTACTGAAGGCGTACCGTCTGCGTTGCATTTGGCGCCAGGGCAAACCTCCTGGGAAAAACCCGCACATAACGGCTGGCGTACAGGCCCGTCTCCTCCAGGTCGGTAACCGGAAGGTAATTTCCCGCACTGTCAATGTGGTATTCTATAAAAGAAGCGGTAAAAGTGGCGCTGTCGCGACCGGTATTCAGCAGCAGGACTTCCTGCGTCAGGTCCCGCCCGTCAAAAACCACGCGCGTAGGGCTGAGGAACAAATCCCCCTGGCTGTACAGGGGCGCCAAATGGCATATTGTGGCCAGAGCGGCCACCTGGTAAAATTTATGTATATTCATTGGAGTTTGAGTTTTGGAAAATTCCGGGGCCACCGGGTGATGAGAAAAGGTCAGGCCCATGCTAAGCAGGGGTAAATTTTACCGGGTACAGGGGGCCGGAAACCAGCGTACCGTACAACTGGTTCCCGCCCCGCCCATGTACAAAAAGGCTTCTCCAACAGGCGCTCAAAATACGAGTTGGCGACAGCAGCAAAATGACTTGCAGGCCAGCCCCCCCCCGCTTCTGCATCCAAGTGTGCAAACTGAAAAGCCTCCCCTTCCAGTACCCCGCCTGTCAGAGCCTGCAGAAACCTCATAGACTCGTCGCAACAAGTCTAGTAATTCACGACTACCTGAAAACTCCCCTCATAAACACCAACGGCCTGATTTTGGGATAGGTTGATTGTCCCCCCAACATAAAATACCGCATTACCGGCCTGATCAAGCGTCAGGTTATTCCCAGCAGCACTCGAATTGAAACTAGTAATTTCCATTGCATTACTCCCACTAAGGACAATTACAGAGGCAGGCAATGTAATTGAGACTTGAGTATTTGCCTGACCAGAAACTGATAACTGTGCAGAGGCATGAGTATTGCCAACTATAAATCCCCCTGTCCCCGTCTTCGTTCTTGCTGATCCGACGGAGGGGTCCAGGGTTACGGAGATTGCGCCGGAGGTAGAAGGCACGATGCTGCCGAGGTTGAGGTGCCGGTTGACGGTCATTGACAATCCGGTAATAATCGTAGCGTTGACGTTGACGGTTTGGGAAGCCTGGCCGAAGGTGGCGCCAATCCCCAGGATGCAGAGCAGGGCAGTCATACTGAAAGCATTTGTGGTTTTCATGGTTTAGTAATATTAAAAGATGAATAAAAAAATGACCGTTCAAAAATGGTGGAACGCCGGGCTTTCTCAAAATAATAAAGGGCCGCTGATGCACTGCTTTTATAAATTCGGGGCAAGTTGCACCACATACTTTTCGAAATGAGGTAATGCGACCGGGTTATTTTCTGGCCGGAAGACATTGCAGCATAAAATCGCGTGGAGAAAGCCCTGTATGTTTTTTGAACGCCGACAGGAAAGCATTCCTGGAAGAAAACCCGGATTGGATACCGATGGCTTCAAGCGTCATAGTCGCTGCTTGTCCCTGTGCGATAAGCGTCTTGGCATGCTGCACCCGCCAGGCATTGCGGTACTCGGTAAAGGACTGCTCCATATTATTTCTCAAATAAAAAGCAAGGTGGTGCGCGGGTATGCCGGTGAGTACCGAAAAGCGCACAAGGTTCAGCCGTGGGTCCAGGTAGGGCTTTTCCTGCTCCATGCAGGTACTTACCCTGCTGGATAATTGCAGCAAATAATCGGGGGGGAATTGCTGGCCGGCCCGTCGGGTATCGCCTTCCCCGTCGCCATGGAGCAGGTCAGGCTGCCCGTTCACCAGAAAAGGCGCACGGCCGTACAATACCTCGGGAAAGCAGAAAGGAAGGGTTGAGATCGCACCAAAGTTGAAGAGAAAAACCCAGGAAAACGCCCCTTCCAGCTCCTGTGGCGCCGCCCCATTCCCGGAACCCGACGCCTCAAGGCCGAGGAGGAAGGTGGCGGCGGCGAAGATAAAAAGCAGCAACTGCAAGGAGGCATGCCAGGTGAGCCGCCGCCTGTCCTTGTTGCCCGATTCCTGCCACAAGCAGCCGCCGGCCCAAAGGACGTATCCCAAAAAAAACAGCGGGCCGACAAATGTGGAAGGGAGGGACGGAAGGGCCCACAGGCCAGGCAGCACCTGACCGTCCCATCCTGACACTGCGGCGCCCATTCCCGAAGGGGTCAAAACTAAAAAATAGACCAGGGCAGGAAGCAGGTGCAGCACCGCCCGACCGGGGCGGGGCGTTCTGCCGCTAAGCCCCATCGTGTAACCATACAGCGCCGGCCCGGCAAGGAACACCGCCCCGCCCAGTAAGCCATCCCAGGCAGAAGGGCTCCCCGATGCACCGATAAGCCCGTACCAATAATAAAAACAGGCGCTCAGGGTGATAAAAAGCATGGCTAAAAATAGAGAGGGAAGATGCCGCCAACCCCGGTAATGGAATAGAATGGCAGCGGGTACAATACCCAGGCAAGTAATGAATAGTAACATAGCAAAAGGGTTTAATTAAAGAATACAATCGTCCGTTAAGCGGTGATAGGCCAAACTGTCCCTCACCATTTGGGGCAAAAAAAAGGGCCAACCATATTTATGGCTACCCCTCACACTATGAAACACTATTTCTTTGACTATTTAAAACAAAACACCTTGAAATACCCTAAGGCGTTATTTCGTGGGGGATAGTACACTGGTTCCTTTCTTTATTCAAGGCCATAAAACTATAAAACAAAAAGTCATGTGCAGTATCAAAATGCACTGATTTTGAAAAATGAGACTTATTTTTATCGCGCTGCACCGGTTTTTTGTGCCGCAGGGGCCCGACATGCCCAGCGCACAACAACCTTTCGGGGAAAAAGTACAAGTTTGTTATATTTGCACAAGCATTGTGTAAACAACAGACCTGTTGCGGCAGGTGATCGCGATGTAAAAGGTGCCCTGTTTTTCGTCCGCACAAAGGCCCGGGGTTGTGTAAAAAGGTTTTTTACGGCGCTTCGCGCCGAATGATGTTTTGAGA
>JBMOJO010000456.1:0-1938 GCA_049315745.1 Saprospiraceae bacterium | reverse complement strand
ATTTCGCTGAACTGACCTTTAAAAACCTCATTCTTTTTAAGATGGAGAATCTTACGACGAAGCAAAAAATTCTGGAATCTGCGATCCGGTTGTTTAATTGGGAGGATGTGGCCAATGTGCGTTTGCAACAAATTGCAGATGAAACAGGCATTAGCGTAGGAAATCTCGCCTACCATTTCAAAAACAAAGAGGCCATTGTCAATGCTGTATACGACGGGCTTTTTGAGGAATTTGCACAGATATTGTCAACCTATATGAGCAGTCCAAAGCTCACTGATTTTGATTTTCAGATGGAGCAATACCACCGCTTTTTCTCCAAGTACAAGTTTTACCTGATTGATCTCTATGAAATAGAGCGCGCTTACCCGCAGATCATGGACCGCTGGCGGGAATGCGTCAATAAAATGCTGCTCCAGATCCGCAAACGACTGGATTACAATGTGCAACGCGGTATTCTGCATCCAGAACCAAGACCGGGCGTGTACGATACCCTTACCAATGATATCTGGATGACCATTGTTTTCTGGAGGCCAAGGCAATTACTAAAAGCCCAGCCCATGGATGAAATGCTGTTCAAAAGGGCCGTTTGGGACCATATTTCGCCGCATTTCACGCCGAAAGGACTGAATGAATTCCATTCAGAATTACACCATACGTTCTCCTAGACCAGTCTCCGTCCTCTTACCAATTTAATTCCCATGGCAAGTATCGTATGGTTGAAAGGAGGCGCCTGTGGTGGAAACACCATGTCCTTCCTGAGTGCCGAGGAGCCAACTGTGGTGGAATTAGTGACTGATTTCGGCATTGATATTCTGTACCACCCCACTTTTGCCCTTGAAATAGGGCATCAGGTGACCCATTTGCTGCACGAAATCGTCCAGGGAAAGGTAAAAATGGATATTTTTGTATTCGAAGGCTCTGTCATACAAGGCCCGAACGGAACCGGAGAAATGAATTTTTTTTCCGACCGCCCCATGCAGGATTGGGTAACGGACCTCTCGAAAGTAGCCGAATATGTGGTGGCGGTAGGCGATTGTGCGGCCTGGGGCGGCATTCCGGCGGTGCCCCCGAATCCTACCGAGAGCACGGGCATGCAGTTTCACAAAGAGCAGAAAGGCGGTTTTCTGGGCGCAGATTTCAGGTCGAAAGGAGGCCTGCCCGTAATTAACATTCCCGGCTGCCCGGCCCACCCCGACTGGATGACCCAAATCCTGGTGGCGCTTGCTACCGGACGGATCAAGGATGTTTTAATAGACGATCTGAACCGCCCGAAGACCTTTTTCACCGATTTTGTTCAAACCGGTTGCACCAATGCCATCAGTTTTTCCAAAAAAATCAATGGCGGTTTTGGCAAACGAGGCGGATGCCTGTTTTACGAAGTAGGCTGCCGCGGCCCCATGACCAGGGCTTCCTGCAATCGGATTTTATGGAACCGTCAATCCAGTAAGACCCGCGCCAACCACCCCTGCCTGGGCTGTACCGAGCCCGGCTTCCCGCACCACGATCTGGTAAAAGGCAGCATTTTCAAAACGATGAAATACCTCGGCTACCTGCCCAATGAGCTCCCTTCGGGCACTTCCCGACTGGGTTATTACGCCCAGGCTGGCGCCGGCAAGGTGCTGCATGGCATTGAAAAAATGCTGGGCATTTCACACGATCCTTCTGAAGGCTCCAAATAAGCTTGGATTGACTTCTGGACCTTGGACGATAGACCTTGGACTTTCCCGAACATTCTTTTGACCAGGCAATTGCCGAACGTAAAAAGTACCGAAAATCGGTGTTTCCCTCGACTTTTTGATCAAAAACAGGATTTAGAAATTTTTTTCTAAAAAAAATTAGAAAAAAATTTCTAAGTTTTAATCCTGTAACTAGTTTTGCCCTGCAGTTCATTCTGCGAGACAAGATTTCATAAATTTAAGGATCACCAAAACTTTTACT
>JBMOJO010000455.1:0-1944 GCA_049315745.1 Saprospiraceae bacterium | reverse complement strand
GGGTATTCAGGTTTTCGTAATCGAAGGTCAGCACCAGGTCGAAGCGGCCGGTGTCAGCGGCCTCCAGTCCGAAGCGGGCCATATCCCGGGTATCTCCGATGATCCCGTGGACTACCAGCAGGATGCGCTGCGCCCCGGCGACTTTGGTGATCAGCCCGGTGGTGCTCCGTTTTATCTTACTGCCTTCCTGGAAGGCGTGGCGCAGTTCCGGTTTGTCAATACCTGCTACTTTGACCAGGTAGAGCCAGACAGCCTTGCCCAGACTTCGCGTGCCTGCAGACGGCTGTTGGTCGGGCAGTTGGTCCACCGTCACCAGAATGCTGCCATCGGGCTGGGTACCGGAGTGCCCGAGCAGCACGATCTTTTCACCGTCGTAGGTGATGGGGAGCAGGCGTTCGTGGGGGGCGAGGGCTTGCTGTACCTCGAACTGGAGCGGATTTTCCCGGATGTGTTCCGCTCCCTGGATATCCTCCAGGTTGATCACCAGTGGATGGGAACTGCCCCGCGATCCATCCCCTGCACCTATGAAAGAGGTCACCTCTTCGTCCAGCAGACGCGGAAGGATGCCGAGCACATCCCCGCCCCGGGCGTTCTCCCGAGAGGTGGAAGTGGTGTTGACTTTAGCTTGAAGAGTGGGATTGGGCAATATTTTGATCGCGGTACCGGGAAGTTGGAGCGGCTTGTCTGCGCTCAACTGCTGGTCTATCCCAACAAGGCGAATGGAAAGGGTTTTGGTGAACCAGTCCTCCAATGACTTTTGGACTATACCCTTTATTCCTCTATACTTGGTCACTGGAATAATCCTGCCCTTGTCCTGCAATTTATTTTGCACAATTCCTTTGCTATCAATATTTACATTCGACAACACTACTTTTACATTAAACCGTTCTTCAAAAATATTTGGAGCGAGTTCAAATGTATTTTTAAATATTTCTTGCGCGGTAGTGCCTGCAATAATTTCTGTACCTAAATCATAAATTGCATAATCCTCTGTAAGATAAAAAACTGCGTAATGGAGTTGCCGATTCTCAGAATTGGTGAGGCGAAGGCGAAAAGGCAGTTCAGAAAAATTTCCATTTTGGCCATACATTTCGATCGTACAAGAGGAATCCTCGACAATAATCTCCCGTCCAGAATTTTCGGTAAGAATTAGTTCAAACTTACAATTCCCCGAGCCAAGTTCAGCACTTGACTTCTCCAATGCCACAAAGCGCTCCCATTTGGCAATGTGGTCAAGGTCATCTACAGCATTTAGGAACTGCCGAAGTTCTTCTTTAGGTTCTTCGATGGCATACCCTTTGACTAGCTCCCCATCCTTGCGCAGGATGCTGATTTGTCCGGGCACATAGTCCAGGTTGTAGGCTGCCCCATCGGTATCCGTGGAGAAGGAGGCGAAGACGGATTTCAGCGTGGGGTGGTCTTTTTGTAGGGTTTCCAGCTTTTCCAGGAAGGCGGTGGAAGCCGTTACCGGGATACCTGCTTCTGGCAGGCTGATGAGTCGGGCGTCGTATTCCTCGCCCGGGTCGCCTTCAAAATCCACGACGGTATCCTGGAAGCCCACGCTGCGGGCCTTTACATAGGTGAAAGGCGCAGAGTCGCCTCTTTTATATACGGCAAATTCAGCGGGGACTCCGGCAGATATCGGCACCCCGTGCAGGTTGCCCAGGTTGACCTTCCAAACATTATCTTTGAAAAAGAGCGTATTTCGGATTTCCTCGGCCGTATTGCCGGGGCGCAGGAAGAGCTCGTAGCTGTCGAACTTATTGCTCGGTTCGAAGCGCGGGGTCTGTCTGTCTGCAATAGCGAGCATTTTGGTGCAGGTGCGGTCGAACAGTTTGGCGTAGCTGATGCGGGGCGAGCTGTTCAGCACCTGGAGCAGGCAATGAGTAAAGAGGCCGTTGGTGCCATGTTCGTAGGCTTTCTCGCTGCGGTCGCAGGCGGCCA
>JBMOJO010000454.1:0-1946 GCA_049315745.1 Saprospiraceae bacterium | reverse complement strand
GAAAAAGATGGCTCCATCCAAAGATTATTTTAACAGACACGTCATTTTCGAAATTTCGCGAAACGAAATTTTGAAAATGACGTGTCTGTTAAAATAATTTTCTGCCGCCGCAGGCGCAGAAAATTATTTCCATCCAATTTTTTTATAGTTATTTATTGTTTTTCAATAATTATTTACCGATATTTGAAAAACAAAAAAATACCTATGATGATGGAATGGAAAAAAAAGTGGGCGCTGCAACCCGGGCTGATGCTGATTACCGTCGTAATTTGGTCTGTATTTGTCGGACTTTGTATTGAGACCGGTGCAATATTGTTCAACACGCTTTACAGCCTCGCCAGGCCGATTGCTGCCCAGAACCTCTACAAAGGGCTTGATTTGTCGGGATTGATGGCGCGGGATATGCGGCATTATATTGGAATACTTTCCGTAATCTTGTACATGAATGCCCTGAAGGCCTATATGTTTTATCTGATGATCAGGATTTTTCTCAAGATTAATCTGATACATCCTTTCAGTAAACCTGTATCCAATTTAATCGCACAGATTAGTCAGATTGCCATGCAAATTGGCATCGTGATTATCTTTACCATTGCCTATCTGGATTGGCTTGCCAAAAGGGGATTTGAAATACCTGATTTAGGAAGCTCCACGGAAGGTGCATTTGAGTACATCCTGATGGGCATTATCATCTATGCGATTTCCAAAGTCTTTAAAAGAGGCCTGGAAATCCAGTCTGAAAATGAACTAACCATCTGAGCCATGCCTATCATCGTCAATTTGGATGTTATGATGGCCAGGCGCAAAATGTCGCTGAACGAGCTCTCGGAGAAGGTGGATATCACCCTTTCCAATTTGTCCATACTCAAAACGGGCAAAGCCAAAGCGATACGGTTCAGTACGCTGGAGGCAATTTGCAAGGCATTGGACTGTCAGCCCGGGGATATTTTGGAATATAAAGAAGAGGGATAGCCATGCGGAAAACCATTTGCGAAAAAAGCCCGGAAGGGCCTAAGTTTACCTGGATAGATATCGAAAAGCCGGATATGGCCGAGCTGGCAGAACTTGCCCAAGAGTTTGACCTTAGCCGGCATGTGGTGGAGGATTGTCTTCAGCCCGACCATTTGCCTAAGGCGGAAGAAGGGACCAATGCGGATTTTATCCTGCTGCGCCAGCATCTCTGGCCCCTGGGCGAGGAAGACGATACCATTCAGGAAATCAGTACTAAAGTCGCGATTTTCTACAATGCCGAGTTGCTGATCACCGTACACCGCAGGCCCCAACCTTTTCTGGAAGGGATTTATCAGCAGTTAATGGCCAAACCCCACAAACTGGCCGTGAGTGAAATCATCACCCGGATCCTCGGGGCAGTGGTAGATTCTTACGAATTTCCGCTCTCCGAAATGTCGGCCAGCCTGGAAGTATTGGAAGATGATATTTTTCTCCGCCAAAAGACACCCCTGCGCCTTCAGGAGGATCTATACTACATGAAACGCAAAGCGGCCAAGGTGAAGAAATTGCTGTACCTGACTGCCCAGGTGGCCCGTAAGCACCACCCCAATGCCCGGGATAAGTTCATTATGAACAACATCCTCGACACACTGCAGAAACTGGAATTTGAAACCGATCAGGTCCACGACAATGCCTCCAACCTGCTCAATACCTACCTCGCGATCGCCACCCACCGCACCAACGAGATCATGCGCGTACTCACGATTTTTTCCGTTTTTTTCCTGCCACTGACGTTTATTGTAGGGATTTATGGGATGAACTTTGACCACATGCCCGAACTGAAATGGCCGCTGGGCTACCCTTTCTCTCTCGTGGTCATGCTTGTGATAAGTGCTGCCATTTTTCTGTGGTTCAGGCGAAAACGTTGGATTTAGTAGATTTTGGATATACGCATCATTTTCATGATTTCGCTTCGCGAAATCATGAAAATGATG
>JBMOJO010000153.1:0-8608 GCA_049315745.1 Saprospiraceae bacterium | reverse complement strand
GAAATTCCGAAAACGATGTGCCTCTAAAGAGAAAATTCTGCCGCCAAAGGCGGCAAAATAACTTCCCCTATCAGCAATATCATCTGACGCGGCCGCACCGCGAGAAAATTTATGCAACAGGATTGTTAAATATATTAATTGTCGAAAAAGAAATTTTTAAAAATAATATATTGCTTTAACCGCGCAGAAGGGAATTATTCATCAAAATATGGGTCGCTTGCAACAATATCCAGGTTATATTGTTTACAAAACTGTGATGGTTAGCTTGGGTTAACGCATAAAGGCGCAGATTGAAGGCTATGTTTACGACTTGAGGGCCTGTCGCGCAGCTCCCTGGAGTGCGGAGTGCTTTTTTTCGCACAACTGCGGAATTAAAAGGCCTAAGCGTGTACAGCGGGAGCGTTGTTTTCACTAAATTTACAAATAAAAGCGACCATGGAGAGAATTCAGACAATCATTCACCGCTCGGCATTCGGTGTGTGCAATATGCTGGGGAGGGCAATGGGGATATCCTCCTCAACGGTGCGTCTTTACTTCATTTACCTGTCGTTCGTCGCCCTTGGTTCCCCGCTGCTCCTGTATTTATTTCTGGCATTTTGGTTGAATATCCGCAAACATTTCCGTCCCAAGAACGACGTGATCTGGGAATAGGGCTATTGCCGGAATGCGAATTGCAGGATATTCGCCCCCATGCGCAAGGCTTCCTGGCGTTTTTCAGGCGGGTCGTTGTGTACATCGGGATCTTCCCAGCCATCGCCGAGGTCGCATTCGTAAGAGTAGAAGCAAACCAGCCTGCCCTTCCAGAAAATGCCGAATCCTTGAGGCGGCTTGCCTTCATGCTCATGGATTTTCGGTAGTCCGTTCCGGAACATAAACTTTTGCCGATAGATCGGATGTTCGAACGGCACTTCTACAAATTCCGTTTCAGGAAATACTTTCTTCATCGCCGGACGGACGAAGGGATCCATGCCATAGTTGTCGTCAATATGGAGGAAACCGCCGCCGATCAGGTACATCCGCAGGTTTTCCGCTTCTGCATCCGAGAATACTACCCTCCCGTGGCCGGTCATGTGAACGAAGGGGTAGTTGAACAGCTCTGCACTGCCTGCATCCACCGTCGCATAGTCGGGATCGAGGTTTGTATTGAGGTTTTGATTGCAGAATTTTGCCAGGTTGGGTAGTGCCGTCGGGTTGGCATACCAATCCCCGCCACCATTATACTTCAGCAGGGCCAGTTTCATCCCGGCGGGATAGGGTAAGAAAGTAAGGGAAGCGAGGCAAAGTGAGAGCAAAATTTTCATACGAAGCTACTTTTAGAATATTTATCCGTTATGGTGCGAAAGGTCGTTTCGCAGCGCGACACAGTGGGCGGCGGCTATGGCGGCTGTTTCCGTGCGCAGCCTGTTTTCACCGAGCGTAACCGGCAGAAACCCTTGTGCGAGGCAAAGGGCGATCTCGTCGCCGGAAAAGTCCCCTTCCGGGCCGATCAGCACCAGGGTATCCTGGCCGGGCACACAGGTCTGGAAAAGGTGGCCGCCACCGTTGCCCATGCAGGCAATAAAACGCCCGCAAGCGCTATCCTGTTCATGCCGGAGCAGTTGTTCCAGTCCGGCAGCTGGGGAGAGGACGGGCAGAAAAGGCTGCAACGACTGCTTCATGGCAGCGATGAGGACTTTTTGCAGGCGTTCGGGGCGGATATTCCCCCGCTCCGAATGTCTGCACCACAAGGGGGTAATCCTGTCCACGCCAATTTCGGTTGCTTTTTCCAGGAACCATTCGAAACGCTCGATATTTTTCGTCGGTGCGACAGCCAGGTGGAGGGTATAGGGGCGACGGTATGGCGTGATTTCGCGTTTAGCAATCAGCACCTCGCAATGATTTTTGGATATGGCGCCAATCGTCCCTTCGTACCAGCCTCCCTCCCCATCGGTAAACCGGATCGAGTCGCCTGCTTTTCTGCGCAGGACCTGGGTAGCGTGCCGGGCCTCTTCTGCTTCCAGCACGGCAGAAGCATCGGAGATATTCCTTGTATAAAAGACGATCATAAGAAAGGTTTACAGCATTTTTCCGAAAAGCGCAGCCGTAGCACGGGGCAAAATTAGGCTAATTCCATTTACTTTTGTCGCCCCATCGCATCAAGCCAAACGTTTTTTTGCAGTTGCAGCGACGCACTGGGGCATAATTCATTAGCTTTGCGCTGCTTTCGCGTGGCATTTACGAGGGTAAACCCTGAGAAGGGCAAGGGCCGAAAACTAAATTCGGCCCGGGGCTGTTTTATCAGGCAATCAAACGGATTACTTATTAAATCGTTAGCTGAAACCGAACATGGATATCGTTAAGATCGGACAATTTCTGCTGAGCCTCTCGCTGCTGATTATTTTACACGAAATGGGGCATTTCTTCCCGGCGAGGTGGTTCAAAACGCGGGTAGAAAAATTTTATTTGTTTTTCGACCCGTGGTTTTCCATCCTCAAGTTCAAAAGGGGGGACACAGAGTACGGGCTTGGGTGGCTTCCCCTGGGCGGGTATGTAAAAATTTCCGGCATGATTGACGAGAGCCTGGACACCGAGCAGATGAAAGGCGAGCCCCAACCCTGGGAGTTCCGCTCCAAGCCTGCCTGGCAACGCCTGATCATCATGCTGGGAGGGGTAACGGTGAATTTTCTGCTTGGTTTTTTCATTTTTGGGATGGTCCTCTGGAAGTGGGGGGAGGTCTATCTTCCTGCTGCCAACGTGAAGGACGGTATTTTTGCCGATTCCCTCGGCCTGGAGCTCGGCCTGCGCAATGGAGACCGGATCCTGTCGGTCGGCAATATGCCTTTTGAAGAATTCAACGAGCGTGCGGTAGCCCGCGAGATCGTATTTAACAATGCCGCTACCCTCGAGGTCTTACGCGGAAGCGAAAAGGTCAGCCTGCGGGTACCCGAGGGGTTTTCGGGTAAATTGGCAAGCCACGAGAGTAAAGGTAAAATGATTTTCAGCCCCATGTTTCCGTTTAAAGTGGAGCGCCTCGTCAAAGGCGCACCGGCGGAGGCCGCGGGTTTCAAAAAGGGCGATTATATTGTCGCCATCAATGGCAGCCCCGCACGGTTTTATCAGGAGGTGCGGCAGGTAATCTCCGCCAATCCGGGCAAGCCGCTTCAGGTAGCCGTATTGCGCGGCGCCGACACGGTGAGCTTGTCCGTTACCCCCAGCAAGGAAGGCGCCATCGGGGTATATACGCCATACCCGGAAACGTTTTTCCAGACAGAGCGCAGGGAATACAGCATCGCACAGGCCCTACCCGCAGGGGTGGCACTGGGGTGGCGTCAGCTCAGCGATAACGTGAAAGCATTCGGGCAGATTTTCAGTGGAAAAATGAAAGCTTCCGAAAGCCTCGGCGGGTTCGCCTCCATCGCGGATATGTACGGGAGCACTTTCGACTGGGAGCATTTCTGGAAGATTACCGCGACCCTGTCGCTCGTCCTGGCATTCATGAACCTGCTCCCGATACCGGCACTGGACGGCGGGCACGTCATGTTCTTGCTCTACGAAGTTTTTACCGGGCGGAAGCCGGGCGACAAATTCATGGAATATGCGACAATGGTTGGCTTCTTCCTGATCCTCGCACTGCTGCTCTACGCCAACGGGCTGGATATATTCAGGGCATACTTCAAATAGACTTCCTGCGATGGGGGCCCGGGCGAATATTGATTTGTTCCGCCTACGGCCATCACGTCGAAGCCAGTCAGCTAAACAGGTCAACGATCCGATGAATTACTTTGAATGGTTTGGCCTGCCGGTGGCCTTCCTCTGCGATGAGGCCGAACTGCGCAGGCGTTTTTACGAAAAAAGCAAGGCATTGCACCCGGATTTTCATACCCTTGCAGAAGAAGCGACCCGGCGCGATATGCTGGCGCAGGCCAGTATGAACAACGAGGCCTATCGCGCCCTCAGCGATGCAGACCGCCGTATGTCCTACATCCTGAACCTCTATGGCGCACTCGAAGAAGAAGGCCAAAACCAGGTTCCGGGCGAGTTCCTCATGCAAATGATGGAAATCAACGAGGCTGTCACCGAAACCGCATTGGATCCGGAGGCGGCCACGATGGCACAACTGGACGAAACCGTCAAAAATCTTGCCGAATCCCTCTATGCAGAAATTCTGCCCATCCTGAAGGCCTTTGATCCTCAAAGTATTGACCAGGTGCAGCTAAAAAAAGTCAAAGATTATTATTTAAAAAAGCGCTACCTATTGCGCATTCAAGAAAACCTCTCTAAATTTGCCCACCATCAGGAAAACCCCTGATCGTGATTTCGCTACCGAAGTGGCGGAATTGGTAGACGCGCTGGTCTCAAACACCAGTGGTGCAAACCGTGCGGGTTCGAGCCCCGCCTTCGGTACAAAAAAGCTTGATCTAAGTCCACTCCTAATTGCCGAAGTGGCGAAATTGGTAGACGCGCACGTTTCAGGGGCGTGTGCCTTCGGGTGTATGGGTTCGAGTCCCATCTTCGGCACAAATGGCTTAGTTCAGGCTTTTTTTGTTTTCCCCTTTCTTTTTGATCACCGGACTTGTTGCGCAGGGGCGGCGTGGCGTAAAACGAGCTGTCTGGGCCGGCCACCCGGCTTTCTATTGGTTTAGATAACTTGCCGGCACCGGCACCGCGAAGTACGCAGTTTGGAGACTTTTTACACAACTCCTGAGCCCGCACGAATCGCTTCACAACAAGCCTACTATCCTTTCAGCATGATGAAAAGATTTTTTTTAGCCCCGGCATTCGTCCTGATCACTGTCCTGAAGTCCCTGGCGGGAGAAGGCATGTGGCTTCCCCTGCTCCTGAAGCAGAACGAAGCGGAGATGCAGCGCATGGGCATGAAAATGACTGCGGAGGACATCTACAGCATCAACAAAGGGAGCCTGAAGGATGCGATCATCCGTTTTGGCGGTGGTTGTACCGGTAGTGTCATTTCGCCTTCCGGGCTGATTTTGACCAACCACCACTGCGGATATGGCCAGATCCAGTACCACTCCAGTCTGGAGCGCAATTATCTGGAGAACGGGTTTTGGGCCAGAAACCTGTCGGAAGAGCTCCCCAACCCCGGGTTGACGGTTACCTTCATCACGCGTATCGAAGACGTCAGCAAGCAAGCCCTCGCCGGGGTGACGGGAAATATGCCGGAGCGCGAACGGCAGGCTACGATCGAAAGAAACACCAACCAGATCGCTGCAAAGGCGGCTAAAGAACCCTGGCAGGAAGCCGCCGTGCGGCCATTTTATTACGGCAATGCCTATTACCTTTTCATCACCGAAACATTTCGCGACATACGGCTCGTCGGCGCCCCTCCCGGGGCCGTCGGCAAGTTTGGCGCCGATACCGACAACTGGGTATGGCCGCGGCATACCGGTGATTTTTCTATGTTCAGGATCTATGCCGACCAAAACAACCGGCCTGCCGCATACGCCCCGGGCAACGTCCCGTACCGCCCCAGGCACTATCTGCCGGTATCGCTCAACGGCGTAAAACCCGGCGACTTCACCCTGGTATTCGGGTTTCCGGGCAGGACAACCGAGTACCTTCCGGCTTCCGCCGTCGCCCAAACCGTTGATCTCCTCAACCCGATCCGCATAGACCTCCGAAACCGCTCCCTGGCCGTCCTGGACGAAGCCATGCGCGCCGATCCCCAGGTGAAGATCATGTACGCCAGTAAACAGGCCGGCCTGGCCAACGCCTGGAAGAAATGGATCGGCGAAAACCAGGGCCTCAAGAAAGCCAATGGAGTCGCTTTAAAGCAAAAAATTGAAGCGACCTTCCAAAGCCGGGTGATGGCAAAGCCTGCTTGGGCACAGAGCTACGGCAACCTGCTCCCCGAGCTGGACAAACACTATTCGGCAATAGCGCCTTATGCCGCTGCCCGCGAATATATCAATGAGATTGTCGGTGCAAATGTGGAGTTGTTGCGCTTTGCCAACAGCCTCCGGCAATTCGTCGCAATTTACGACAATAATGGTGCAGAGGCCCTCGCCCAGCGCAAAGTCCAGATGAAAGCTACCTTCGAAGCGTTTTACAAAGATTACCGGCCCGAGGTAGATCAGCAGATCCTGGCCGCACTTGTCCCGAGCTACTTCGAAAAGGTGCCCGGAGAGTACCTCTCCCCCTTCGCAATCGAACAAATGAACTTTGCAGGTAAAGATGCCGCCGAATTCGCACGTATTACCTTCCTCAAATCCGAACTCTCCAGGCCGGGCAGATGGGCAGCACTGGCCGAGAGCGACCCTGCCGCAGCCGTCAAAGCCATACGCGAAGACTATGCCTACCTGCTGGTGCGCAGTATCCTGGAAACCGCAGAAACCAAGGTATTTCGGCCTTACAATGAAATCAATGACAAGATTTCCCTCGTACAGCGGCGCTATATGCAGGCGCTGCTGGAGGTATTCCCCGAAAAACGCTTCTATCCCGATGCCAACAGTACGCTGCGGGCCACTTATGGCAAAGTGGAGGGTTACCAACCCCGCGACGGGGTCTATTACCAGCATTATACCTATCTCGATGGCGTAATGGAGAAATACCGCCCGGGCGATTACGAGTTCGACGTGCCGGAAAAGCTGCGAATGCTTTATCAGAACAAAGACTATGGCCCTTATGGAGAAAACGGCCGTATGCCCGTCTGCTTCATTGGCTCCAACCATACCACCGGCGGCAACTCCGGAAGCCCGGCCATAGATGGCAGCGGAAACCTCATCGGGCTCAACTTTGACCGCGTTTGGGAAGGGACGATGAGCGATATCCTCTATTCCCCAGACATCTGCAGGAATATCATGGTGGATATCCGCTATATTTTGTTCATGGTGGACAAATACGCGGGGGCTTCGCACCTCGTCAGGGAGATGAAAATCGTGCAGGGGAAATAGCCCGGAGCGGGAAAACGGAAATCCCTTCGCCTCCCGGAACCTTGTTTTCCTCAGGGGTTGTGTAAAAAGTGTTTTCATGGCGCTTCGCGCCAAATAATATTTTGAGTAACGCCTCATTTTCGCGATTTCGCTTCGCGAAATTGAGGCGTCACTCAGAAGAAAATTCTGCCGCCGAAGGCGGCAAAATACTTTCTACACAACCCCTACTCCGACAGGTATTGTCTGCCCTGATTTTTACTGCATGCGTTCTCCTTCAGCGTCAAACGCGGCCCCCATTTCCAATAGGGATCGTCGGGGGCTCAGGTACCGCGGCTTATCCAAACCGCCCCGGATCAAACAAAGCCGTGTCCAGTGCCGGGGTTTTGCCACAGAACAATTCTGACACCCACTTACCGGTGGCCGGCCCCAGGCTCATGCCCATCATCGCGTGGCCGGTTGCTATGCAGAGGTTGGAATATTGTTTGGAAAAGCCCATATAGGGAAGCCCATCAGGGCTGCAGGGCCGATAGCCCTGCCATACGCCCGCCACCGGCGGCACCGGAACACTCCAGCCCGGATAATACCTGGGCAGGCTATCCAGAATCCCCTTGAGTCGCCGCGGGTCCGGCGCTTTCGAAAAGTTGCTGATTTCCAGGGTCCCCCCGATACGCACATCCGGGCCCATCGGCGTGATGGCCACACGGGCCTCGCAGAGGATCGTCGGAATGGCAGGCTTTATGGCAGCGCTCTGCAGGGTAATCGAATATCCCTTTCCGTCCTGCATCGGGAGGCGGAGGCCCAGCATCGCCGCGATCTTCCCCGACCAGCTACCGGCGGCAAGCACGGCCCGGTCCACTTTTTCTTTGCGCCCATCTGCGAAAGAAATCCCCGTCACCCGTCCGGCGGAAGCCGAAATCCCCGAAATAGCCGTTCCGGAAACCCAGCGCACCCCCCGGGCGATGCAGGCTGCTTTGAGCTGCTGCATGAACAGGCCCGGGTTGCAATGCGCGTCCTCCGGAAAAAAAATCCCGCCGCGCACCGCCGTTTCGATATCCGGTTCCAGCGCCTTGACCCCGCGTGCATCCAGCACTTCTGCCACCGCCCCTACTT
The DNA here is from genome assembly GCA_049315745.1 of Saprospiraceae bacterium. Taxonomy (GTDB): domain Bacteria; phylum Bacteroidota; class Bacteroidia; order Chitinophagales; family Saprospiraceae; genus JADJPL01. The sequence goes on along the minus strand of JBMOJO010000153.1, from coordinate 629 downwards.
CGTGGGCCTTTTCCGCCAGCTCGCCCTCCTCACGCTCTGCTTTCGCGGTGTTGTAGAGCATGAGCAACCCCTTCGTCTCGAAATGAAAATCGAATTCCGGCAAGTCGGAGAATTCCCGGTAAAGCTGCTTGCTCCACAGGTGGTAGTCCAGCAATACCGGCATCGCACGACGCACGTGCTCCGGGTTACAAGCGCGGTAAAAATGCCACAGCCAGCTTAGCAAATCCAGGCTCAGGCGTGGCTTGATATAGAAAGGGCTGGACGCATCAAACATCCACCGAATGCCCTGGGCGATCACCCCAGGCGCCGCCAGGGGCACGAAATGACTGGGCACAATCATGCCCGCATTGCCGTACGAGGTCTCCCCCATCCTACCGCCCCGGTCAACGACGGTAACTTCAAATCCTGCTTCCCGAAGGTACCAGGCGCTGCACAGTCCCGCAACGCCGCCGCCAATGATGTGCACTTGCATAATGTTGGGTGGTTCGGGGAAGGGGCGCAGGGCGCCCCTTCCCCGGTTACATGTAAATTATATTTTGGAGGGGTGTAAACAATTTGAGGTTGTGTAAAAAGCCTTTGGCCGCCTTCGGCGGCAGAATTTTATATTGAAACCACGCTTGATTCATTGA
>JBMOJO010000152.1:0-8684 GCA_049315745.1 Saprospiraceae bacterium | reverse complement strand
CACGTCGGTTTCAAACTTAAATTTGGCGTGAAGCGCGGACGAAAAAATCACATTTCCCCCACTACCCCCCCCATCGCGACAAGTTTAATGAACTAACGGCCCCTTAAAGCGGTTTAGAGAATTGGTTTTTTTAAACGAACAATCAAAACAGACGCAATTTTGGAACAGGCAGCTACCGATGCCCAACCCACCTCGAAACGGCTCATTTTTATTGATGCCCTGCGTGCATTTGCCATCTTGATGATGCTTCAGGGGCACTTCATTGATTCCTTGCTCGCGGAAGCTTACCGCGTGCCGGAATCTGCGGTATTTTCTGCATGGTCGTTTATGCGAGGCCTTACAGCACCTATATTTTTCACGGCCAGTGGGATTATTTTCGTCTTTTTGCTGCTCAGAGACGGACGGCCACTCGGACAAAACCTGCGGGTAAAGAAAGGGATAAAGAGAGGGTGGACGCTGATTGCCCTGGGGTATATCCTCAAGCTGAACCTCTTTGCGCTGATCCTTTTTCGTTTCTATGATTCTTTTATCACAGTGGATGTGCTCCACTGTATCGGAATAGCGATATTGATACTCATTGGCGCTTATGCCCTTTCGAAAAGGTTTAGTTTGCCATTTCCCTTACTATTGGTAACTGGAGGTGTTGGCATTTTCCTGTTGTACCCTTATATGTCGAGGGTAGATTGGAGTTTTCTGCCTGTGTTCTTACAAAATTTCGTTGACCTGACGAACGGTTCTGTTTTCACCCCGGTACCGTGGGTGGGTTTTACTTTAATTGGCGGATTGTTTGGTTGGCATATTCACCGGCATACGTCCTGGTATCTGAGTATATGGCCGGGGGTCGCCTTGTGCGCGGCGGGCTACTGGCTGCATTTTTCATCTACCCAGGGGCTAAGGAACCTCTACGAAATTACGCACTGGGAGGTTTTTGTCGCCCAGGCCAACAACAACTGGTTGTTCTGGCGCCTGGGGCACGTGCTGATCGTCATTGCCATTTTTACCTGGGCGGCGAAGTTGTTTTACCGGTATATCCCGAAGTTGTTCCTTACGATTGGCAGTGAGACGCTTACCATCTATTCGGTGCACTATGTCCTGCTTTATGGTACATGGACGGGCATCGGCATCGTGCGCTTAGTCGGCTATCGCAGCCTTGGGCCGCTTGCGGCAGCTATCGGCGCGGTCCTCTTTGTTGCGGCATTCGTACTTTTGGTACATTATCTGGAACCGATCCGCGCTTGGCTGGACAAGGTATTTTATCCAAGGGTGATCGGGTTTTGGCAAACGCTTTGCAGTAAGTGGCAGTTGCCAGGGCGCATCGCGCATTATTTCCATCGGTTTATTCACAAATCCCGATAGAAGGGTCCCCTCCTTCCCGTATTGGAAAGACTGTTACAGCATTATCGCCGGCCAAAAGGTGTTTTCCCGGCCATCATTTCAGGAAAAAACGGTAATCCTGAGCATTCCCGGGGTGACAAAAGTTAGTGCATTAGCCTGAAAGAACCTGTAAATTTAGCGGGTAGATAAACAGGAACCCAAAAAATTCAGGCTATGGGAAAGTTTAAAATATCCGTTGGATTGACCATTTTTGTCCTGCTGGCTTTGAGCGCTTGCAGCGAACGCAACGACCGGGTTGCCGAGGTTTTCAACACGGAAACAGTCCCGGCGACAGATCGCTGGAACGGGGCAAGCACTTACCGGGTACTCAAGACCCAGGCAGAAGTTGATGCTTTCAATTGCAGTGTGGAGGTACTGAGTGCCAATCTCATCATCGGCGACCAATATGGCAGCGATATCCGCGATTTGTCCCGGCTGGGTTGCCTCGTACGCGTGAATGGGTTTGTGCAGGTGATCGGCACCCAGCTCCAGGATATGCGTGGCCTGAGGCTGCGCGTCATCCGGTCCGGGTTGCAGGTTCAGCAGAACACCCACCTGATCAATCTCCAGGGCCTTGGCCAGCTCGACTCCCTGGGCGGGTACCTGTTCATTGCCCAAAATCCCCGAATGACGGATTTCCGGGGCATTGGACCGTTGCGGCACCTCGATGCCCTGGCGGTTTATGACAATGACGGGCTCATTGGCCTGGAGGGACTCGAGCGCGTTGTGGATATTGGCCACGATGCGGACTGGTTTGTAAACCTGCACCTTGCCTCCAACGATGCGTTGGAATCACTGGATGGGCTTGTTAGCCTCCAGAAAGTCAGGGGAGGTATATGGATTACCGGGCACCCCCGACTGAAATCGTTGGGCGCCGTCGGTGCGGTTGAACGGATTGGCGGGTCTTTCCTGTCCAAAGGCAATGGGGCGCTGGAGGAAATACAAAATAGATAAATAGAGTGGCGACTGCGGATTCGCCCTATTGCTGGGGGAGATAAGGCCTTAGTCCCTTTCCTGTCCGCTGTGTGAGGTCGTCGCCCAGTTCGTTTCGCGCTTGTTCGCCGATTTGCTGTAAGCGCTCTACCACTTCCGGATAAAGTGTGCGGACGTTGTATCTTTCCCCGGGGTCCCGGTAAAGGTCATAGAGCGCTAATTCGGTAGTATCGGTAGCCAGGGGGCCGGGCAGGCGGTTATTCCCGGGCAGCAAGCGGTAAGAACGATGGGCATGTGGAAAAACCATTTTCCAGCGTCTGTCGCGTACTGCCTGTAAGCTGTTGCGGTCATAGTAATACCAGAAATGTGTTCTGGGCTCGGCATCTGTTTTTCCTTCCAGCAGTGTACGGATATCCACACCGTCAGATGGAAAAGTCGAAGGCGTTCCCCCGATAATGGCCGTAAGGGTCGGGTAAAGGTCCAGTGTGGCGCTTAATTTATTACAAATGCTTCCTGGGGGAATTTTCCCCGGCCATTGCATAATGCAGGGTACCTTTACACCGCCATCAAAGCTGGCGCCTTTTGCTTCCCTAAGGCCACCTGCCGAACCCGCATGATCGCCAAAATTCTGCCACGGGCCGTTGTCGCTGGTAAAGATGACGAGCGTGTTCTTGTCGAGCTTCAGCCTTTTAAGTGTTTGAAGAATTTGTCCTACGGACCAGTCCACCTCCTGGACGACATCTGCGTACATACTCCAGCCACTTTTATTCCTGAATTGGTCGGATACCCCCAGGGGGACATGCACCATCGGGTGCGGGAAGTAGAGGAAGAAGGGACGGTCCCGATTTTTGTCAATGAATTGAAGGGCCCTGCGCGTGAGGGTCGAAGTCAATTGATCCTGGGCTGCAAGATCGCGGATTTCGGCCACCTGCTCATTACCTTCGATCAGCGGCAGTACGGGGTATTTTGACTTCCAGTCGGATGTATCCCGGATGGGCGATCCGTCGTAGTTAACGGGCCACATATCATTGGAGTAAGGGATCCCCAGGTATTCATCAAAGCCATGCTGCAGGGGCAGGAATTCCCGTTTGTGGCCCAGGTGCCATTTCCCGAAGACGGCGGTTTGGTACCCTGCTGCTTTGAATACCTCTCCAAGTGTTGTTTCGGCGGTGGCAATACCATTTTCCGACCAAGGCATAAGGGCGCCCGAGATCCCCAGGCGATTGGGATAGCAGCCGGTAAGTAAAGCGGCGCGGGATGCAGAGCAGACTGCCTGGGCTGCGTAAAACTGTGTAAACCGCATACCTTCTGCAGCCATCTGATCCAAATTCGGGGTTTGGTACAAGGCACCATAACAGGAAAGGTCGCCATAGCCCATGTCGTCCATAAAAATGAGGATAACGTTTGGCCGGTCCGGGGCTTTACGCGCGGTAAACGGCGCACATACGGATACGGTAAGGAGCAGGAGAAAAAATTTTAGGAACGGCATTTCAGGTGATTTTGCAGGTTAAAAGGTGCAGGTCATTCAATTTCTAAATGTAACTATTTACCAGGGGTATCCGCGGCTTCGCCGCGAAGGATTTTGCATGTATTCTGGGGTTGTGTAAAAAGGTTTTTTACGGCGCTTCACGCCAAATTATATTTTGAGAGGCACGTCATTTTCGAAATTTCGCTTCGCGAAATTGCGAAAATGACGTGCCTCTCAAGAGAAAATTCTGCCGCCGCAGGCGGCAAAATACTTTTTGCACAACCTCAGAATACACGCATACCAAATATTATTTTTTGGGGCAATGACCTGCCAAATAGATACTTCTAAATATCAATTGGTTTAACCGGTCGGGCAACGGCTTGCAGGACAGCTCCGGGGTAAACATTTTCGATGCGCTGTCGTTGTGCAAGAAAATAAAAATAGATGAATTGGAAAACAATTCTTGAAATTGCTTCGCAGGGAAATCTTCCTCCTGAGCGTCGGGTAGAGCGGACTGAAGCCGAATGGGCGGCCATCCTGGGCCCGGAGGCATTTAGGATTACCCGCAGGCATGGAACGGAGCGTCCGTTCAGCGGGGAGTTTTGCAGCAGCTACGCGCCCGGCCGCTATTGTTGTGTGTGTTGCGGCACCGCCTTGTTTGATTCGGGGGAAAAGTTTGACAGCGGCACCGGCTGGCCTTCATTTACTTTACCGGTAACGGACAACGTCATCAAATACCGGGTGGACAACAGCTTTGGCATGCAGCGCGTCGAAGTCTGTTGCAATGTATGCGACGCCCATCTTGGGCACGTTTTTCCGGACGGCCCGCCGCCAGGCCGGCTGCGATATTGTATCAACTCCATTGCCCTTAAGCGGGAAGACTGATGCACAAGATGGGCAGCTTTTTTTCTTCCGACCGGGTGCTGCTGGCGAGTATGCACGGTAAGGAGCAGGCTATTGGACCGGTTTTTAGCCGAAGATTGGGATGGCAAATCGCGGTCGTTCCGGATCTGGATACGGATTGTTTTGGCACTTTTAGCGGCGAAGTCGTACGGGAGGGTACCGCCCTTGAGACTGCCCGAAAAAAGGCGATGGCAGTATTGAACGCGACAGGAGCGACGATGGCACTCGCGAGCGAAGGGAGTTTTGGGCCGCATCCCGAACTCCCCTTCGTGGCTGCTGACCATGAACTGCTTTTGCTTTTGGACACTGCCAACAACTTCGAGATCCAGGCATCCGTACTTTCCGTGGCTACCAATTATGCACAAGGGGCGGTGGCCCAATGGCCGGATCTGGAGCAATTTGCCCGTTCTGCAGGTTTCCCCGGGCACCGGCTCATCCTGAAGAACGGGGCGGATATGGTGAAGGGAATCGGAACATGGGCGGATCTTTCAAAACATTTCTCCGATTTGAGCATTCTCGGGGGCGTTGTTTGGGCAGAAACCGATATGCGCGCAATGTACAACCCTATGCGGATGAAGGTCATTGGACAAGCCGCTGAGGGATTGGCCGATAAGTTGATGTGCTATTGTCCTGCCTGTAATACCCCCGGCTTTGAAATCGCCGAAGCGATCCCGGGCCTACCCTGCAGCCTGTGCAATATACCGACTGCTTTGGCCAGGACGCACCGCTGGATCTGCCGCCGATGCGGATTTTCAACAGAAAAGCACAGGCCCGACGGATTACTTATGGCTGATCCGGCCCATTGCGACTGGTGCAACCCATGATTCAGCTGCCGCAAAGACAGCCGACAGCAAGGGGGGCCTCTTTTTGCGCCGCAATGAAAAATATGGGGTATATTTCAGGTGCGGTCTTTCATCTGATAGTTGAGTCTGGCCTGCTCGGCAATCCGTTGCTCGAGGGTACGTATGTAGGCCCGGCTTGCCTTGTTGCCAAATTTGGCGTAGGCCATTCTTGCCCATTCCAGGGCTGCCGGGAGGTTTCCGTTGCGTTCGGCTGCCAGCGCCAGGTTATGGGCGGCCCGCCCTGCCGTGGCCTGGTCCTTTTTTTCGGTAAGTGCCCGCCAGATGTTTGCGGCTTCTTCCCAATCGCCTGCTTTCACATAGCGGTCGGCTTTCTCCATTGGTTCCTTTCCCGCATTTTTTGCAGTGGTGTAATATGTCCGGGGGACGGCCGTCCACACGGGGGCAATCCGCCTGCCATATTTTTCTCCGATCTGGGCAGATAGAACGCGGGTGATATTATAGGCGCTTTCGAGGTTATTGGTAGCTGCTTGCTGGGTATCGCCGAAGCCGCGGTCTTCGTTTAAGTCGGAGATGATTGTCTCGTCGAGTACGACCTGTGTTTTGGGATCATACAGTCTCCAACCGACATGGACGCGGAGGTTGCGGGTAGCCGTAAAAGTTGTTCTGACCGTCACGGTGCTATCCTTTCCCTTGACCTGGTTTTGCCTGGATGAAAAAACCGTATTCATATCCGTATCGTAGGATTCGATAGCCGCCACCGCCTGGGCATCGTAGCGCCTGCAAATATCTTCGATTTCCTTCCAGCCCAGGGGAGGCATCATCTGCGCGCCTGTGCGGGACCCGGTAATTTCGAGTGCCGTTGACTTTACGGTGAAGCGCGGTGTCCTGGCAAGTGCGGAGATCAGGCCCTGCACGGCATTTTCCCGCCCCTGTCGGTCCTGGCCGATGCTTTCGCCGGAGATCAGCCCTTCGACAAAATTGGCAAAACCTTTTTCCGGCTTGCTCCTGTCCACTACCGCGATCGTCTGGATATGATCGGGCAGTACAATCTCCGAGGGCCGCAACACTTCCAGCATGGTCTGGCTGGTGCTGCATCCGGAAAGGAGTGCAAAAAGAAAAAGAAACAGCGGGAGTTTTAATAATTTCATATTATTGTTCTTTAGACTGTTCGATTTGCTGCAGCAGGTCACCTTGGGCCTAAAATGGCGCTTTTTCGCCTGCACGCATATTTTTTCCAGGGCTTTCTGGCATATTCCCCCGGAATGGTGCTATTTGAACAAAAAACAGCTTATTTTGACCGGGTAGCGGCCCTCGTCTTCAGAATTAAGCGCCCTGCAAATTAAACAAATTATAACTTACCGCGTTAGTCGTAAATCGAAGATTAGGCATCGAACAGAATTTTATTATTCGCACGGTTACAAGAACAGAAAAATCCATGCTCATGACGCTACATGCCAATGGTCGTCAACATACTACAAATCCTGTCGGCATAGACGATATGTCGCTGTACGTTCCCCGTACTTACCTGTCTATGGAAGCGCTTGCCGAAGCCCGGGGTTATGAACTTGCAAAGCTCAGGGACGGCCTGGGCCTTCAGGCCATGGCATTTCCCGATGCACATGAAGATACTGCGACAATGGCCGCGAATGCAGTCCTGGATTTAATTGAGCGAAATAAGCTGGATCCGGGACAAATCGGCAGAATTTACATGGGCACGGAGAGTGCGCTCGACGGCTCAAAACCTACGGCAACTTATGTCCTCTCCATGTTATCGGACTACTTTGAAAAAGATTACGGCCCGGATTGTTTCCTCAACTGCGATGTAGTAGACCTGACCTTTGCCTGTATCGGTGCGGTGGATGCCCTGCAGAACACCCTCGATTGGGTGCGCGGGGACGCAGGCCGGATTGGCATCGTCGTCAGTGCCGATATTGCAAAATACGAGCTCGGTTCTGCGGGGGAATATACCCAGGGCGCCGGTGCCATTGCGCTGCTGGTGCGTCAAAACCCCCGCCTGCTCTCCATTGACGGCAACTGGGGCGTGGCGACGCGCAGCGTTCACGATTTTTTCAAACCGATCCGTACCTTCTCCAAGGAACAGGTCGTGGAAGAAGTCCTCAAACTGGCCGGCATGCCGCACGTCTCAGCAGCGCATATCCTCGCCGGCCTTCCCCAAACGCTCGAAGTCAATGGCTTTTTAGATAGTAACGAGTCGGGTATTTCCCTGCACAAGGAAACGCCCATGGTAGATGGCCCTTACTCCAATCAATGCTACCAGCAGCGCATCCGGGAGTCCCTCCAGTCGTTTGCCGAGCTCAACCGCCTTGCGCCGCAAACGCCGGTAACCGAACGCTGGCAACGAATGGCCTTTCACCTGCCGTACGCTTATCAGGCACGCCGGATGTTTTCCGAAATCTTTTTCGAGGAAGCGCTGAAGTCGGGCCAATGGCCGGAAATCCAAAAGGAACTCAGTGTACAGCAGCCTTCACCGGAGGAGTTCGACAGTTTCGAGGCGTATGAAGTGGCTTATGGTAATTTCCTGCGGGCAATCACCAAAACAAAAGCTTACCGTCGGGTCGTTGATTTAAAGATCGAGAAAGGCGAGCGTGCTTCGTCCATGATCGGAAATATGTACACCTCCTCGATTTTTCTGGCCTTCATGAGTACCCTTGCGGCAGATTTTACCGAAAATGCCGATCTTGACGGGGCCCTCATCGGTTTTTTTGCTTACGGCAGTGGTTCGAAATCCAAAGTTTTTGAAGGGACTGTTCAGCCTCAATGGCGGCAAATCGTGCAGCGTTGGAAAGTGATGGAGCGCCTGCAGGAACGTCAGCCCCTCGATTATCCGACCTATGAAAAATTGCACCGCCAGGCCCTGCGGGAAAGCGTAGGCGCTGTTTCAGGTGAGTTTTATCTGCACGAAGTCAACGATGCCCCCGGAAACTACACCGGGGCACGGAGCTATCAATGGCGCTACATCAAGAAAACTGACGCAGCGGCAACGCCCGCAGCAACGCCACAGCTTTAAACTGCCTTTGTTCTGTCCGTTGAAAAGGGGCCCCCTCGGCCCCCGGGGAGTTGTGTGAAAAGTCTTGAGGTTGTGTAAAAAGGTTTTTGCCGCCTACGGCGGTAGAATATTCTTTCGAAAGGGGTTGTGTAAAAAGGTTTTTCATGGCGCTTCGCGCCAAATTATCTTTTGAGAG
>JBMOJO010000151.1:0-8713 GCA_049315745.1 Saprospiraceae bacterium | reverse complement strand
ATATGAACGCACGCCAAAATATTATTTCCCAGGGCGCGCCCTGCTAAATAGTTACTCATTTTCACGATTTCGCTTCGCGAAATCGTGAAAATGACGTGTCTCTCAGAAGAATATTCTGCCGCCGAAGGCGGCAAAAACCTTTTTACACAACCCCAGACTTTTTACACAACCCCATATTCTTTGGACGGAGACATCTTTTTCCTGATTTTGCTTCGCAAAATCAGGAAAAAGATGTCTCCGTCCAAATTTAATTTGGCGCGAAGCGCCAAGAAAAAACTTTTTACACAACCCCTAGCAAAAGAATGTTCTGCCACCGCAGGCGGCAGAAGGCTTTTCACACAATCCCTTTAGCAGGTCTCTACTCCGGAAAATAATATTTGGTGTACGTTCATTTTGTACGCGCGAACGTGCGTACAAAATGAACGTACACCAGTTACAGATTTTTCTTTACCAGTTCCTCAAGGGCGGCATAACTGGGGAAGCTTTCTTCAAAAAACTGTTGCTTACCATTTTTGAGCAGGATCGTTGCCGGGATTGCACCGCTCCAGTCGGGGTTTACCCTGTTGATCCAGACATCATAACGGTTGTCGGCGAGCAGCAAGACATCTGGGCCGAGCCGGCGTGCTTTGAGAAAGGGCACGAGCTTGGACTGGATATCTTTTTCAAAATCCAGGCTTACCAGCAGCACTTTCACTTTTTCTTTGCCCATGTTCTGGTGAAGGGTTTCAAAAAAAGGCATTTCTGCTACACAGGGCGCACACCACGTGGCCCAAAAATTAATGACATAGAGGGTGTCGCTGTTGCGTTCGAGTAAAGGCGCCAGCGAATCGTAGGTTCTGTAAAGCGTATATAAGGGTTTTGGAGCCGTTGAGGTGCCGGTATTCCCGTTGGCCCCCGGTTTGTTACATCCACTAAGGGTAAGGGTAGCCGAAAGAAAAATAAGGGAAACGAAAGTGGTCGAGTGGGCCATGAAGTCAGGATTATCAGACGGAGAGGGCGTAATCTACGCCCATTCGTTCCAGTTGTTTGGTGAATTCAGTATCTGCATTGACCTTCACGCCGCCGGAAAGCATACTGACTTTAGTTTTGGAGAGGTGGTCAATGAGTTCGATGCGAAGTTTATGCGGGCCGCGGTATTGTTTGCAGAGTGCGTCGAGCTCGTCAATCAGGGCAGAGGACAGGCGTTCTACCGGGAGCTTGAGGGTGATGGCCTCGGCAAGTTCACGGCCGATGCCTTCGAGGAGGCGGATATCCAGTACTTTTAGTTCCATTTCCGCTTCATTGCGCCAGCCTCTTTGGAATTTGCCTTTGAGGAAGATAATCATCCCTTCCTCGAGGAGGTGTTTGAACTTTTGATAATCTTCTCCAAATAAGCGGAATTCGAGCATTCCGTCGTAATCGCTGATTTCGAAGACACCCCATCCATTGCCTGTTTTACTGGTTTTATGGGATACCTTTGTCACCATTCCGGCAAGTTGCAGGGATGGCCTGTTTTGGAAATCCGGTATCCTTGCGATTGGGCAGGTTGTGAAATGATCAATTTCCATGCGGTAATCATCGAGCGGATGGCCACTGATATAGATACCGGCAACCTCTTTTTCTTTGTTTAGCTGAACGATAAGCGGCCATGGCGCACAGTCGGGGATTGGGGGATCGGGGATGCTGACCTCCTGGCCAATGCTGCCAAACAAGGATTGGGTGGCAAATTGTTTTTCCTGGCGATAGGCCGTTGCGTATCGTATGGAGTGCTCGATCAAGGAGTCATATTTGTCGGTAGGCGCGAAGTACTGATTGCGGCGGATGTTGGCGAAGCAATCGAAGGCGCCGCTCAGGGCAAGGCTTTCGAGTACTTTCTTGTTGATTGCGCCCATGGGGAGCCGTCTTACGAGGTCGAAAAAATCGGAGAACGGGCCTTTGGCATTTCGATCTTCCAGGAGCTCGGCCACCGGGCCTTCGCCCACGCCTTTCAGTGCGGAGAGGCCAAAGCGGATGGCACCGGACTTGTTTACGGAAAAATCCGACCGGCTTTCGTTAATATCCGGACCTAATACGCGGAGGCCCATGCGGCGGCATTCATCGAGAAAGAAAGTGACATCGGAGATGTTATTTTTATTGTGTGTGAGTACCGATGCCATAAACTCTGCCGGAAAATGTGCTTTCAGGTAGGCCGTCTGGAAAGCGAGTAGGGCATAGCAGGTCGAGTGGGATTTATTGAAGGCATAAGAAGCGAATGCTTCCCAGGATTTCCAGACTTTCTGCAGTTTTTCTTCAGGGTGGTTATTTTTACTTCCCCCTTCGAGAAATTTGGGGAACATGGCGTCCAGCTCTGCCTTAATTTTCTTCCCCATAGCTTTGCGGAGCTTGTCTGCCTGGCCTTTTGTAAACCCCGCAAGTTTTTGCGAGAGCAGCATCACCTGCTCCTGATAGACGGTTACGCCATAGGTGTCGCGCAGGTATTCCTCCATTTCCGGAAGTTCGAAGCTGATCGGTTCGCGGCCGTGTTTGCGGGCGATAAAGGTCGGGATATAATCCATGGGCCCGGGCCGGTAGAGGGCGTTCATGGCGATGAGGTCTTCAAAGGTAGTGGGGGCAAGCTCCCGGAGGTTTTTTTGCATTCCGGGACTTTCATACTGGAATATCCCAACGGTTTCCCCGCGCTGGAAGAGGAGGAAAGTCTGCTCGTCGTCGAGCGGTATCCCGTCTATGTCGAGGGAGATGCCATGGTTTTCGCGGATCATCTGGATGGCATCCTTTATGATGGTAAGGGTTTTGAGGCCGAGGAAGTCCATTTTCAGGAGCCCTGCAGCTTCGGCGACGCTGTTATCAAACTGCGTGACGAGCATATCAGATTCCTTATCCACTTTTACCGGCACATAGCGGGCTACTTCTTCTGGGGTAATGACGACTCCGCAAGCATGGATACCTGTATTTCGGACAGACCCTTCGAGCCGGCGGGCCGTCTGGATCATTTTCCCAATGATATCCTCATTTTCTGCAAGCTGGCGGAATTGATAGGCTTTTTCCAGCTCGTCGCTGTTGAGTTCTTCTTTGAGTTTAGCCTCTACATCTCCCTTTGCCAGCACCTTGGAAAGGGTAGCCTTCAAGTGAGCGGGAAAAGTTTTGGCGATTTTATCTACTTCGGGCAGGGGGATGTTCATGACGCGCCCTACGTCCCTAAGCGAGGAACGGGCCGCCATGGTACCATACGTAACAATTTGTGCGACCTGATCGCGCCCGTATTTCTGAAGTACGTAATCAATGACTTTGTCCCGCCCCGCGTCGTCGAAGTCAATATCAATATCGGGCATGGAGACCCTTTCGGGGTTGAGAAAGCGCTCGAAGAGGAGATCATACTTGATTGGATCCACATTGGTGATCCCGATACAGTATGCCACGGCAGAGCCGGCTGCCGATCCGCGGCCGGGGCCTACGGACACGCCCATCTGCCGGGCAGTGGTGGTAAAGTCCTGTACGATGAGGAAATATCCCGGATATCCGGACTGCCGGATGACCCCGAGTTCGAAATTAAGCCGTTCTTCTACTTCCGGGGCAATCGAGCCATAGCGTTTTTTAGCCCCGTCAAAAGTCAGATGACGGAGGTAATCGTCCTGAGAGGAGAAGCCTGGGGGAAGGGGAAATGCCGGGAGCAGTACATCCCGGGCAAGGTCGAGCGGTTCAATTTTGTCGAGTATTTCAAGCGTGTGGTCCAGCGCCTGAGGCACATCGTGAAACAAGAGGCGCATCTGGTCCTGGGTCTTGAAGTAAAAATCGGAACTCGGGAAGCGAAACCGAGCCGTATCTTCCAGGTGGGCGCCGGTATTGATACAGAGCAGGATGTCGTGTGGAAGGGCATCCTCCTCTTCTACATAGTGCGAATCGTTGGTACAAATGACTTTGAGGTCAAATTTCTGCGCGAGGCGGAGTAATTCCTGGTTGACGTCCTCCTGGCTTTTACCCGTATCGTTTATGTTTTCCATGCCCCTGTGCCTTTGGAGCTCGATGTAGAAATCCTCCCCGAAAAGGTCAACCCACCAGCGCAAGAGGGCTTCGGCTTCTCCTGGTTTGCCGTTGAGGATGGCCTGCGGAATTTCCGCGCCAATACAACAGCTTGTGGCAATCAAGCCCTTATGGTACTTTTGGATGAGCTCTTTGTCAATGCGGGGGAATTTGCCGTACAGGCCCTCGATGTAGCCCAGCGAGCAAAGTTTGGATAGGTTTTCGTAGCCCTCGCGGTTTTTGGCGAGCAAAAGCTGGTGAAAGCGCTGATCCTGTTCGCCTTTTGCCCTCGAAAACACTTTGCGGTGCCGGTCGGGGACGAGATAAAACTCACACCCGATTACCGGCTTTAACTGCCGTTTTTTGGCCTCTGCCACAAATTTAAACGCGCCGAACATATTGCCGTGATCTGTCAACGCAACACCTTTCTGGCCGTCGCGCACAGCCTTGTCCATCATATCTCCGATATTGGAGGCACCGTCGAGCAAAGAGAATTGGGTATGACAATGCAGGTGTGCAAAATCAGGCATACGAAAATATTGGGCTTAAGCAGCTTTTTTTTGTAAAAAACGACTGGCGTCCCGCACGGTTTCAATACTGGCAACCTCTTCCGGGCTAAGGAAAATCCCCAGGCGGTTTTCCAGATCGGCAATCAATAGCTCCAAGTCGAGCTGATCCAGGTGCAGGTCGTCCGTGAAATCCGTATTGGGGTTGATCCGGGATAAAGGGATATGCAGGGACCAGGAAATCATTTCGATGATCTGATCTGTTGAAGGGATTTTTTTTGTCGTTGCAACCATAATCAAAAGGTTAGAATCAATTTTCTCCGTATTACTTTAGAACGTTGAAATATCCGATAGGTTGCCCTGCTCTTGGCGAATTTAAGGTTTCTTTAACGCGTCCTACGGATCGTCCCGTGTATGCAGTCGTCGAACAGACTCGTTGCCACAAGCTTACCGCGAGGGGAAAGATGCGCTGCTTTGCGTCCACATCAAGGCTTTTTTCGGCGCTTCGCGCCAAATAATATTTTTAGGGAGGTTGTGTAAAAAGGTTTTTCTTGGCGCTTCGCGCCAAATTAAATTTGGATGTAGACATCTTTTTCCTTATTTTGCTTCGCAAAATCAGGAAAAAGATGTCTACATCCAAAGAATATTTCGCCGTCGCAGGCGGCGAAAACCTTTTTACACAACCTCTCTCAAACTTAAATTTGGCACGAAGCGCCATAAAAATACTTTTTACACAACCCCTATCAAGAGAATATTTTACACAACCCCGATATCCCCTATTAAATGTATAAAATTTTTTGTTTAAAAAAATTTGTTTTTTAAAACAAAAAATATACCTTTGTGTAAAACAAAAAAATAAGTTATGGAACTGGAAGTATTAATCAGCAATAAAGGGACCAGGGTGGTGAAGGCGACCCAATTGTTTCATTTGTTGGGATTGCCGGTTCAGCACTATGGGATATTGGTGCGCCGTTGGCTCAAAGATGTATATGCTTTCCGGGAGGGCATCCGCCGCCCGGTGGTCATGAAGGATTATGCGCCCCGACGGCAACAGGGCGGGGAGCAAATGGTAGAAGATTTCTACTTGTCCGTCGAATTGGCCAAGCTGATTGCCCTACATTCGAAGAGCAGGGAAAAGCTGGGTATTTCCCGTCGCCTGCAGGAGTACGAAGCGGAAGAGGGTGCGCAGCACTATTTTTCAAAAGAAGACATGTCGGCACTTTTAGAGCTCACGCGTGCCATGTGCCTGCGCTCTTGCCAGGAGGCAGCAGAACAGCGACATCTCCGGGTTTTCAAATCGCGGAACGGAGGCTCGGCCGCCAACTGGTGGCGATACCGGGCGCACTTGCTGGGCTACTCCACCGAAAGTTTGCGTACACCGTACCAGGAAGCAACGGGAAGCGATGGCAAGGGTAAAAGCCAGCGGCAAATGCTGTTGCAGATAGACCCATACGAGCTGATCCGCACAGGGGTAATTGACCATTATATGTCCCTCGGCAAAAACAGGGAATTTGTACGGAACATGGGAGACCTTGCTAAATCCCTCTCCCGTGAAATGAAGCTCGGCGTATTCGACGATTGCCAGGCGGGGAATATCTTTGCGCCGGAAATCAACCTGGAGTTTATCCAACAGCTCAACAGCTTCCAGATGGAACGGGCCTGAATGCCCCCGCATGGCCCGGAATTACCCGGACAAGCCCGGAATTTCAGGATACAGGCTTTCCTGGCAGAAAAAAACCTGTATCTTTCGTCCGGAATTTAACGATACCTGCCGAGTTACCATTCGGTAATTACCAGGCTTGTTGCGATGGGTAATCATTGTGTTAAAAATGAGCTGTTTTTTGTCCGGGCGAACGCTTTCTAAGGGCGAATAACCCGGTAGAGAGGTACGGCCGTGCGTCTCTACGTGACCGCAAAAAGGTGCAGCGTTGGCGAAAATGAGCCATTTTTACCCAGTGAGGATCCCCTGGCAACAATTCTGTTAGATGCGCGATACTGCTCAAAACAGGCGCAAGGGTCAACTTCGTCAAAAATAAGCGCTTTTCAACATCATGGACAAATCACAGCTGCATATCGTCAAAATCGGTGGAAAGGTCGTGGACGACGAGGCCATGCTGACCCATTTCCTCGACCAGTTTGCACAACTCCCCGGCCCCAAACTACTGATACACGGCGGAGGAAAAGGGGCTACGGAGCTCAGTACAAAACTCGGGCTGCCCACGCAAATGGTGGAAGGCCGCCGTATCACCGATGACGCAACCCTGGAAGTAGCCGTCATGGTGTATGCAGGTTGGTTCAACAAACGGGTTACGGCGCTTTTACAGGCCAAAGGGTGTAATGCCATCGGCCTTAGCGGAGCGGATGGCAACCTGATACGGGCCGTTAAACGCCCCGTACAGCCAATAGATTACGGGTGGGTAGGAGATATTGCGTCCATCAACACAGACGGAATCCAGCAATTATTGGCCGCAGCTTTCGTACCGGTCTTCTGTGCGATTACCCATGATGGCCGGGGCCAGCTCCTCAATACCAATGCCGATACCGTTGCGGCTTCCCTCGCGACGGCTTTGGCGCCTTTTTACGCTACTGCACTGTCCTTCTTCTTCGAAAAAAACGGAGTCCTCACAGACCCGTCTGAAGACAAGGGGCTTATCCCTGAATTGACGCCTCAGGCTTATCAGATATATCGCGAACAGGGCGTAATCCATACGGGAATGGTCCCTAAACTCGACAACGCGTTCGCTGCAGTCCGATCTGGGGTGGAAACGGTGCGTATATGTGGCCCTGATACTTTTTCTAAGGGAGGCGGCACGCGAATTACCGGGCCGGCCTCAGTTCAATTTTAGCAGATGGTTAAAAAAAATACCGGTGGCGGGCCTGTTGTGGAAAAGGCTTTGCAATGGTTGTGCGAGCTGATTTCAATACCTTCTTTCTCCCGGGAAGAAGACAGCACTGCCGCCCTGCTTCAAGGACACCTCCAAAAAGCAGGGGTGGCCGCATCCCGCTCCGGAAATAATGTATTCGCGCGCAGCACAGCCTGGTCAACGGATAAACCTGTGCTTTTGCTGAACTCTCACCACGATACCGTCAGACCGGTTGCCGGCTGGACGCGCGATCCATTCAGCCCTCTCCTTGAGGATGGCAGGCTCTACGGACTGGGCAGTAACGATGCCGGCGGATGCCTGGTCGCGCTCATGGCCGTGTTCCTGCAACTACAACAGGAAGCGGACCTGCCAGTCAACCTCATCTTCGCGGCATCTGCAGAGGAAGAGGTTTCCGGGGCAAATGGGATCGCTGCCCTGCTTCCTGTTTTGGGGCACATCGATGCCGCAATCGTCGGCGAGCCTACGCGTATGCAGATGGCCGTGGCCGAAAAGGGCCTGTTGGTCATAGATGCGACAGCAAGCGGACGAGCAGGCCACGCGGCGCGCGAGGATGGGGTGAATGCAATCTATGAAGCGTTGGCCGATATCGCCTTTCTGCGGGATAATGCACCGGAACGGGTCTCCCCACTCCTGGGAAAGGTAAAGTGTACCGTTACACAGATCCATGCGGGCACGCAGCACAACGTCATCCCAGACCGCTGTACTTTCGTGATAGATATTCGCACCAACGAGCTCTATCAAAATGAAGAGATTTTACAATGGCTGCAGCAACACCTGCGGGCCGACTTGCAGCCCCGGTCGTTGCGCCTGAATGCTTCCGGTATCGCCCCCGGCCATCCCCTTGTGGAAAGCGGCCTGCGAATGGGCCTGCACGGCTTCGGCTCACCAACATTATCCGATCAGGCCCTCATGCCTTTCCCTTCAGTTAAAATCGGGTGCGGAGATTCTGCCCGCTCCCATACGGCGAACGAATATATCGAAGTGAAAGAAATCGAGGACGCCATAAACAAATATACCGCCCTCATCAAAGGGATCGAATGGGGAGATAAAACTCAGGCCCAGACAGCGGCCAAATAATACCTGTTATCGCGCAGTATTCCAAAAAGCGGTCCTTTTGGATATTCCTTTCCTTTCGCCGGCCGCAAAACCCGCTTCGATATCCCAAAAAATTTTCTTGTGGACGAAAAAACCTCATTTTCCTGCTACCTTGCACATAGCAATAATGCCGGTGCATCAGACTTGCTCCGCCGGGTCCTATACGATTATGGGGCTGTGTAAAAAGTATTTTCATGGCGCTTCGCGCCAAATTTAAGTTTGAAACCGACG
>JBMOJO010000150.1:0-8770 GCA_049315745.1 Saprospiraceae bacterium | reverse complement strand
GTTTCAAACTTAAATTTGGCGCGAAGCGCCATGAAAATACTTTTTACACAACCCCTCATGAAAGATTTTTCGGCGCGAAGCACCAGATAACCATGCTGAAATTTCGCCGCCGAAGGCGGTAAACTTATTTTGCACCACACCATTAAAAGTGTGATATTTGAACTTCCAAAAAATGCAATTGAAGATGAAGCGATTATTAGCGGTAGCCCTATTATGCTGGGGAATGGGCAACATACAGGCGCAGACCGGATTTAGTTTCTGGAACGACGTGCCGGAGGGGAAGCTTATCCTGCCCCGGGGCACAGAAGGCACCCTGCCCGCGGTGCGCTACCGCTTGCTTGAGTTTGATTTTGAGCGGGCCTGCACATATCTCCGGCGGGCCCCGGAAGAGGGGCAGGGCAGCGGGCTCGTTTTTTACCTCCCACTGCCCGGTGGGGAGACGGAGGCATTCAGCGTGGTAGCATCTCCGGTAATGTCGCCCGGCCTGGCGGAAAAATACCCGGAGATACGGACCTTCCTTGCGCGCGGGGTCAGGCGCACGGACTGGAGCGCGCGCATAGATTTCAACCCCGGCGGTTTCCGGGCGGCTATCCGGACCAGCGACGGACTGGTATATATTGACCCTGCCTTTGCCGGGCAAAGCCATGCTTATGCCAGCTACTTCACCAAAGACCAGCGCTGGCCGGAAGGCGTGGAAGCCCCTCGCTGCGGGCTCAGCGACGAAGAAATCCGGCTGGCAAAAGACCTTGTGCCGCTAAGGGCCACCCCTTCCATTACCGGTACCCTGCGCGGCGCCGGCGCCGAGACAGTCGAGCTGCGTACCTACCGCCTTGCCCTCGCCTGTACCGGGGAATATGCCCAGGCCAAGGGCGGCAGCAAAAACGAGGTCATGGCATCCATGGTCGCCGCGATCAACCGCGTCAATCAGGTACTGGAGGCAGAAACGGCCATCCGGCTCCAGATTATCCCCAAAAACGATACGCTCATCTTTCCCGACCCCGCCACCGACCCCTACACCAATGCCGACAATGCCCCTTCGCTGCTTTCCCAAAATACAGCAGTGCTGAACCAATTTATCGGGGCCAACGCGTATGATATCGGGCATGTCTTCACCCTTGGCTGTGCCAACAACATCGGGGGTATCGCGCGGTATGCCTCTGTCTGCAGCAGTCTGAAAGGTGCAGGAGTGACCTGCCATTTCACATCTAACACATCGTTTATCGCCATCCAGATCATGGCCCATGAGCTCGGGCACCAGTTTTCCTGCTCCCACAGCTGGAACCGGTGCTCTGATTTCTCCGACCAGTACGACCTGGACGATGCCTTTGAGCCGGGCAGCGGGAGCACCATCATGTCGTATGCCGGCGGCTGCGGGGCACAAAATGTACAGAGCACTTCGGATGATTATTTTCATGTCGGTTCGCTGGAAGATTTTATCGGCTTCAGCCGAAAATTCCAGGGTAATTCCTGTGCGACGGTCGTCCCCACGCCCAACCGCGCCCCGGTCGTCAGTCTGAGCTACCCTGCCAATTTTTCTATTCCGGTAAACACCCCTTTTGAGTTAAAAGCCGGCGCGACGGATGCCGACGGGGATTCCCTCACCTATTGCTGGGAGCAGTACGATACAGGGCCCTCTGTGCCACTGGGGGAGGCCCTGTTCAACTCCCCGTTGTTCAGGTCGTTCCGGCCCGCCCCCAGTCCTGTCAGGACTTTTCCCCGGATCGGGGCGATCGTCAGCGGGGACAAGCCTGCGGCGGAGGTCCTGCCGGCCTATTCCCGAAAGCTCACCTTCCGGTGTACCGTACGCGACAACTTCCCCGGCGCAGGGGGTGTCTCCTGGGCGCAGGTACAGTTCAATGCAACGGATAAAGCGGGGCCTTTTGTCGTAACCGCCCCCAATACCTCTTCGGTAACGTGGACTGCCGGCGCTTCCCAGACGGTTACGTGGGACGTGGCGAATACCCACCTCGACCCGGTCAACTGCCGGTATGTAAATATCCGCCTTTCCATGGACGGCGGCTTTACCTACCCGCACCTGCTTGCATCAAACGCCCGTAATACCGGCTCCGCGGTGGTTACCGTACCTGAGGTTACCGGTACCGGGGCCCGCGTAAAAGTCGAGGCTGCCGACAACATTTTTTTTGACATCAGCAACCAAAACTTCAAAATCGAGCCGGCCGGCCAGCCTACTTATTCGATGACCGTGCAACCTTATAACATCCCTTTGCACTGTCAGCCGAAGATGCTCCAGTTTTCTATCGCTACTGCCGGGCTGCTCGGCTTCCAGGGGCCTGTGCAGTTGTCCCTGGTGGGACAGCTCCCCGCAGGGAGCTTGCACGCTTTTTCCATGAACCCCATAAACCCCGGGGACGTTGTCACGCTCAATATTTCCATGGCCAATGCGCCGCGGGACAGTTTTTCGCTCGTCGTCCGTGCGACAGCGCCCAATGGGCCTGTGATCGAGCGCAACATCGGGTTCTTCACCCTGGGCAACGATTTCAGCAGCCTGGCGATGCAGGAGCCTGCGGACGGGGCGGGCGGTATCGTCTTGTCAACCCCCTTTAAGTGGAACGGATCGTCTAACGCGCGCAGTTATACGTTCGAGCTATCGGCCAGCCCGAAGTTTGGCGACAGCTCCCTGGTGAGGCAGACCGGCATTGCCGGCACGAGCTTCCAGCCCTCCAAATTACTGGATAACAACAAGTTGTTTTTCTGGCGCGTCCAACCGGTAAATGAATGCGGCAATGGGCCCGTACCCGATCCTTTCACCTTCCATACGGCCACTACCAACTGCAACACCCTGCAAAGCAGCAACGTGCCCCTCAATATACCCGGTACGGGGACCCCGACTATCGAATCCCGTATTACGGTGACCGCACCGGGGCTCATCAGCGATGTCAACATTCCCCTTGTCCGGATCAACAAGGAGTTTGTGCGCAACCTTCAGGTCAGCCTGGTCAGCCCTAAAGGTACGGAGGCTATCCTCTATAACGGCCAGTGTGCCCTAACCGGGCGCTTGTTCCTTGGGTTTGACGATGATGCCCCACAGGCGGTGAACGGTACAGGAGTATGCCCGCCCGACAAAGGGATTGTTTTCCGGCCCATTCAACCGTTGTCGGCATTCAAAGGGGAAAGTGTGGAGGGCGTTTGGACACTCCGCATCAGGATGTTGAGAAATGAAAGCCTCAGCTCCGGATCGCTGGAAAGCTGGAGCCTCGAATTTTGCTCTACCCAGACGGTGGCGAACCCCAATTTGGTACGGAACGACACCCTTCGCGTACCCCCGGGAAAGGCAAACCCTGTGCGCAACCTGGAACTCCTCGCCCAGGACAACGCTGCCACCGCCGAACAAATCCAGTTTACCGTAGTCACGGCCCCTGGCAAAGGCAGCTTGAGCGCAGACGGTCAGATCCTTGGCGTCGGCAGCCGCTTCTCCCAATCAGCAATCAATGCCCTCAAGGTGAAATATCAGCACAATGGGAATGCCCAGGATACAGACTTTTTCACCTTCGTCGTCGAAAACGGCAAGGGCGGCTTTCTCCCGGCGAGACGCTTCAATATTGTTGTTGACCCTGCTGCCGTAGTGGGCACGAAGGAGTTGTCGGTAACAGACAGAAGCCTCCGAATCTTCCCTAACCCTACCCAGGGCGATTTCATGGTCGAGTGGGGCAGGCCGCTGCGGGAAGCCGGGAGGGCAGTCCTGTTCAACCTGCAGGGCCAGCGGCTTTTGGAAAGCAGTATCCCACCGGGAATGCAGGCATTTTTCCTCCAGGCAGGCACGCTGCCCGATGGGCTTTACCTGCTACGGATAGAGGGCGGCGGGTGGTTTTCGACAGGTCGCCTGGTACTACAGCGCTGATACCTTTTCATACCGGGGATTGGGAGATTTTTGTATTTTGGCGGCAAAACGGCATATCGCCTGAATGAAACTCAATATCGGCATTATTTTTGGCGGCCCCTCCAGGCGGCGGGAGCAGTCGTTTCGCAATGCGAGAAGTATATTCACCAATCTCGACAGGCAGTTGTTTAAGCCGGTCCTGATTTTCGCCGACTGTAACGAACAGCTCTATTCGCCCAGGTGGGAACTTCTTTACCGGGAATCGCTGTGCGGGTTGTTTCCCGACCCGGCGGCCGCATCCGACCCCGCATCCCCCTTTGCTGTTTATGAAGAAAGCCTCAGCCCCTTACCCGACGCTTCGCAGCCCGGTCTGTGGGGCGAGTACTTCCGCCCGGTCGCTTTGGAAGCGCTGCCCCGGCACATTAATCTTGCCATCATTGCCATCTCCGCTTATCCCGAAGCAGAAACATGGGTACGCACCGCGCTCGAATCTGTACACGTTCCGTATGTCGGCACCGGGCCTGCTGCCGGGCAGTTCTTCGGGAGTTTTGCCGCTACCCAAAGATTTTGGGCCGATCATGGTTTTGAATCCCCATCTTTCGAGACGATAAGCCATAGCGCCTGGACACAGGGCGACCCGGTACGTTATCTGGATGCCGCCATCCATTCCCTCGGGCTTCCCATCCGCGTTTTCCCTGCTGCAGATCCTTCCAATTACGCATTGATTGACCGGATGGACGATATATCCAGCTTCCGGGAAGCCATAGATGCGGCTTTTTATCAGGAGCGCCTCCCGATACAGCGCTGGCAGGAGATGGACCTGTTCGAGCGCACCGAACATCTCCGATTACTGACCGACTTGCATATTGGACTGGGATTTCCCATCCAGGTACAAGCCGGAAAGTTCCAATCCCTCGTCCACCATCCTGCGGAACTATTCAATTTGCTGAACGAATATGCCGGCAACCCTGCCTTTGAGCAGACGGAATGCTTGCTCTCCAGCGCCCTTGCCAAAGGGGATATCGTCGTTTTACAGGCGCATCCGGGAGGAAAAGCCTTCACCGGCATCCTTTCTCCCACCCGCGAGGGGTACCAGGTATTTGCACCGCTCGGACGGCCGGAAAGGCATTCCAGAGGCTTCCAGCCTGCTGCCGAAGGCGTTGAGTGGTCGGAGGCGGTCTTCTCTGCGACTGAATCGTCCGCGATAAAGGACAAGGTTGGGGCCATTATACAAAAAACAGGTATTACCCAAATACTTGGAATTTCGGGCAGTGTTGCGCCGGACGGCAAGATCTTTTTTGAACAGGTCAGCACCGGCCTCACCTTTTTGCCGGATGATCCTTTATTTATTGCTGCCGGCCAGGCAGGTAAATTACCTGTTGACTGGCTGACCTGGATCATTTATCACAACCTGCGGGACAGGATCGCCGAGCGCCCTGCCGAAATCAGCTGGCGGGGCTTATTGGAATACCTGGAGGAAATGATTGCGGCCAAAAAAACACCACCAAGCGTTGGCATTTTATTTTCCTGTACCGCCGGGCGGCAATGCCTGACGGAAAGTGCAGGACAAATCGTGCAATTTCTGGGCGCTGAAGGAAGTTTCCGTCCGGTGCCACTCGCTTTGGAAGCCTATGCTGAAGGAGCGCCCAGTGTCCGTGAGCTGCCGCCCGTACCGTTGAGGCGGGAAGGGGAAGGCCATGTATTGCCGGCATATCCGCCATTTTCACCTCCGCCCCCCCGGCTCTTTCCTGCCGGCCCTTTTTCCATTGACCTGCTCAGTGGGAAAACCGCTGCTATTTTTTTGGATACCCGGGCCGAGCCCGTACAGGGGCAGTTACAAAAAATACTCAAAGCCTGCCAGATTGGGTTCAACGGGCCGGGGCCTGCGGCGGCTACGGTGGCCACACACCCTTATCACAGCCTTGAAGCCCTGCGGCGCAATGCGCAATTGAGTATTTGCGCGCAGCTCCTACTCACAAGGGCCAGCTTCATTGCCAATCCCGAGGCCGCCATGCAGCGGATCGAAAGCAGGTTTCTGTACCCACTTTTGGGGGTCCCCCACAACCAGGGAGGCGTTCCCCTGTTCCGGAGGGAGGAGCTGGAAGCTTTAATACGCCTGGTCTTTCGTCCGGAGGGGACAGAAGGCGCGGCATTTCGAAAAATACTCCGGCTCAAACCACAGCAGGAAATACCTGCCCGACAGGAACTTCTTTTCCAGGAAATCGTCCGCCCGCGGGGGGCCGTAAATTTTCTGTCCCTCCAGGTGCCCCTCATTAGTAAATACGACGAAGAAGGCAATCCGGTATTTCAGGTCTGCGACCCTGAAGCACGCAGCGGGAGCCGCATACTTACCGGTGCCGCAGACCAGGAAACCCAGGGCCTTGACCAGTTATCGCCGGAAACGGCGCGAAAAGTTACCGAAGAAGTAAAAAAAGCTGCCGAAACGGTAGCCCGTGTCTTAAACCTGCAGGGGGCCGCGATAGTCGGTCTTTCCGTCCGGGTTTATGAAAATACCGCTGTCGAAGCTATTGTCGAGCGCGTCGAAATATTGCCCGAATGGAAGCTCAACGGACCACTTGTGCACGCCCTTTTACGACAGGGACGCTTTCCCGGCACAGTCCTTGCTGAAATCATTCACGACAGCATTGCCAGGCCCCAGTTGGAACAACTTGGCCTGGCCGCCAGGAGCGAATATATTTACTCGAATACACCCTCCACGATCACCACGCCTGCACAACCGGACCCAAATCTGGCAGCGCAGGGTCAAAACCCAACCCATACTATGGAAAACGCACCTCACTCTCCGCAATCCAGTATCCGGGAATTGCGCAGCAGGCTCCCTGCCACAGGGGTCGCCGGCATTGTACAGGCGTGGTTGCTCAACCTGTGGAACTTTGTCAGCTCGGCGATTTTCCTCAAAAACCTCGCTGCTGCCGTCCTCTTTATTTTTATCTTCATCAATGTCCTTTCGATAGGCCTCAAACTCTACACCCACCATGGCCAGGCGGAAGAAGTGCAGGACTACCAGGGGATGACCGCCCGTGAAGCTAAAAGGAAAGCCAGGGCAAAGAGTTTCACCACCCTGGTAAACGATTCGAGCTATATCGTCGGCAAAGCTCCGGGGATTATCCTCGACCAGGTGCCCAAACCCGGCTCCAAGATCAAAAAAAACCGCTTTATCTATCTTACGGTCACTTCCTCCACGCCACCGCAAGTACCCCTGCCCTCCCTGGTCGGCGGCAACGACGACTTTGACCAATACCGGAAAAAACTCGAGCGGCTGGGCATCAACGCCAGGATAAAAGACCGGGAGTTCAATGCAGAGCTGGCGGACAATACCATTCTCTATCTTGTATTTAATGGCAGGCGCATCGAACCCGCAGCGCTCAAGCGCGGGGTCAAGATCCCTAAAGGCAGCTCGCTGGATGTTGTCGTGAGCATCCGAAATACAGGCACTGTAGATATTCCCGACCTGCTGTGCATGACCTACGAAGAAGCAATCTTCCTGCTCCAGAGCAGCCAGCTTACCGTCGGTTCCGTTTTTGCACCCGGCGAACCCTCTCCGGGCCTTTACGTCTATAAACAATCCCCCGGGTTCAACCCTGCACTTAAATTGAGCGTTGGAGAAGGGATCAGTTTATATCTGAGCGAAGAAAAGCCGGCAAATTGCAGGGAATAGCACAATGGATGTGCTACCCTGCAGCAAAGCATTTGTTTTAACAATAACCCATCAAAATAAACACGAAAAATTATGGATATTGATGTGAAAGCACTTAAATCCAAGATGGACGGCGGCGACGACTTCGTCCTGATTGACGTCCGCGAACCCGGGGAGCACCAGGGTTTCAACATTGGCGGACAGCTCATCCCACTGGGCGTCTTTGCGCAATACATCCCTAAAATGGACGCTCTGAAAGACGAAGAAATCATTGTCTATTGCCGCTCGGGTATGCGGAGCGCCACTGCCCAGTATATGCTGCTGCAGGCAGGCTTTAAAAATGTACGCAACCTTACCGGAGGGGTACTGGCCTGGCAGGAGGCCTTCGGCAGTGGGATGTGATTTAGGCGCCTGGCTGTCGCCAATCGCCGGCGTTGTGCAAAAAGTCTTTTGCCGCCTGCGGCGGCAAAATTTTATATTAAAACCGAGCTTGATTCATTGATTTTGCTTCGCAAAATCAATGAATCAAGCTCGGTTTTAAATGATTATTTGGCGCGAAGCGCCTAAAATAGACTTTTTAACCAACGAGGAAGTACCGCGGGCAGCAATCAGCGTTTTTTCTGAACAATCGCGTCAACACCTTTGCGGCGCAGTTCCTGTGCCAGTTGCACTGCTTCGCTATTGGTAGTAAAGCGGTCCACGACGACCACTGCGTATGTACCTTTGTCGAACAGGGAGACCGTCGCTTGCGGGTAGCCCATTTTACGTAGTTGACGCAGCCTTTCGTCTGCATAGATTCGCTGCCGGAAGGAGCCGGCCAGCACCATATAATCCCCTGCGGAAGGGGGAGTCTCGGGTGCTGTAACAGGTGCGGGTGCAGGCTTTGGCCTTGCAGGCGTTTGGGCAGGAGGTGCAACCGGGGCCGTCAACTCCTGCACGGTGTCGGGAATTTCGGGATAATCCTCGTACAAAGTAGTATCCATTTCCGGGGTTGAAAAATTGTCTCCCTGTTCGAATAGCGGCGCCTCGGGCAGTTCCGGTTCGCGCTCTTTACTGAGTTGGGAAAATTGATAGACCAGGAAGACCAGGGCCGCAAGGCATATCGCGACCACCGCAATAATCAGATAATCTGAACGGGACATCTTCGTGTTATTTAGTTTTTAGAAGTTAATGGAACCGTTACCCAGATTCCCCTGGGGGTTGTGTAAAAAGTGTTTTGCCGCCTGCTGCGGCAGAATATTCTTCTGAGAGACGCGTCATTTTCGCGATTTCGC
>JBMOJO010000149.1:0-8794 GCA_049315745.1 Saprospiraceae bacterium | reverse complement strand
CACACGGCCTGCAACATGCCCGCAGAAAATCATAAAAAATATCAGAGGCTGCCCCCCCCGTAAGTTCGGGGTTGTGTAAAATGACTTTTGGCACAACTCCAAATTGTCCTTTGAGACAGCCTCTGGCAAGATCCGCTCATTATTGCCGAAAAGCAATTTGATTGCCTTGCAAGATATGCCAGATCAGTTCATTTTCAAGGGCTCCATAGCCTTGAACAGTTCTACCTGAACTACTTGCACTTTTTTTCGATAATCGTCGAACGTTCCGCCGATGAAGGCATTGATCTTTTCCAGCGCATTGGCGGTATAGTCGTTCGCCCTTGCAATCATCCGCTGTGCTGCCTGGTTAGGGTCGGCGTCGGATGCCCCCAGATAGCTTAACGCGCCCTGGATCATTCCGTTGACGTTGTCCGAAGAACGCTGTATGCCTTTTAATCCATCGGGCATCATGTATAATTTTTCCAGGGCGGCGATGCTGTCCTGCATCGAGCGGCCCATCCTGGCCAACTGCTGACGGGTACTGTCCGGGGCAAGGCCAAGGGCAGCATCCACGCGACGCAACGCACTCTTAACCTCCTGTATCCTCGCCCAACCCTCATTGGCTGCGCGCACGATTTTTTCTATTTCTTTATACGCTGATGCTTTTGCCTGATAAGCCGATAAGGGAAGATCTACCATTGGATCCGGCAATACGTTCAACATCGTAGAATCCTTGAGAGGGCCATTGATTACTAGGACTTTGTATGCCCCAGGGGCAACAGGCGCTGAGATACCTCCCCCAAAGAACGCAGCAAATCCGCCGCCCTGCGCGCTTTCCCTCCGGGGAAGCTGGATACCGTTCCGGTTCAGCGGCCAGATGATACGGGTAAGCCCGGTATCGGCCAATGGCGTTTCAAAGCTGCGCACGGTATCCCCCTGCGCATCAAAAACAACAACCCGGACGTTGTTGCCCCCGCGCCCACCGGGACCGCCCATACCAGAAGGCAGCGCTGCACCTGCTCCAGGAGCTTGCCCGGGGCGCATTCCGGGACGTCCCCCCTGTGCCTGTGCCTGCGGACGCGCAGGCGCTGCAGACGGTCGGTTCCAGATACTAATGACCGCACCACGCGGTTTGGCCTGACCAAAAAATTCAGCATCGGCAGTACTGTTCTCTCCACTGCTCGGGCGCCCCTGCGAAAGATAAGCATCCGGTGCCGGAAAAACTTTGAACGCCTGCTCCATCAGCTTCCCGCCAGAACGCGCAATTTCGCGGAACGGCCGGATATCGTCCAGAATATACAAAGAACGGCCAAAGGTACCGATGATCAAATCTTCATCCCGGGAATGGATTTTCATATCGTAAGTAGGAACAGAAGGAAAGCCGTTCATCCACTTCGTCCAGCTATTGCCCCCGTCAATCGTCACAAAAAGGCCATAATCCGTACCGAGCCACAAATGCCCGGGCACCTCAGGATCTTGTACCAAGGACAAGGCATGCCCCTGGACTTTCTTTTCATCGGCAATTTGCCTGAACGTTGCCCCAAAATCCACGGTATGAAATACCATCGGCCTCCAGTCGTTGCGCCGGTAATCATTCACGATGACAAAGGCTTCCCCGGGGTTTTTCCGGGAGACCTCGAGGAAAGGAATCCAACTGCCGGGCTTTACACCGGGCAGACGACCGGATAAATTTGTCCATGTTTTTCCCTCGTCGCGTGTTAATTGCAGGTTGCCATCGTCTGTCCCTACCCATATCACTTTTGCATCTGCCGGGCTTGGGGCGATCGCCAGGATCGTTGTATGGTTCTCCGCGTTGGTAGCGTCCATTGTGAGGCCGCCGGTCTCTTTCACTTGTTTGGCCGGGTCATTGGTCGTAAGATCAGGGGAAATCACTTCCCAGGATTGGCCGCAATCTTTGCTGTAATGCACAAACTGGCTTCCATAATACACCCCGCAGGCATTGAATGGATCCTGGGCCAGTGCCGCATTCCAGTTGAACCGCAGCTCTACCCCCTTATCCGGATGGGTTGGGCGGATGCTCTGGCTCCTGCCGGATTCCGTATCAATGTACCCCAGGCTGCCGCCCTGCGACATGGCATACACATAGCGAGGGTTATCCGGCCTGAACGACACATCGAAACCATCCCCTCCATAAATACTTTTCCAATGATGGTTGCGGATACCCCCGGAGCGGAACCCGCCCTCCCAGATATTGCCAGGGCCTATCCAGGAGCCGTTATCCTGCAAACCACCCCCCACGCGATAGGGTACCGACATATCATAGCTGACATGATAAAATTGGCCGAGGGGAAGATTGCCCGAAAAAATCCAGGTATCCCCACCATCACGGCTGATATTCAGCCCGCCGTCATTGCCTTCAATGAGGTACTCAGGGTTGTCGGGATGGATATAGAAAGCATGGTGATCGGCGTGCAGACGACTTGGAAATACCTGAAAAGTCTTCCCGCCGTCTTCACTTTTTGCCAGATTCGTATAAAGGTTAAAAATCCGGTTCTCGTTTTTAGGGTCCACATAAATTTCGTGGTAATAAAAAGGCCGGTTGCTTACGGCATCCCCCTTCGTCACCAGTGCAAATTTCTTTCCCCCATCGGTAGATTTATACAACCCGTTTTCCTCTGCCTCTACAAGGGCATAGACGATTTCCGGCTTTGAAGGCGCAATGGCCAGGCCGGTACGCCCTAAGTTGCCTTTTGGCAGCCCATCGGCATCGGTGCGCTTCTCCCAGGTATCGCCACCATCATGCGTAACGTAAATACCCGACCCCGGCCCACCGGAATTGAAAAACCAGGGCTTGCGGCCGTATTCCCAAAGGGCGGCTATCAACTTATTGGGGTTGACAGGGTCAACTACCATCTCCGCACAGCCGGATTGATCATTGGAGTACAGAATTTTCTCCCAGGTCTTCCCCCCGTCTTTCGTCCGGAACACACCTCGCTCGGGGTTCGGGCCGAAGGGTGAGCCCAGCGTTGCGACGAATACGACGTTGGGGTTGTCCCGGTGAATAATAATCCGGTGAATGGTCTTCGTTTCTTTTAGCCCCATATATTTCCAGGTCCTGCCCCCATCGAGCGAACGGAAAATCCCTTCGCCGGTATTCAGGGAGTTACGGGGATTGCCCTCACCGGTACCGACCCAAATATCGTCCGGGTTGTTTTGGTTGATCGCGATCGCGCCTATCGCCTGGACCGGCTGGCCATCAAAAATCGGCTCCCAGGTCACGCCCCCGGATTTACTGCGCCAAACGCCCCCGGAAGCGGTGCCAATGTAAATGACTTCCGGCTTATTGCGTACCACATCAATCGCGGTTATCCGTCCGCTCATGCTCGCAGGGCCAATACTCCTGGGCTTTACCCCTTTGAAATAGTGCATGTCCAAAGGCTGTGCGTCAGCCAAAATAAACAGCCCTCCACTTAGCCATAAGAATAAAAGCAGTTTTTTCATGCGTTTCTGCATTTTTATGTGTAATAATTGTGAAACTACAAAAGCGGGTGTTAAGAAATAAAATAAAATTCAAATGCCTGCCTCAAAATTGACCAACGGAAGGAAATCGTAGCGCAACTGCACAGAAAATTCCACCGAACAGCCCGCAACAACCTGCTCAAACCTTTTCCCAAGGTAAGCAAGGCAGGAAAAACCTTTCCCCCAATCCTACTGCCAATGAAGACACTCAACAAAACACCGGCTGCCAAAATTGCAGCCCCCATCGAATGACATCTGTCAAAATTGCCAATATTCGGGTTTGGTCAGTAATTTGTACAGAATACTCTTGTTGCGAGGGGTCAACAAGAAGGAAAATAGGCGGCATTTATCGTTCGTACAAACGCTTTTTAAGGAAAGATACCGCTTGACTGCACGACCAAAGAAAAGCACGGTGTGGACGAAAAAGAGGCACTTTAACCCTGAGTATCCCATCGCAACAAGTCAATAAAAAAACAGCACCAGGATGACATACGACAATTTCACCATTAAATCGCAGGAAGCGATCGTCAAAGCACAGCAAATTGCAGCAGGGCTGGACCAGCAGCAAGTTGATACCGTACACCTGCTCAAAGGTATCCTCGAAACGGAGGAGCACGTAGCGCAGTTCCTCCTGCAAAAAATGGGCATTAACCTCCCTTTGCTCAAAAGCAAGTTGGATGAGGGCGTCAAAGCCTATCCCAAAGTTGAAGGTGCAGACAAGCAATACCTCAGCAACGAAGCCAACCGGGCGCTCACCAGAGCACGGAACGGCCTCAAAGCGTACGGAGATCAGTACATCTCTATCGAACTGATGATCCTGGGTATCCTCCAGGGTGATGACCGCGGCGCCAAAATCCTCAAAGAGCTGGGCGCCACCGAAGACAACCTGAAAAAAGCGATCGAAGCCCTCCGAAAAGGGGCAAAAGTGAGCGATCAAAGCCAGGAAGAAAGCTACAACGCGCTCTCCAAATATGGAATCAACCTGAACGAGCGCGCCGAAACCGGCGCCCTGGATCCTATTATCGGACGCGACGAGGAAATCAGAAGGGTATTGCATATCCTGTCCAGGCGCAAAAAGAACAACCCGATCCTCATCGGGGAAGCAGGGGTAGGAAAAACTGCTATCGTAGAAGGCATCGCCTGGCGTATCGTCAAGGGCGATGTGCCGGAAAACCTGAAAAGCAAACGCATCTTCGTCCTGGATATCGCCGCCCTGATCGCCGGCGCCAAGTACAAAGGTGAATTCGAAGAACGCCTGAAAGCCGTAA
The DNA here is from genome assembly GCA_049315745.1 of Saprospiraceae bacterium. GTDB lineage: Bacteria > Bacteroidota > Bacteroidia > Chitinophagales > Saprospiraceae > JADJPL01. The sequence goes on along the minus strand of JBMOJO010000149.1, from coordinate 4,067 downwards.
TCAAAGAAGTCTCCGCTTCCAATGGCGAAATCGTCCTCTTTATTGACGAAATCCACACGCTTATCGGCGCAGGGGGCGGCCAGGGCGCAATGGATGCAGCCAACATCCTCAAGCCCGCACTGGCCAGAGGGGAGCTCCACACCATCGGCGCTACTACCCTCGACGAATACCAAAAATATTTCGAAAAAGATAAAGCCCTCGTACGCCGCTTCCAAACCGTCCTGATCGAAGAACCCGGAGTGGAAGATACGATCTCCATCCTGCGCGGGCTACAGGAACGCTACGAAGTGTATCACAAAATCGAAATCCTCGACGAAGCCCTCATCGCAGCAGCAGAGCTCTCCCATCGCTATATCCCCGACCGCCAGTTGCCAGACAAGGCGATTGACCTGATTGACGAGGCAGCTGCCAAGCTCCGCCTCGAACTGGACTCCGTCCCCGAAGCAATTGATGAGTGGGAGCGCAAAGTACGCCAGCTCGAAATCGAAAAAGAAGCAATCAAAAGGGAAAATAACCCTAAAATGATCGCTGTTATTGACGAGCAAATCGCCAATGCCAAGGAAAAACGCGACAGCCTGGTCGCCGCCTGGAGCAATGAAAAGGAAATCGTGGACAACGTCCAGTCCATCCGCAAAAAAATCGAAACCCTCGAACAGGAGGCCGAACGCGCCGAACGCAACAGCGACTACGAAACCGTCGCGAAAATCCGCTACGGCGAACTCCAGCTTCAGCGATCCGCACTTAAAGCTGCAGAAGATAGCCTCGATGCACTGCCCGAAGAAAAACGTTTCACCAATGACAAAGTCACCGCGAACGATATTGCAAGCGTCGTATCGCGCTGGACAGGTATCCCGGTGGACAAAATGACCCAAAGCGAGAAAGATAAACTCCTCAACCTCGAAATTGAAATCGGGAAACGCCTCATCGGGCAGGATGAAGCTGTAAGGGCTGTTGCCGATGCCATCCGGCGCAGCCGTGCCGGCCTCCAGGATGCCGACCGCCCGATTGGCTCTTTCATCTTCCTCGGCCCTACCGGAGTTGGCAAAACCGAACTCGCAAAAACCGTTGCCGAAGTACTCTTTGACGACGAAACGGCCATGACCCGGATTGACATGAGCGAATACCAGGAACGCCACACCGTAAGCCGACTGGTAGGCGCCCCTCCCGGATATGTCGGTTACGACGAAGGCGGCCAGCTCACCGAAGCCGTACGGCGCAGACCCTACTCTATCATCCTCCTCGATGAAATCGAAAAGGCCCATCCCGATACCTTCAACATCCTGCTCCAGGTTCTGGACGATGGCCGCCTTACCGACAACAAGGGCCGTATCGCCAATTTCAAAAACACCATCATTATCATGACCTCAAATATGGGCTCGGATATCATCCTCGAAAATTTCGAAGACCTGGAGGAAATGGGCGAAAAGCACCGGACGGAAATCCTGGAAACAACAAAAGTAGAAGTCTTTAACCTGCTCAAGGAAAATATGCGGCCAGAGTTTCTCAACCGGATTGACGAACAGGTCATGTTCCTCCCCCTGAGCAAGCCCGAAATAAAACAGGTACTGGACCTCATCACCCGAAAGGTACAAAAAATGCTCTCCCGACAAGGTATCGTCCTGCGCATCAGCGAACGCGCAAAAAATTTCCTCGCGGACCTCGGCTATGACCCCCAGTTCGGGGCCAGGCCAATGAAACGCGTCGTACAAAAGGAAATCGTCAATGAGCTTTCCAAGAAAGTCCTCAGCGGAATTTTCGGCCCGGGCGATACAATTTATATTGATACCGATGCAAAAGGCCTGCTATCCTTCAGAAAAGACCCCTTCGAAGGAGCGGTTGCACTCCCTGAAGACGAGGATGATCGAGAATAGGCGCTTGTTTTTGCCATTCTGCTTCCTATCTTTGCTGTCATCGTTTTCGAAAAACCGCTCACCTTCTGATCGCTATGCTTCAAACCACTGACCTTCAATATGCTTATGCCGGTGGGCGAACACTCCACTTCCCGGACATACGACTGGGAAAAGGGGAGCACTGGCTGCTGCTCGGGCAATCCGGAAGCGGAAAAACAACCTGCCTCCATTTACTCGGTGGCCTTTTGTCTCCGGTTGCAGGCAACATACGCATCGGCGATACTGCCATAGAAACCCTCGACCGTCGCGCCCTCGATTATTTCAGAGGCCGCCACATCGGTATTGTCTTTCAAAAAGCCCATTTTATCCGGGCATTGACGGTAGAAGAAAACCTGCTCCTGGCCCAGAAGCTCGCGGGGGAGAGGCAAGATAAGGCAAGAGTCTCCAACCTTTTACAGCGCCTGGGCATTGGACATAAGCTCAAAGCAAAAACGGACAGGCTCAGCGCCGGCGAACAACAGCGCGTCGCAATCGCCCGCGCCCTCGTCAACCGGCCGATGCTCATTTTGGCTGATGAACCAACCTCCGCCCTCGACGATGCCAGCGCCGGCGAGGTTGCCAGTCTGCTCGAAGAACAAGCGGCCGAGGTACAGGCCACCCTCCTGATCGTTACCCACGACAACCGCCTGAAAAGCCGTTTCCCCCATCAGATCGCCCTTCAATCAACAATCCTATGAACCTGCTCGCCCTAAGCTGGAAAAACCTGCTCAGTAAGCCGCTCGCACTGCTGCTCAGCCTGGTCCTCTTCGCCCTCGGTGTTGGGCTCATCAGCCTCCTTCTGCTGGTCAACCGGCAACTGGAGGAAAAATTTGAGCGAAACCTGGCCGGTATTGACCTCGTTATCGGTGCTAAAGGAAGCCCGCTCCAGCTTATCCTTTCCAGTATGTACCATGTGGACGCCCCCACAGGCAATATCTCCATCCAGGAAGTACGGCCTTTCCTGAACCCGCGCCATCCATTCATCAAAACCGCCATTCCGCTCTCCCTGGGCGACAGCTACAAAGGCTATCGAATCGTCGGCACAACCTCTGCTTTTTTTCAGGTGTATAATGCAGAAACAGCCACCGGTAAAATGTTCGAAAAACCCATGGAAGCAGTGGTCGGCGCCAATGCCGCCAGGGCCCTCGGCCTATCCATCGGGGATTCATTTTTTAGTTCCCACGGTCTTTTGGAAGACCTCGACATGGAACACGACCATGCCGCGTTCCGGGTCACCGGAATCCTCAAACCTACGGGTTCTGCTGCTGACCAGCTAATCCTTACTGCTCCCCAAAGTATCTGGGAAGTACACGCGCATACGGCAGGAGCACCTCATGAACATGAAGAAGAAGCTGATATCAGACGGCCCCTGACGGATTTTCCGGATGAAGATATCACCGCGCTCATGCTGCAATTCAAAGGAAGGAATATGCAGACCCTCAATATGCAGCGTTCCATCAATGAAAATACCAGTTTACAGGCGGCCACCCCGGCTATCGAGATTACGCGTCTGTACAGCCTCATGGGCGTTGGGGCCGATGCCCTGCGCTGGCTTGCTTTCATCATAATCGCTGTTTCCGGGCTCAGCATTTTCATTTCGCTTTATGCCTCGCTCAAAGAAAGGCGCTATGAGCTGGCCCTCATGCGCACAATGGGCGCTTCTCCCTTCCGTCTTTTTGCCCTGATTATCCTGGAAGGCCTGATACTGGCCTGTTTGGGATATGGGATCGGCATTGGGCTCAGCCATGGTGGCATGGAAGTACTCGGAGGATTCTTACAAGATACCTATCGTTACACATTCACCGGAAAAGTATTTCTGCAGGAAGAGCTGCCCCTCCTCCTTGGGGCCCTCGGAGTAGGCTTTGCCGCCGCAGCAATACCCGCCCTCCAGGCCAGTAGCACCGACATCCACAAAACCCTCTCCGAGCGGTAAAAACCTGATCACGATGCCCTAAGGTTGTGTGAAAGTTTTTTTATTGCCGATAGCACAACGTATAATTTTGAGCCCCGCTTAAAGTATGGCGCTTCGCGCCAAATTTAAGTTTGAAACCGACGTGTTTTTCATGATTTTGCGAAGCAAAATCATGAAAAAAAGTATCTATTAGCTGTCCTTAGAAATAATCTTTGGGGTTGTGTAAAAAGGTTTTTGCCGCCTGCGGCGGCAGAATATTCTTCTGA
>JBMOJO010000453.1:0-1989 GCA_049315745.1 Saprospiraceae bacterium | reverse complement strand
TCCATCCAAAGAAAATTCTGCCGCCGCAGGCGGCAAAAACTTTTTACACAACCCCAAAATAATCTTTTGCCGCCTGCGGCGGCAAAAGATTATTTGAATAACCCATCACCACAAATATGAAGTGCGGCCCTGTGCATAAATTCAAAGATAGGCCATACGCCTCTTAGATCGGCACAAATACAGCACTTTTTACAAAATGAGAATGGCTTTTTACAAAACGATAATGGCTTTTGAAAAAGCGAGAAGAGCTTTTGCTGAAATGATACTCAAGCAGGACAGGTGTTTCGGAATTTTGACCTATTAATTTAATGACCACCCGATTGGGCTCTAGGAGATAAAAAATTCGCGTCTCAATCTCGTTATGCCTCATGAAAGACTTGATAGATTTGGTTCAAATTGTTACAAAGCCCAAGCTGCGGGCCTTAGAACTGCTCACGGGCACAAAGAAAGATGCCTCGAGGCTCCAGGAGTTCTATGACCTCATCGCAAGCGGGCAGTTGAAAAGCGATGAGGAAGCGGCCAAAACGCTTTACAACGAGGACAAACAAACCCCCGTGTACAAAAAACTGCGCAAAAACCTGAAAGACCGCCTCGTCAACGCTCTGTTTGTGATTGATTTGAACCAATCGTCTTATACCGACCGGCAGCGGGCGTTTTACGAATGTTACAAAGAATGGGCCGCCACTAAAATCCTGTTCGGCAAAAATGCCCGCAACGCTGCCGTCCGGATGGCCCTGAAAATATATAAAGTATCCCGGCACTACGAATTTACAGAGCTGAACGTGGACATCTGCCACACCCTGCGCCTGTACTATGCTACTATCGAAGGGGATTATGCCCGCTTTCAGAAACATACCGAGGAACTGCGCTTCTTCGAATCCCTTTGGCTGGCAGAAAACCAGTCGGAAGATTATTACCTCGAACTGAGTATAGGGGCCGTCCACCAAAAGGCGGCAAAAACAGACAACCGCCCGCAGGCAGAACTATACCTGGAGCTGCTCGGGCCCTCCCTGGATAAATTCGACTCCTATCAACTGCACCTCTGTGCCCGGCTCATCGAGGCAGGCATCTATTCCAGCGTGAACGACTACGAAGCCCTGATCGGTGTCTGTGACCGCGCCATCGGTTTTTTTGAGAAGAAAGCGTACACCGCCAGTATCCCACTGCAAGTTTTCCACTACCAAAAAGCCATCTGCGCAATACAGCTCGACCGAATAGATGAAGCAGCCAGGTGCCTTGCCGAAAGCCAGCAATACGCCGAAGAAGGCTCTTTCAACTGGTTTAAGGCCCACGAACTCAGCCTGATGATCCTGCTGCGACAGAAACGGTACAACCAGGCGGTGGATATGCTATCAATGGTTATGAAGCACCCCGCCTTTGAAGACCTGCCCGAAAACGTCCGGGCGATATGGAAAACATCGGAGGCTTACCTGGATTTCCTTCTGCGAATCGGAAAACTGTCCGGGAAAGGGACTACCGTCCGGACGTTCCGCTTCAGCAAATTTGTAAATGATATGCAGGTGTTCGCTAAAGATAAGCAGGGGATGAACCTGCACCTGATCATCGTTGAAATCCTTTCTTACCTGGCAAGCAAACAAAGCGATGCCCTCATCGAACGTGCAGAAGCCCTGGATAAGTACCGGCTGCGCTATCTCCAAAGCGATGAGGTCAGGCGCAGCAATTATTTTTTGAAAATGCTGCTCCAGGTCCCCAAATGTGCCTTTCGCAAAGAAGAAATCCTGAAAAAAACCGCACAGGATTTTGAAAACCTCTCCGCAATCCCCATCAAAATGGCCAACCAGACGCTGGAAATTGAAATCCTCCCCTACGATAGTATCTGGACCTACGTCCTCGATTTGTTGGACTGAGGGGGGACGGCAAAAACCTTTTCATACAAACTCAAAAGAATGTGGGGTTGTGTGAAAAGTGTTTTTTCGGCGATTCATGCCAAATTATATTTGGATGGAGACGTCTTTTTCCTGATTTCGC
>JBMOJO010000148.1:0-8897 GCA_049315745.1 Saprospiraceae bacterium | reverse complement strand
ACGTGTTTTTCATGATTTTGCGAAGCAAAATCATGAAAAACACGTCGGTTTAAAAAGAATATTCTGCCGCCGAAGGCGGCAAAAACCTTTTCACACAGCCCCAAAACATCATTTGGCGCGAAGCGCCGAGTTAGTTTTTGGGCTTGTCCACATATTCTACCCGCAGCACGTCGGTATCGCGTTCGAGGGTTTCTTTCAGCAGGTTGGGGAGGATGCGCGAAGGGTCGAAGCGGAAGAGCCAGTAATTCGGCCCTTCGGGCAGGGCTTTGACCTGTTGCATGGCTGCATCGTAATATTTGGCAACCCAGTAATCCACGTTGATATTTGGTTGCAGTTGGATTTTGAACATACTGTTGTACTTGTCTGCCGGCAAGTTGTATGCGTATGCTTCCTGGAGTTTCCAATCCTGCCGCATCGGGTCTGCATACTGTTGCAGCAGCGTTTCGAGCGTCCGGATATCCTGTGGAAACTGTTGTCCGATTACCTGCTTTGTGACTTCTCCCTCAAAAACAGCGATTTCGGTGATGGCGTAGTTGGGGTCCGGGGCCGGGTAGGATTCCTGGCTGCCCCAGATATTGGCGGATTCAATGGTATTTTTCAGGATTTGCCATTCGCTGTCCGGCAGTTTTCGGGCATGGCGGCCCATGAGTGCTGTCAGGGCGATACCCTGGTAATGGAGGGTGCCATCGGAAAACACGGTCAGCACAAACTGGGGGCATTGGAGGTTGCCGCAGAGGAGGCGGTATTGCAGGATTTTCTCCGGGCTTTGGGTTTTCTGTGCGAAGGGGAGGGTGTCACAACTGTTGGCCAGGGCAAAAAAGAGGATGGCCGCGATAAAGACAGCACGGGCAGAAGATCGGGTTATGCGGGAATCAGTCATTGGGGAAATCTTTTAATATTTTTGCATACTGGCATTGGTCAGGGATTTGGGTACGAGGATAATTTCCGTTCTCCGGTTTAGGGCCCTGCCGGCCTCGGTCGAATTGGCGGCTACGGGGGCGAAGGCGCCGCGGCCCGCTACGGTCATACGCGCCGGGGAGATTCCATTGGCTTGCAATACTTTGCTGACCGCCATTGCGCGGTCGAGGCTTAGGGACCAGTTGCGGTCCTCCGAGCCCGAATTATCGGTATGGCCTTCGATCAGGATATCCATTTCCATTTCCTGGAGCAGGGCCACTGCCACCGCACGGAGGGTTTTTTGGCCTTGTGCATCTATGATTGCGCTGCCTGATCCAAAGAGTAAGTCCTGGCTTACGGTAATGTAAATCCTTCCGGCGGCCTCGGAAATATCCAGTTCTTTATTGTTGACGTTATTTTCCAGGGAGCGGTTGAGGGTGACCTGGGCCTGGTTCAGGCTGTTGCCCCGGGCCTGCAGCTCGTTTTCCAGTCTGAGGATTTCGTCGTTGCGGGAGAGTACTGCCTGGCGGAAGTTTTCCTCCATAGTCAGGATACGCTGCTCCCGCTGCTGAAGTTCTTCCCGCAGTTGCTGGAGTTGGGCAATTTGTGCTTCGAGGCCCTCTGCAAGGGCACTTTTTTGGCCGCCCAGGTTGCCTTGAACCTGTGCGGTAGCCGATAGGATTTCCCGGTTTTGGTTGATGATATCGGCATACTGGGCCAGGATTTCCTGGTAGCTGTTGTTGAGGTTGAGGTTGGTGGCGCGGAGCTGCTCGATGGTTTGCAGGGATCGCAGATAATCGGATTTCAATTCGAGATAGGCATCGCTTTCTGTGGGCAGGGTATTGCGGAGCGAGTCGCACCTGGCGAGCGCGGATTGCAATTTTTGGGCATCGGCTTCGAGTGCAGAAAACTTTTTCTGTGGGACGCAGGCAAACAGCGCGAGCATAGCAGCAGTGGGAAGCAGGAATCGGGATTTCATAGTATGCCGGATAGGTTAAAGTGAGGTGGGCATATTACCCTTATGCACAAATATAGCGAAAAAAATTTTATTTTCGCGGCACCTTTTTAGCCATTTTATCCGTGCAGGGTTAAAATGAAAAATCAATGAAGTCCTTACAGGCTGGGAAAAGTTATTTTCAATGAAAAGTCTATACAAATATTGGCTGGCCGCACTGTTCGTTTTTGCAGGTATTGCCGGAGCAGGCGCTCAGAGCGCCGTCACGCTAAGCGCCGGACGGACATCAGGCGCCGTGGGTTCGTCGGTTTGCGTGAACGTGAGCGTCGCAGGGTTCCGAAAGATTATTTCCATGCAATATTCCATGAAATGGGACCCCCAGGTATTGGAACTTACCGGAGTGAAGGACTTTAGGCTTCCTTTCCTCAACCAAGAGAACTTTGGGCTTTCGAAGGCAAAAGCCGGCCAGTTGACCTTCGTATGGATAGACAACAACCTGAAAGGCATTACGCTGCCGGATGGGAGCCCGGTGTTTCAGCTTTGTTTTCGGGTAAAAGGAAAGGCAGGCACCGCCGGGGCCATATCTTTCTCCAACCAGCCCACGCCCTATGAAGTGGTCAATGTTTACGAGCAACTATTGCAGTTGGTCGGGATCAAAGGGGAAATCAAGGTGAAATAGACCTGTTTCGCCGCATACTGCAACCCCTGTTCGCCTAATAAAAATTTTCCAGGCTCACAACGAAGCCGTCTATTTTGAATTTTTTCCGCAGGTTGGCCTCATATACCTTCGCAGATTGCTCGGTATCGAAAACGCCGAGGATAATTTTGTAGAGGCGCCCGTCGCCACTGGCTGTCGGGACGATACCGACCAGGATTTTCTCATCGAACCATTTCTTCTGCAGGGCCGCTACCTGGTCGAGCATGGTCTCGGCGTTGCTGAGCACCATAATCTGCACGCCGTAGCCTCTTTTTTCCGGTTTTTGGATGGGGATACTGTACAACCCATAGTTTTGGATTCCCTGTCGGGCCAGGGGCATCTCCTGTGTTTTGGCTTTAGCGGCAGCCTGGGGGCTTTTCTCCGTGAATTCACCACCGGGCACCGCTGCACTGCTGCCGGGCTGCCGGACATTTGCAATTCCGATGGATGTGCCGGGAGTATTGTCGCCAGGCGGGGTATTTACTTTTGGCGCTGCGGGGGCGGGCGCTGCTGTTTTTTTCGCCACAGCCTGGTTAGAATAGCCGCTGGAGATGGCTTCTACAATGACCGTCGCGGTAGAACGCTCGTCCATGCCCAGCCGATCGCCCGCCGCCTTGGACAAGGCCACGATATGCCCCGAAACGAACGGGCCACGGTCTGTGACGGTAACAATCACCCATCTGCGGGCATTCTCGTCTGTGCGCGTGACCTTGAGCTGGGTGCCCATGGCGTGCATCTTATGGGCAGCTGTATAAAGATTGGGGTTGTAAAATGAGCCGCTCGAGGTCTGCTTTCCTTTCAATTCAGACGAAAAAACTTCAGCTATACCGGTTTCCTGTGCCAGGAGGGTACCCGTGAGAAAGACCGACAGGAAGATCACGCCGAGGGGAATAAATTTTCTGTGCATATTTTTAGGATTTACACAAATATACGTTTTTTTTGAAAATAGACCGGTGCAGCGGGCTATCCCGGGGCTAAAATGTGTCGTTTTTAAACCAGGCAAAGGCATTTGGGGAAGCACAACGCAGTTATATGACCCAAAAAAGACCCGGCGGGAGCGAAATAAGCGATTTTAACCCATGAGCACCCCTCCAACAATCCCGATCAAAATGCCCGCCGGTAGTGCCAAATTCCCCGCCTGATCAGTTGCTGCCGCGCCATACCGATGTAAGGCTAAATTAATTACATCAAATTAACAACGCATTTTTTTTCCTTATAGTATTTAACTTTATCTTTACCCCGACCTATGTGGATTTGTTGCAGAAAGTCGGCTGGAAGGTTCATAAGTAGCTTTCCGGGGCAGTAATGACTTTTGGACAATGGGTCTGCCATATCTCTGAAATAACAAATCGTAATCTTTTATGGAAAGTTCTCGACAACTCTTCCGTTTCCGCTTTTTTATGCCTCCGCCGGAGTATCAAAAAAGCAGAAATCATATTTTCTCCAGGTCTTTGCTACCCTCCAGTCCTCTACCTGCCAGTCGGCTCGGCTTGGCTGTCCCGATCAAATTTTTAGCAGTTTTTCTGGTCCTGCAGGTAGCTTTCTTACCTACAATAAGTTGGGCGCAGATGTCTATTTCCGGCTTCAGCGCCGTTTCCCAGGACTTCAACGGCATGGGATCAAGCGCTACGGCTCCCCTGCCAACTGGCTTCAGGGTTGGAAGCGGCAGTTCTTACAGCTCAGGTACTTCCGCAACAACCGCTGCTGCGGGCACTTCAGGTACCGGAATTCTGACAGGAAGTTCTACCGGCGGGACCTACAACTTCGCCAACGGGGTCACTGCTTCGTCCACAGACAGGGCACTGGGTTTCTTGACTTCGGGGAGTTTTACTTCCCCTCGACATATCCTCCTCGAGATTTCCAACAATACCGGGAAAACGATCGGAAGCCTCAGTATCTCGTTTAACTATGAAAAGTATCGCTCCGGCTCCAGGGCTTTCGGCTGGACTTTTTTCAGTGGGACCGATGGAAGCACCTGGACGGCCCGGACAGCCGGGGACCAAACCTACTCTGCCGATGCAAACAATACGGTCATCTCCAACCCCCCAATATCCGCAAATAAATCCTTGAATATCACAGGCTTGAACATAGGCCCCAATGAGAAATACTATCTCCGCTGGACGCTGACAGGGGATGGAGGGAGCTCAAATGGGCAGGCTATTGGTATTGATGATTTTTCGATCACCGCAACAGAACGCGTCGCTTTCACCGCCACCGCCACCAATGGTGCGTGCCCCAACATTGCCCCGTTCATTACGCTCGACGTACCTGCCGCCACGGGGTACAAATACGATATCACTGCCGGTACGTCCTACTCCGGCTCTATGACCGCCGCTTCCGGTGGCACGGCAGTGACATCCGACCCCGAAATAGTGACGGCTTTGCCCACTGTACCTGCAGCCGGAGGCTCCGATTACACGATCCGGCTGATCAATGCCACTGGGGAATTTAAGGATACCACGGTGACCGTCCTCGGTATTCCGGACAATTGTACCTCCGTTTGTGCTTCTCCGCCGGCCATTGACCTTTCGTCGTCGGATGACTGCAAGAAAGGGGCTTCGAACCTGAGTATTTCCTTTACGGCTACTAACGGTACAGCCACCCTGTCCTCCAATGGTGCAGGTGTCCTGTCGGCCACCGCGCTCTCCCCGGGTTCGGGAAGTGTGACCTATACCATTGACGACAACGACCGTGGGAAGAAGTTGCGTTTCATTGCCGTGATCGCCGATCCCGATGGGGGAGGGCCCTGTACAGCAGCAAACGACACCTTATTTATTGACGTGCCACCCGGTAATCCGGCATTCTCCAATATTGAAGTCTGCGAGGGCGGGGATACCCGGCTGGCAATCTTGGGCCCGGCAATTTCAAATACGTTTACCTGGGATTTCCAAGGCGGCATTACCGGCCAGGGGATCAGCCAAAATCCGGCTTTAGCCAACAACGCCCCGGTCCAGACTGCCGGATCGGGTATTAATGTCAGCACACAGGGGGCTGGCTCCGGCTGCTCTGCTGCAGTTTCTTCTTCGAACTACAGCACGACCAGCAATAACCTCGACTCGGCAATCGCGGCACAGGAATATTTCGAATTTTGTGTCGGCACCCCTGCAGGGAATAGCCGGTTCGAAGGGGTAACGGCAATTGACTGGAAACATAGGGCCTCGGGTACAGGGCCTATGAACTTTGCTCTGGTCGCTGCCAACAATCCTGCAGTACCCTTGCTTACCGGAACGGTCAACACGAGCTGTGCGGCGGCAGGTGGGGCAATCCCTTCCAATCCGGCAACCTGCTACCGGATCTACTACTGGTCGGCAACAGATGCTGGGGGCACGCTGCGCATAGACAGCATGGTCATTACCGCAAACTTCAAAAGTCCTTCCGGCAACTATAACTTCTATACCTCCGATCCTGCACCGGCGCCGGTAGCCGCTGCGGCCTCAGGGGCGAGTTTCGACCCCGCGCCGGCAGCGGGTACGACCTCCAATGTCTGGGTGACTTCCCTGGGCGAGGATGGCTGCAACAGCGATACCCTCCTCGTTACCGTAAAAGTCAATGCGGCCCCCACGTTGAATATTGTCCAGCCTACCGGTCTTTGTACGCCAAATACATTCGATGTGCGGAATGTGGCCCTTGGGGCCGTTCCTGCGGGAGGGACGACTACCTACCATAGCACCCTGGCAGATGCCCAGAATGGGACGAACCCACTGTCTGGCGCACAGTTCATCCTCAGTGCAAGTGCGAATATCTATGTGCGCTATGCCGCTGCAGGTTGTTTCACGACCGGGACCATCAACGCCTTGTTCTATCCGAATGCCTCCCTTAACCTCCCGGATTCGCTGGTGGTTTGCGATGGGGAAAGTACCAACGTCGAGATCCCGAACGCGGCAGCCCCCTTAGTTACGTTTACCTGGGATTTCGAAGCGGGGATTAACGGTCCCGGGGTCAGTAACAATCCGGGTATTGCATCGGATGGCGCGGTGCAATCCAGCGGAGCGGGTATCCAGGTATCCGCCCAGAGTGCGGGATCGGGCTGCTCAAACGCAATCAGCTCAAATAATTACGATTCGGGCAGTAACAGCCTTGCGTCGGCGGTGACTGCCAACGAATATTTCGAGTTCTGTATCGGTGCAACCCAAACGGGATTTGCGTTCCAGGGGGTAAAAAGCATCGTCTGGTCTAACCGGGCCTCCAATACCGGCCCGATTAACTACGCACTGGTCGCGGCCAATAACCTGACAACGGCCCTGCTTACCGGTACAGTCATGCCCGGTGCCAGTTGCGAAATCGAAGGGGGCGACCTACCCGCACTGAACTCCGCAACGTGTTACCGGATTTATTACTGGGCCGGCCCTTCGACTTCCTCCTCAGGGACCCTGCGGATTGACAACGTTGATATCACCGCAGAATACACCGGTACCCTCTCTTATCGGTTCTATAGCGTTGACCCCGCTGCAAATCCCGGTGCAATCCCCGTTTCTACGGGCTCAAGTTTTGATCCCGGCACAACGCTTGCCACTTCTCCCGATACGCTCTGGGTAACAGGTACAAATACGACTACGGGCTGTACGAGCCCCGCTACACGGGTGATCGTAAAGGTGATAGATTGCGAGGCGAAAATTTCCGATCCTTGTGCTTGTACCGGTGCCCCAAAGGAGGTCTCCGGTGGGACGGTGACCCGAAAAGGGGCTTTTTCCGAAACGGTCGAAGTGACGGCCCCTTCAGGACAGCTCTGGCAGGTGACAGCAATTACCGGAATGTATGAGGATTCCTTGCTGACCACCCCGATAGCCGTTGGCGATCCACTGACGGAATTCCCCGCAGGGAGCGGAAAATACCTCCTCAACGGTTTCCACGAGGACGGCATCGGATATGCCGTAACGGCATCTAACGGCAATATCAGCCTCTCCATTGACAATATTTGTTTTTACCCTTCTCCTACCCTTGGCACAGTGCCTGCATTGGTATCCCCCAACGCCGCACCTTTCTCCGTCCAGGGCGGAGAAGCGAACAATGCTACAGGCTTGGATACTTTCCGTCTGAATGCCTCAACGCTCAAGTTCGGTGTCGCACCCTCAAGAGTAGAAATCAGGCCTGCACTGATGACTGCCGGGGTAAATACACTCCGGTATATCTTCGATGCGGGTGCCCCGCTGGATAAATCGGTCACAGATCCTGGCTGTACAACGATACTGAAAAGGGATATCCTCCTCGCCGGTTGCGGTTGTGCCAACCCGACAGTAACCCTCGACCCTGCCACTTGTATGTATGTACTCTCCGCAGGGGAGGTGAGCAATGGCAACTGTGCCAATGGAACCGTCCGGGTAATGGACAGCAACCCGCTCAATAAAGATACCATTGACTGCGCAGGGACTTTTACTTATGGCCTCTTCGACGACCTCGGTACCCTGATCTGCTGGGGCAAGGTCACTGCCGAAGATAAAAACGGCCCGTTACTGGTCCAGGTTATCGGCCGCTGCAACAGGTCTGTAGCACAGGCAGGCAGCCCGGCACCTCCCAATAGCCTGAATCCGGGCACCCTCGTCTGGAGGGATTCTTTCCTCTGCATGGATGTGGACAAAATCTTCAACCAATCCCTGAGCTGGAACAATAACAGTACTTCTTCTTACCCGTGGTTCTCCGGTAGGCCTGTCTTCCGCGATGCGTGTGATGCACATGGTTTCTGCGACTGCCGCAGCGATATCCGGGCAACGGACCAGTTGACCTACTACCCCTGCACGGATGTGAAGGCGAACCAAATCTGGGCGAAGATCACCCGGGTGTTCACGGCAACCGACTGCCATGGCAATACGACGACGGTGACGCAGGAGATCTACTTCGAAAGGCCGGAGATCCGGAGCCTGTACGAGGAAGTTACGTCGCCGCGATCTGGAGAGTCACCGCTCACTACAGGCTTCGGGGGCAAATCCTCGATCATGGTGGTGGGTACTGCTAACCCGGAAATAATCATAACGCTGGATTCGCTGAACTGCGATGCGCCTACGAAAGAGGCGATGCTGGCACGCTTATTGGACGAATACTACATCTTCAACGATCCGCGCAACTGCGATAATTCCAATGCACGCGATGATTACAAGTATTTCGCCGCCGGGGATGCGGGTACGCAGTTGGAGTGTAGCTTCAGCTTCGATGCGAAAGTTGTGGATGAGTTCCCGGTATGCGATGGAAAGGGAAAGAAAGTGGTGGTAGAAGTGTCTTACTTCGACTGGTGCACGGGTGCAAGTAATTTCCTGGACTATATCACGCTGAAGTCGCACGACAGCGAGCCACCGAGCATTACGGAGACGAACAAGCTGGGCCGTGTCGAGATATCCACAGGCCCGCTGGATTGCA
>JBMOJO010000147.1:0-8939 GCA_049315745.1 Saprospiraceae bacterium | reverse complement strand
TTCGCGAAGCGAAATTGCGAAAACGATGTGTCTCTAAAGAGAATACTCTGCCGCCGAAGGCGGCAAAATACTTTTTACACAACGCCAATGATTATTTGGTGCGAAGCGCCGTGAAAAGCCTTTTCACACAAACTCAAAAATTATTTCCCGGGGCACTAACCTGCTAAAAAGCAAGAACAGGCCAAATAAAAATCCCGCGAAACAAATTCAATTTTTCTTGACCCTTCCCAGAATATCCTTGCCTTTTTGATCCAGCACCGGGGCAGGGCGTGGCGGGGTGGCCATCTTCGTTGTTTCGAGCATGGGGATATATTCGAGGCCATCTTTTTTGATCCTGAACGCTTCGTAGCTGCCATCGGGCGCCATGATCTCGCCCTGACCGCTTCTCGCCTGTACCGGTATAAGGTGGTCAAAGACGACCAGGTCAAGCAGCGGGTCATAATTGAGTTTGACAGAAGCTTCTGCAGTATATTCCAGGATGAAGCGCTTCGAGGCATTGGGCTGGCCCACCGTTGCGGGAAAGACCGCCTTTCCGAATTCGGGCTTGCCTTCATTAAAGGTGAGCACGTCTATGAGCTTCCTGCGATTAAAGAAAGAAAAAGCATCATAGCCAAACAACAGGTATGCCGGCCCGGTCCTCGTATTGATATTGCGGATCCCGTAATATACCGCGCCGTACCAGTTTTCGGCATTCAACACCGCCTGGGCAGGGTCTTCGATTTGATGGGAGCGGTCAATGAGGGGGAAGAGTTTCAGCTCGGGCGTATTCATCTGGATTGCCCCATAATAACGGTATTCCTCCCCGTCAACAAAAAGCTGCCACGTGAATATCCGGAAGGTACTGTCCTGCGGGTACTGAATAGAGACCGATTTCAGGCGGTCAAAGGGATAATTGAAGGAATTTTCGATTTTCAGGGCTTGGACCAATGTGGGGATCATCAGCCGGGTCGCTGCAAAACGGTTCTCCTGGAGGGAGTCATTGACGATCATGTAAGAAAGGATACCCAGGGTATCTTCTATGGTCCGAATTTGTTCCTTTTCCCAGGTGCCCGGCATACCTGACTGGGCGATACTCCTGGAAAGCGGTGCGAAACAGCAAGCCAGCAGGACAGCTCCGGCGATCAACAGACGTTTTGTGGCAGCTCCGTGGGAACAAAAAAACATACCGGCTTCCGCCGATACAAACGCCCGGCGCGGGTCCACAGTCATTGCCGGCAGACCGGAAGATACAAAACGTGGGCGAAAATACGGTCTGTTTAGCCCGCAACTGTTCCTTCGCGACAAGCCTGATGTACGCATAAGTTATTTTTTTTCTGGATAAACGCCACGGGAGGGGCGTTCTATTGCGTAAAGCAACAAGTCTTTTGGCCCCTGCGCGCAGCGGGCAGCATCTTGCATCGGGCTTAGCGTTTACCCTTTGACTTGTTGTTCTTATAGTCGCGGAAAATGAACTCGCCGAGGCCGTCGAGATTTGAATAGAAAGCCTTGCCGTTGTTTGCCCGGGTAAAAGCATCCACAAAACGCACCAGGTAGGGGTCTCTGGCGATCATAAAAGTAGTGACCGGGATATTCAGCTTCCGGCAGCTTGCTGCGAGGTTGAGGGTCCGGTTGACGATCATCCGGTCGAGGCCGAAGCTGTTTTTATAATATTTTTTTCCCTTTTTGATACACGTCGGCTTGCCGTCGGTAATCATGAAGATCTGTTTGTTGGGGTTTCTGCGGCGGCGCAATACATCCATGGCAAGTTGCATGCCGGCAACGGTATTGGTATGGAAAGGCCCTACCTCCAGATAGGGAAGGTCTTTGATCTCGATTTGCCAGGCATCATCCCCAAACACGATAATATCGAGCGTATCTTTAGGGTAGCGGGTTGTGATATATTCCGCAAGGGCCATGGCCACTTTTTTAGCCGGCGTGATCCTGTCTTCGCCGTAGAGGATCATCGAATGGGAGATATCAATCATGAGCGCCGTGCTGGTTTGGCTCTGGTAGAACGTCTCATAAACCTCCAGATCCTCCGGCACCAGCTTGAATGTATCTATCCCGTGGTTGATCTGGGCATTGCGGAGGGATTCGGATACGGCGAGCTTGTCGAGTGGGTCACCAAACTCGAAAGGGCGCAACTCGGCGGTGCGCTCATCCCCGCGTCCTTCCGATTTTGTGCTATGGCTTCCGGGCTTGGATTTTTTGATATCGCCAAAAACGTCCTGAAGGGCTTTTTGCCTTAGGGCAATTTCCATTTTAGCCGCCGGCACAAAGCCGGGGTTTTGATCATCCTGCTGCCGGATATACCCGCGATCTATCAGCTCCTGGATAAAATCGGCCATCCCATAATCGGCCGTAGTGAGTTTATATTCCTTATCCAGCGCTGTGAGCCAGGAAAGCGCTTCGCTGACATCGCCCGAAGTATAAAGGAGAAGCTCCTGGAATATTTTCAAAAGCCGTTCAAAGGGGGTCTCCGCTCCGGCACCCGGCGTATATTCCGTAAATCTCCATCCGATCATAATCAGTCTATTTGACAACTTTTCACCAATTGAAGATAATCCGGGCGGTCCGAAGCAAGTTTATGCACAAAGCTGCTTTTGATTACTCCGTTCCGGATGGCGAAGATCCCGGGCATCTGGAAACCGTCTCCAATCTGAGCACCAATCCCATGCCCTTGTACAACCCCTGCGTCGAAACCGCGGATCCAGGTCGCGAGGCCGAACAACTGAGAGAAGGTGCCCTTCGACAAACCAAAAGCCTGGTAGAAGCGGCATTCCGGGTCGCTGATGTGAACGGCACCATCCAGGTGATACCGGCCAAAATACTTGTCTGCGGTCTCCTCATCGGTCATGTGCACGAACACAATCTGGGTTCCTGCCGCTTCAATTTCTTTTCGTTTTTTGGAAATATCCGTTAGCGCTTCCCTGCAAAAGGTACAGCCGAAGTGCCTTAAAAAAACCAACAGAACGAGCTTTCTGTCGGAAACACTCCGCAAAGATTCTCCAGTATTAGTGGACATTTCTTCCAGAACGGAAGAATCAAGGTCATGATAAATCATAGCACGCAGATTCTTCTAAGAGAACAAAGCTTTCACAAAAGAGTTTTTCACCTGAAAAATGGCGCTTCGCACCAAGTTATCCTTTGAGGGCTTGTGTAAAAAGGTTTTTGCCGCCTGCGGCGGCGAAACATTATTTTGATAGACACTTCATTTTTGAAATTTCGCTTCGCGAAATTTCAAAAATGAAGTGTCTATCAGAAGATTATTTGGCGCGAAGCGCCGTAAAAAAGACTTTTTACACAAACCCTCAAAATAATATGAGGTTGTGTAAAAAGGTTTTGCCGCCTTCGGCGGCAGAACATTCTTTTGAGAGACACGTCATTTTCACGATTTCGCTTCGCGAAATCGTGAAAATGACGTGTCTCTCAAAACATAATTCGGTGCGAAGCGCCGTAAAAAACTTTTTTACACAACCTCAACCTTTTCATGGCGCTTCGCGGCAAAAGCCTTTGGCAAAACTAAAACCCTTGTCGCGACGAATCTTATCCTATCCTTTCCGGATTAGAGCGCCATATTGTCATACACCTCCATCACCGATTTCACCGCTTTTGCAGAACCGTGGAGCAGTTCCATTTCCGGGCCGGTGAGTTTGAGCTCGATGATTTGTTCGATCCCATTTTTACCCAATTTGACCGGAACGCCGATGAACATATCGTAGAGGCCATATTCGCCATTCACGAGTGCGCAGCAGGGGAAAATGCGGTTTTCATCGCGCACGATAGCTTCTACCATTTGTGCGGAAGCAGCCCCGGGCGCATACCATGCCGAGGTGCCCATCAGTTGCACCAATTCGCCGCCACCTACCTTGGTGCGCTCCACAATAGCATCCAGGGAAGCCTCGTCAATCAGTTCGGTGACGGGAATACCTGCCACTGTGGTGTAGCGGGGCAGCGGCACCATCGTATCCCCGTGGCCGCCCATCAGCACCGCCTGGATATCCTTTGGGGAAGTATTCAATGCCTGGGCGAGGAACGCACGGTACCTGGCCGTATCGAGGATCCCGGCCATCCCGAAAACCCGGCTCGAGGGCAGGCCTGCTTTCTTGTACGCGGCGTACGTCATCACATCGAGCGGGTTAGAGACGACGATGATGATGGGGTTGGCGGAATATTTGAGGATAGATTCGGTAACGGAGTTGACGATTTTGGCGTTCGTAGAGATCAGGTCGTCGCGGCTCATACCCGGTTTGCGGGGTACTCCTGCGGTAATCACGACAATATCGGAATTGGCCGTATCTGCGTAGTCATCCGTGCCATGAAGGTAGGTGCTGTAATAGTCCACCGGCGCCTGCTGCCAGGTATCCAATGCCTTTCCACGCGCCATATTACCCTGGATATCCAGCAGTACGATCTCTTTGACCAGGTCTTTGTGCGCGAGGACGTTGGCTACTGTAGCCCCGACGTTCCCCGCACCGATCACAGTTACTTTACTCATTTTGGATTACTTTAAATATGATAAGATGAAGTGCTTCCGCCCCAATTTTCAAAACGTGCCAAAGGTAGCATTTTTCATCACTCAACAGCTACCCCGGGCGTCTGGTTTATTGGGAAAAATATGAATTCTTTACGCCCAAAGGGGCATTCAACAAGCGCAGGCTTATGCCGGAGGCTGACGAGCAAAGAAAAAAGCGGCATTTTAGCCCCCTCAGTGGTTTTTAAAGACCTCTGCAGCGCTTTAACCCTCAAAAAGTATAACAAGGGCTTTTTGAATACCCGTTCATTCTTCCTGCCAAAAATCTGGCGCCCATTTTTTAGCATTAGACTTGCTGTGGTGGGTGATTGTTCGCGAAGGCTTTTTGAGGGAGCACCGCCCAGCTACGAAGGGAAAAAAGGCGCAGTGTGGGCGAAAAAGGGCCATTTTTAACCTAAGGGCTTCCCATCGCAAGAAGTCTATTCCTGATTTTTACTTAAAATTATAAATCACTATACGAATCAATTAAAAAAAACTATATTTGTATATTGTTCTTGTTGTTGTTTTGTGCATGAGCATTCCCGGTCTTGCAAACAGAAATTTGCGCTTCGGAAAAATAGGTTTGTTGCGACAGGTTATCGCGGCGTACAAAATGCGCGGTCTTTCGTCCGTTCGAGCGCTTTGCCGGGGTATCTGGCGCAGCCAGGCACCTCAAAGATAGGTCGTGCGGGTGTAAACGCGGCATTTTTGCCCCGTGCGTCCCTTCGCAGCGAGTTTTTTATTCTGTGCAGCAGATGGAGAAATGAACGCACAAACCAGGGTAAATAGGGTTCATTCCGCCATATTGGCCCGTCGCAACAAGTCCATTGAGCTATGAAACAATATGAGGCTATCTTTTTTGAAAAAAGCGGCGTTTGCGTTTGCTTTAATAGGGGGTGTTGTTGCCCTCTATGGGCAAAAAAGGGATTTTCCCGGGAAGATGTGTGCTACCCTGGATCACCCGCTGCCGTGGCTGAAAGCGTTTCAGGAAAAAGCCTTTTTTGCCCCCCGCACCAATGAAATACGCTATGTCGCCGTTGCCGTCCATTTAGTTGGGACGGACAGTGGCGAACAAATGCTTCAGGAGAGCAAGGTTTTGGATGCGTTCTGCACGTTAAACCGGCATTTTACCGGTTCCGGCATACAGTTTTATCTGTCCGGAAATTTCCGCAGGATCAACAAAAGTGCTTTTCACGAACACAGTTCAGGACTCACCGGCCTCACCATGATGAACCTGAACAACGTACCCGCAACGATAAACACTTATTTTGTCAAGGACGCGCTGGATGCCTGCGGTTATACCCTGCGGGACAATAGCGGCCTGGGAGTTGGCATTGTCCTGACCGAAGCATGCATCCGGGACAACTCCAGCGTATGGACCCATGAAATGGGCCACTTTTTTTCCCTTCCACATACTTTTCAGGGTTGGGAAGGGGAAAACGCCAACTATGCAATTCCTGCACCGGCAAGCGTAGGCAATATTGCGGTGGAACTCGCCGATGGAAGGAACTGCAGCACCGCAGGCGATGGGTTCTGCGATACCCGTGCGGATTATCTGAACGGTCGTTGGTTTTGTGGGGCACAATCCACGAGCCAGATCGTGCAATTCGATCCGCTGGGCAATGCTTTTCGATCAGACGGCACGCTGTTCATGTCGTATGCCGCCGATCCCTGCCCCATCCGTTTTTCCCCACGGCAGCAGGAAGCTATGCAAGCGCACCTGAAATCTATCCGTATTGATCTGATGCAATCGGCGCGGTTGTCACCGGATGTAACCTTGCGTAACGAAATTCAGTTGATCTGGCCGGCAAATACCGCGCTGGTTCCAAATTTCCAGGAGGTTGGCGTTTCCTGGAACAGCTTAGCCGGCGCGGATGCCTACTTGCTCGAGTTTTCTTTTCTCCCTTCCTTTCCTTTTACTTCCAACCGTTACCTGGTATGGGACACTGCCGTCATCGTCCGGGATTTAAGACCCTCCCAGACTTATTTCTGGCGGGTACGTCCGTTTAGTGTCCTGTCCACCTGCCGCGTCTTTTCTGCTGTGCGCAGCTTCTCTACAGGCAACATAACCGACGCAAAAGAAGCTGAGCATGCTCCACAGGAACTGGAATTATTCCCCAACCCCGTCCGTTCCAATCAGCCCTTGTCCATCGGCGTGGTCGCAGATCAGACAGGACAAATCTCTTTTGAATTGATTGACCTCATGGGAAAACGGCTGTTTACCACAACCACAGAAGCCATCTCCGGATCAAACACCTTTACCTTTCGCCATACCGACATTGCGCCCGGCACCTATCTCTTGCGCGTTTGGCTTGGGGGAAAAGCCATCTCCAGGAAATTCGTCATCGGCCCGTGACGCTGCCCTTTCGGGCTTTAAACGACCAATGCAGCACTACGCGGCAGACTATCGTCCCATCCTCCCCGGTACCCATGCTGCTTACGCTCACCTGCTGGCCTTCCCCGGTATCATAGGCACGCTGCACCGCTTCCCGGATTTCAGGCCCGGCCGTACAGGTAAAAACCGTTGTCCCGACTGCTTTCTTCATATACTCCGCTTCAACTTTCGTCACCAGCATGGACATCTGCCCGCGGCCCTCCATCGCAATCATGGCCAATAAGCCCGTAGAAAGCTCCCCGGCACCGGCCAGCGCAGCGAAATACGTCGAGCGAAAAGGATTTTGCGCCCGCCAGGAAAAAGGGATCGCTACTTTCCCCACATCCGGGTCAACAGACAAAACCCGGACCTTCCACAACAGCAGGCTGGGCAGCTTCCAGAGAAAAAATAATCGCATCTTGAACGGGTCGTTGAGTTTGGCAAGCAGCTTTCGGACAGCAATACCGCCCGGGTCAAAGTCAGTTGTGGACATACGTTGAATGGTTTTTTTAACACTAATGTAAGATATTTTAAGGGTTTTACCCCTTTTTCATTAGCTTTGTCGCCGGATTTCAGGAAAATACTAAAAGCCATGAATTTACACGAATACCAAGGCAAGGAACTGCTGAAAAAATACGGTGTCGCCATCCAGGAAGGTATCGTCGCCCACTCCGTAAGCGAGGCCGTGGATGCCTACCATGCGCTGAAGCAAAAAACCGGCTCCGATATCGCTATCGTTAAAGCCCAAATCCATGCGGGCGGGCGCGGTAAAGGCGGAGGGGTCAAACTCGCCAAAAGTCTCGACGACCTGAAGACCCATGCCGGAAATATCCTCGGGATGATGCTCCGCACCCCCCAGACCCCCGGCGGTATGGAAGGCCCCGGCAAGCTCGTCAGCAAAATCCTCGTGGCAGAGGATGCCTATGCCCCGGACTTCAACGCGTGCAAGGAGTACTATGTCTCTATTCTCATGGACCGGGAGAAAAAATGCAACGTCATTATCTACTCCACCGAAGGCGGTATGGACATCGAGCAGGTCGCCGAAGCCACTCCCCACCTCGTCCATAAGGAATGGGTGGACCCCACACTCGGTTTTCAAGCCTTCCAGGCGCGTAAAATCGCTTTTAACCTGGGCCTGTCCGGCAAGGCATTCAAAGAAATGACGGTGTTTATTTCCCGCCTCTACCAGGCATTCGTGGAAAATGATGCCGCCCTCTTCGAAATCAACCCCTGCCTGCACACCGGCGACGACCGCATCGTAGCGGTGGACTGTAAAGTATCCCTCGATGACAATGGCCTCTACCGCCATCCGGACCTCGAAGCAATGCGCGATTCCGCCGAAGAAGACCCCACCGAGGTAGAAGCCCGCGAAAATAACCTCAACTACGTCAAACTCGACGGCAACGTCGGCTGTATGGTCAATGGCGCAGGACTCGCCATGGCCACCATGGATATCATCAAGCTCTCCGGTGGCGAACCCGCCAACTTCCTCGATGTCGGCGGAACGGCAGATGCACAGCGGGTCGAACAGGCTTTCCGCATCATCCTCCGCGACCCCGCCGTAAAAGCGATCCTGATCAATATCTTCGGCGGTATCGTCCGCTGCGACCGCGTCGCACAAGGGGTAATTGACGCCTATAAAAATATGGGCGCAGCAATCAATGTGCCTATCATCGCCCGCCTCCAGGGCACGAACGCCGATCTGGCCAAGAAAATGATAGATGAATCCGGCCTCGCCGTACACTCCGCTATCGCCTTGCAGGACGCAGCGAACCTGGTGAAAAAAGTACTGGCGTAATAATTTTTTAAACGAAGTCCTGTTTTGATTTTGCTGAGCAAAATCAAAACAGGACTTCGTTCAAAAAATTATAGGCTGTTTGCCGCATGGCGCGCTTCTCAAAGCCGCTTTCGCTTCATTAGGTGTTGTGTAAAAAGGTTTTTCTTGGCGCTTCGCGCCAAATTATGTTTTGAGAGACACGTCATTTTCACAATTTCGCTTTGCGAAATTGTGAAAATAAGTATCTGTTTACCAGTGGTGTCCGCGGCTTCGCCGCGAAGGATTTTATTTGGCGT
>JBMOJO010000452.1:0-2027 GCA_049315745.1 Saprospiraceae bacterium | reverse complement strand
CGTTTCATTTAAAAACAAATCCCGATCATGGCCCAGGGCCTCGATAACGGTTTCAACGGCTTCTTCTCCCACTTTTTGCGCCATTTTTGGAATGCCCGCAGCAAACAGACTGGATGTGTAGGATTTTTCAGAGCCCTCTTTTTTTCGCTGTAGGATGATTTGCTCCAACTCAGCTAAAAATGAATTTGCCTGATTTTGTTCACCCCAGCAGGTATCACTGCCGGTATGGCACACCGGCCCCAGCGGACTTGCTTTGATCAAAATGGTATCCTGATCGCAGTCTAACAGGATTTCCTGCACCTTCAAATGGTTGCCGGAACTTTCTCCCTTGGTCCACAAACGTTGTCTAGAGCGACTGAAAAAAGTGACGAACCCGGTCTTTTGCGTGAGCGCCCATGCCGCTTCATTCATATATCCAAGCATCAAAACTTGTCGGGTATCGGCATCCTGAACGATGGCCGGGATTAGTCCGTCCGGCATTTTCAGGAAGTCCGGTTGGTTATTTTCTGACAGATACGCCATGTTCAAAAAGATAGTTTTTAAGGGTTGGAATTGGAATTTCGCCGAAGTGGAAAACACTGGCGGCAAGGGCTGCATCTGCTCTCCCTAGCGTGAATGCCTCCAAAAAATGATGCATTTCACCAGCTCCGCCTGAGGCAATTATAGGAACCGAAACAGCCTCTGAAACGGCTTGGGTGATGTCCAGGGCAAAACCGTTTTTGGTGCCGTCCTGGGCCATGGAAGTAAACAGGATCTCCCCAGCGCCTCGGTCTACCGCTTCTTTAACCCAATCCAGGAGCCTGATTTCAGTTGAAATGCGTCCGCCGTTTAAATAAACCATCCATTCGCCCTGCGCATTGGGTCTTGCATCCACGGCTAATACAATGCATTGATTGCCAAAGGCTTTTGAGAGTTCATTCAATAATTCAGGTCGTCTAATAGCCGCTGAATTAATGCTGACTTTATCCGCGCCAGCCCGAAGCAATGCTTCTACTTCCGGGATGGATTGAATGCCGCCTCCTACCGTGAATGGAATGTCCAGCACCTGCCCTATGCGTTGCACGAGGGATACGAAGGTTGAACGCCCTTCATGGGTAGCGGTGATATCAAGAAAAACCAGTTCGTCTGCCCCTTGGCGGGCGTACTCCGCAGCCAGGGCTACCGGGTCGCCGGCTTGTCGGAGATTTTCAAACTGAATTCCTTTGACGGTTTGTCCATCTTTGATGTCAAGACAAGGAATGATGCGTTTAGCCAGCATATATTAAATTGATTACCAATGATTTAAATCTTATTTGTAACTATCCCGCCGCAACCAAATTCCCGAAGGGAATATATGCTTATAGCACTGAATAAGTGCGTTTTCGCCAATCCCGAAGAGATTTTATGTAAAAACCGAGCCTGACAACATACAATCCCTTCGGGATTTCTATCAAACAACCCATTTTTGTTCAATAAACATACATTCCCTTCGGGAATTTGGTTGCGGCTGGATAGTTACGCTTATTTTATGCTTAAAAAATTTTCTAGAATCTTCTGGCCAACAGGGCCCGATTTCTCCGGGTGAAATTGAACTGCGTAGAAATTATCCCGGGCCAAGGCCGCCGAAAAAGGGATAGAATATTCCGTGCTGGCAATGGTATCGATGCTTATTTCCGCAAAATAACTGTGTACGAAATAAACCGATTCGCCTTCGGCAACCCCTTCAAAAAGAGTGCCTTGCAGGTTTTCGAGGGTATTCCAGCCCATGTGTGGCACTTTGAACAATCCAGCTCCGGGTTCAAATTTTCGAACCTTTTCATCAAAAATGCCCAGACAATTGGTGTTATTTTCCTCGGAATGCTTGCAAAACAGTTGTAATCCCAGACAGATGCCAAGTACTGGTTGAGTCAGGTTACGGATAAAGGCATCCAGGCCTCTTTCCTGGAGGTACTGCATCGCGGAGGAGGCCTCCCCTACCCCTGGAAATATGACATGGTCTACCTGTCGAATCTCCTGCGGATCATCGGTCCACAGACTTGTAACGCCCA
>JBMOJO010000451.1:0-2031 GCA_049315745.1 Saprospiraceae bacterium | reverse complement strand
TCAGAAGAATATTCTGCCGCCGCAGGCGGCAAAAACCTTTTTACACAACCCCACAAAGCAAATATCAATATGAAACCATTTGCATTCATTGCCCTTGCGATGGTATTTGCGATACCATCGCCCCTTTTATCCCAGGCACAGGCATTCCGGAACTTCATCATCGCGGCGAATTCGCCAACCAATCCGAAATCCGCCAAAGATGCTTTCCAGGTTTTGGGGGGCGAGGAGCGGTTCGAGCTGGCCGTTTGGGGCAAAGGATGGGTAGTTACCGCGGAGAACCAGTTGGTGCAGGAAGGGTACCTCTTCAATTTTGACTATGAAAAAAATGATCTCTACGTCAGGGACGAGGCGGAGGGCGTGGATATTGTGGTGGACAAAAGCAGCCTGCGCACCTTTTTCCTTCTGAAGGGCCCTGACACGGTGGTTTTTGTGCGGAGTAAAGCCATCGACCCCGAGGGAAAAACATTTTTCCAGTTGGTGGGGGGAGATCCCAAGGGTTCTGTAGTGTTGCTGAAACACCGCGTTTCCAGGGCGCTGCCGGTAAACAAGAACGATTATATGCGCAATTTCAGTGGGGATTATGCGCCGCATTACCAGTCGAAGGTCACCTATTATGTTATGGATGCCAAACTGGGGACACATGCTTTCAACCATTTTGGGAAGAAAGAACTGTTAGGACTTTACCCCGCCAAAGCGGAGTTGCTCAATGCCTTTTTTGAGCGGTACAAGCGGCCTGACGATCGCGCCTTCCATCTTCTTTTTGATTCGCTCAATACGCTTTAATGCCCCGTTTTCGCGTTTTTCCGCTTTGCCTTATCCTGTTTGGGCTTTATGCTTGTACAAAAAAAAGCCCTCAAGGCTTCCAATTGTCTGTGGCTTTGCGCAATGCCAACTCTGGCGTCTGCTTGTTGTACCGGCTTCCCCTTGACGGTAGCCCGGTATTAGTAGACTCCTTCAAGACAACCCGGCTCGACGAGGATTTTGTATTGCAGGATAAAGGACCTTCGGGGGAATACCTGTATCAGTTGTTTTTGGTTGCTGCGAATACTTCCTTGTATTTTATCTCAGATGCTCCTCGTGCCCAGGTTACGATCAACGCGGTTGATCCACAGGCTTATTCCGTGTCGGGCTCGGCGGGGTCACAAGCTTTGCAGGCCCTTCAGTTGGCCAGAAAGCTTTTGGTGGATAGTTTGTACATCCTGAACAACAAAATCCGCAATCAGCTGGGAGATGAAGCAGCACTGGTTCAGCAAGCAAACGAACTGAACGGGCGCTTGAATGAAGTGCTTTATTACTTTTCCGATACCGTAAGTGCTCCGTTGGTAGCGCTCTTTACTGCGCAGCAGGTTGATTTCAGCGGAGACATAGACAGGCACCGGGCTTTTGCCGGTCGAATGGAAAGCCGTTTTCCTGCTTACCCGCCTATTCAGGCTTATATCAGCAAGCTTAAGGATTATTTTTCCCTTCTTGAAATAGAATTTGAACCCGGGGATACCCTTCCAAATGCCATTTTCCGGGATATTCAGGGCCGCGAGGTTTCTCCAAGCTTCCAAAGAAGAAAGTATTGCCTGCTGGAATTTTGGGCATCTTACTGCCCGCAGTGCCTGCAGTCCCTGGAACAAAAGCGGGCCCTTTATGCAGCATCGAGGTCCAGTGGTTTCGAAATTTTTGCATTTTCCCTCGATGAGGACCGTGCACTTTTCGAATCCAGGATAGCTACAAGCCCTTACCCCTGGCCCGTAATCGCAGATTTTAAAGGCTGGTCGGGCAAGGCAGCCCAAACCTATAAAATTGACAGTATCCCTTACAACTTTCTGCTTGGGCCGGATGGGCGCATTATTCAAAAAAATATCTCTTCTGTAGAGCTCGCCCGTTTAATTAGCCGTATAAAATAAGATGATAGCTCATCTGCTGCCTACTTTGGCAGGAGATTACGGGCTTGTGCAAAAAGTCTTTTGCCGCCTTCTGCGGCGGAATATTTTTTAAACCGAAGTGTTTTTCATGATTTTGCGAAGCAAAATCATGAAAAAA
>JBMOJO010000450.1:0-2033 GCA_049315745.1 Saprospiraceae bacterium | reverse complement strand
GGGTTACGGTATGGGCGGGTTTCTCGTCACCATATTCAGATTCATCATCCCCCATCACAAACGAGCCCTTTTCCACCGGCACGGTATGGAAGGTATGGCCGTTGATGGTGTAGGAGCGGCGGCGGAGGAAGGAGGGGGGCTTGGAGGGGAGCATCATAGGAAGGGAGGGTGTAAAAGGGTTATGATATAGGGTAGCGGGGGCCATGCCCACAGCTTTCGGGGAGGCTATCCGGCCGCCCTACTCACAATGGGCATGAAGCAGCGCTGGGCTGCCCGTATTTATCCCGCTTTCGCAAGGAAAGGAGCAAAGGCCTGTCCGACGGTGCCATCCGGCCATTCCTTCGATCTGGGGGACGAACGCAGCGCGGAAGCCCAGGTTGTTGTTCCGGTTGTCGGGGTGGTTGTTGTTACGGTACGCCACCCGGCAGTTGTCGGCGTTGTTGTTCCATGAGCCGCCGCGGTACACGCGGTTCGAGCCTTCGGCCTTTGACCTGACACCCAAAGATATATATTTCGGTGGATTATTCGGGTATTTTACAGCGCAGATTAATATTTTGCCTGAATTTAAGGGAATACCCTTTTTCGGCAAAGGCAGTCAGGGCAGTAGCCCTCGCCTGGTACTTGGCCTGCGAGATAGTTCCCGACAGCAGTTCTTCCGCAAGGGACTGCATCTTCCGGGCGTAGCGCTTCTTGCTGCGGGCAGACAGGATTTTTTTATTTGGAAAGAGCCTGAAACCCAAAAAAGGGAGGCCGTTTTTTACACTATCCACAAGACAGGTCTTTAAGGTCAGGGCCAGGTGAGTTTCCAGAAAAGCTGTGATCTCCTGCGCCAGGGTCTGGAGCCATGATTTGTCGTCGTGCCAGACTACGAAATCGTCCATGTACCTTACATACGCTTTTACCCGGTGGGTTTCTTTTAGCCGGTGATCTAGCAAGCCAAGGTAGTAGTTGGCAAAGTACTGGCTGGTAAGGTTTCCGATAGGCAGCCCCTTCCCCGTACCGGTATGATAGGAACCGAGGATGCGTTTAAAAAGCGCCAACAGACGGGCATCTTTGAACCGCCGGCACAGCATATTCAGCAAAATAGCATGGTCTATGCTGTCGAAGTATTTGCGGACATCGAGTTTGAGGAAAAAAGAATACTTTTTCTGGAAACCCCATGCCCGGTCCACTGCCTTAAACGTACCTTTTCCTTTGCGCGTCGCATAGCTATCGGAAATCTGGTACGACTCGAAATACGGGTCGCACACCCGCATAAGCGCATGGTGTAAAACCCGTTCCGGATAGGAGGCCGCACAAATCAGCCGCTCTTTGGGATCATAGATCGTAAAATAATGGTAATCGCCCACCTCTACCGAACCGTTGAGGATTCCCGCCTGGAGCTTGTTCAGGTTCTCCGACAGTTTATTTGAAAACCTTAGCACTTCCGGTTTCCAATACTTCCCCCTTTTTGCACGATAATGGGCATGTACAAGGTTTTCCAACGATGCCGCGTCCTCAATCAGGTTTCCTATGCGCTTCATCAGTTTCAGTTTTGTAGGATTGCAGCAAACGCATTCCATATTTCTCGACTTTTGATCGCCCTATACCCGGTATTTTTCTCAAGTTATCAACGGTCAATTCCTCCAGGGCAGCAATAGTGGCCAACTCTGCATCCGTAAAAATCACAAATGCAGACACCTTGTCCTCCACAGCAATCGCCTTACGGATTTTTCGCAAGGCTGAGAAAATACTAAAGACTTCTGGGGAAAGTACTTTCATATAATCTACCTTGTCCTTCGTCGCCTTATCTGCTTCCGATGGCTCAAGATAGGTGATGCAAAGGCACCAATAGCCAAAACCCTCCACCATCAGCAGTTGCTTTTCTATCTGCACAATCTTTTTGCTCCGAAGAAATCGGTTCAGCTCCTCGTTGTACTCCGAAACCGCCTGGACAGGAATCGTAAAAAATTGCAGTTGCATGGCTTTTTTTTTAAACCTGGAATCTCACCCCGCTCGCAGCCTCCGGAAAACTCTCGCTCATCCCCCGAATT
>JBMOJO010000146.1:0-9020 GCA_049315745.1 Saprospiraceae bacterium | reverse complement strand
TTAAAAACACGTCGGTTTCAAAATAATATTTTGCCGCCGCAGGCGGCAAAAACCTTTTTACACAACCCCTTTAAAAAGCATACTTTGCCGCCAACGGCGGCAAAGTATGCTTTTTATTTTCAGACGAGCATCCGGATGGGGTCCTCCAGGATGGTTTTGAAAGTCTGGAGGAACTGTGCCCCTTTGGCGCCGTCCACCACCCGGTGGTCGCAGGAGAGGGTTACTTTCATGAGGTTCCCGACGGTGATTTCGCCATCTTTGACCACCGGTTTTTGCAGGATACCGCCTACTGCGAGGATACACGCATCCGGTGGATTGATAATTGCGGTAAATTCTTCGATACCAAACATGCCGAGGTTGGAGATCGTGAAAGTATTGCCCTGCATTTCCTCCGGCTGTAATTTCCGGTCTTTGGCCTTATTTGCCTGTGTTTTTACCTCATTATTGATCTGGGAGAGCGTCTTGATATCTGCATGGCGGATAACCGGCACGAGTAAGCCTTCCTCGATAGCGACAGCTACGCCGATATTAACTTCTTTATTATACCGGATTTTGTCGCCTAGCCAGGAAGCGTTGATTGCCGGGTGTTGTTTGAGTGCGACTGCTGCTGCCTTGATGACCAAGTCATTGAATGAGAGTTTGACGGGGGCAACATCGTTGAGTTGCTGTCGGAGTATTATGGCATTGCCCATATTGATTTCGACCGTGAGGTAGAAATGTGGTGCGGAGAATTTGCTTTCGCTCAGCCTTCGGGCGATGACTTTCCGCATCTGGCTGAGGGGTACATCTTCGAAAGCTGCGTCGGCCAGTATTGGCTGAAAAGCGGGCGCTTGCGGTATTGCTGCGGCAGGGGGTACCGGGGCGGCCTGTTCCTGGCGCTGTGGCGCCGGACTTTGGAGCAAAGCCTCCACATCGCGTTTGACGATACGGCCTGCATCCCCGCTGCCCTGGATGTTCAGCAAATCAATCCCTTTGTCGCGGGCAATACTGCGCGCCAGGGGAGAAGCCTTCACCCGCTGGTCCCCGGATAGCTCTACGGGGGTTTCGTTGACGGGGGCGGGGTTTGGGCCCGCGGCAGTGGCAGGCTGGGCGGGGGCTACTGCACTGCCTTGTCCTGCGGACGCCAGCGCAGCCTGCCAGTCTTCACCTGGCTGGCCAATGATGGCGATGACGCCGTCAATGGGCACAGCCCCTTCCTTGACGGCGATATGGAGCAGGACGCCATCTGTAAAAGCATCCAATTCCATTGTGGCTTTATCGGTTTCGACTTCTGCCAGCGTCTCCCCGGACTCTACTTGATCACCTTCTTTTTTGAGCCATGCGACGATGTTTCCTTCTTCCATTGTGTCGCTCATTCGGGGCATCCGTATGATTTCTGCCATGTTCACATTTTTTTCTTTAGGAATGGAGTGCCAGTGCGTCTGTCCATACCGGATCAATTTGGTCCGTCGCGGCAATTTTTGGCCAAACGCTTAGGCGATGCAAATTTAATCACTGATCTTTAAGGAAAAACAAAGGAGAGAAATGATTTGTGAAAAAAACATATCGGGATCAGGTGCCGGTCTGGAAACTTCGGGGGGGAAGCGTAGGGCAATTTAAGCCGGGACGTTCAGCATTGCTTTGCCCTGGAGTATGGCAATGATCAATGCCGCTGCGGGAGCTACCTGATCAGCATCGTACTTAATTTGGAGGGTTTCTTCTTTTTTCGCCGCGTAATGGAGTTGGAACCCATGTTCCTTGCACAGGGTGCGGACATCGCGCAGCAGGATGCGGGCGAGATCGTTGAAATCATAGCGTTGAAGGCCCTGTAATAGTAGCCAGTTGTCCCACAAGCTTATGGCGCCGCGCCACGGGGCAGCGGGGTCAGCGGAGGAGGCGAACAGGCTGTTGGAGGCGGCCAGGAAATAGCCGTCGAGGTGGAAGTTGGCCTCAAAAGCTATACGCATGGCTTCTGCCCGGGTTTGATCCGGAACGGCGCCAATCCAGGGCATCCAACTGGCTGATGCCCCCGAGAGGTAGCGCTCCCCTGTTGCGTTATCGCAGGCAGAATAAACGCCGTATTCTTCATTCCAGAGCTTCTCATTCATGCTGAATACGGTGAGCTCGTGGAGCTCGAGTAGTTCCTGCATGTCCATACCGATGCTGCCGCCGATTTGCAACAGGAGGGTGTTAGATAAAGCGAGCAGGGCATTGTGATAGGGATCCTGTATCTCAAACCCGTTTTCCGGTCGGGCCTGTAGCCCAGGGAATTCAGGTACTGCCGGAAAGGTCTGTTCTTTCCGCGCAGGTTTTGCTGTTT
This sequence comes from Saprospiraceae bacterium, assembly GCA_049315745.1. Classification (GTDB taxonomy): domain Bacteria; phylum Bacteroidota; class Bacteroidia; order Chitinophagales; family Saprospiraceae; genus JADJPL01. The sequence goes on along the minus strand of JBMOJO010000146.1, from coordinate 6,721 downwards.
TTTCAAATTCCGGACTGTCCTGCCACCTGTCCCACACGGTTGCCAGGGGCTGCGGTGATTCCAGTGGGTGCAGGAGGCAGGAGAGGCCTTCCTGCCGGGGGTCTCTTTTTGTGTACCAATACATTTGATGGGCCGTGAGCGCGGGCAGGAGCCTGTTCATCGCATCTTTCCGGGCCTTGGTGTCTGGCGCAGTTTCAAATAAGCGCCAAAGCATCGGGGCAAAGTAGGGACGTTCTTGCAGGGAAATGCCCACAGGTTCTGCCAGGCCGGTCAAATGCAGGGGAATCCCCCCGTCGGGTTGTTGCCTGCAGATTGCTTTTTCAAAGCACCGGATGGCCGTTTTCCAGTCCGAATAGGCATAGCCAAGGGCAAATACGGCCCATTGCCAGGATTCGGAGCATCCTGGCGGTACGGGGTGGTGCAGACCCTCCGCTATGGAAGGAAGCTGTTTGCGCGCCTCTTCCGTCAATTTTTTTTTCAACTGCTTTTCATTTTATTCAACTCACCGGATGGGGCCTGCAGGGTAGGGGAGGATACGCCTTTTCCTGCCATATCGTGGCTTTTTCAGGGAAGCGATTGAAGTTTTGTCCCAAAAAGCACAATATGGACAAAGCCGCGCCAACGACAGCCCGCGGTTATCCCGTAACAACAAGTTGATTAAGCCTCGGAAATCATAAAAGAGGGGGAAACGAAAAGCTAAGGTAATAATTTTTTGGAAATTCTTTTTTTTAATCCTGTTTTTTGCCGAACTATCTGAAAAAACCTATATTTGACACAACTGAATTACAGGGGTTTTTTGCGATGGAATACGCAGCATCCGAAAAGTCCCTGGGATTTTCAACGTCAAAATTTTTCAGATATGAAATTTGAAATTTATGAGAGCGAAAGCGGAAAATATTATTTCCGGCTAAAAGCATCAAATGGCCAGGTAATCCTTTCCAGCCAGGGTTATACGACGAAGGCAAATGCGATAAACGGCACCGCCTCGGTAGCCAAAAACGCAGTTTCCAAGGATAACTTCGAAGTTAAGACCGCTGCCGATGGCAGTCCTTTTTTCAATCTGCTTTCCGCAGCGAACGGTCAGGTCATTGGCTCGAGCGAAATGTATTCTTCTAAGGCTGCAATGGAAAATGGTATCGAATCTGTGATGCGGACTGCCCCGAATGCCGAGGTGGTTGACTTAACTCTATAAACCTCCCCGCAACTATTTGTAAATATGCTGCCCGAGCAACACGCGTTAAAAAATACCCAGTTTATTTTTCCGGGCCAGACGGGTTTTTATCAGGGTAAAGTGCGGGATGTTTATACGGTGGGGGATAAGCTGGTCATGATCGCCACAGACCGGATTTCTGCGTTCGACCACATCCTGCCACGGCCAATTCCCTTCAAAGGACAGGTTCTGAACCAAACCGCGCTGCATTTCCTGGAGGCCACCCGCGATATTATCCGCAACTGGGTGATCCATTCCCCCGACCCGAATGTCGCGGTCGGGTTCGCCTGTGCCCCGGTACGGGTAGAAATGGTAATACGGGGCTACCTGGCGGGCCACGCCTGGCGCACTTATGCAGCCGGGGCAAGAACGCTCTGTGGCGTACCCCTGCCCGAAGGACTTCGGGAAAGTGATCCGCTGCCGGAGCCGGTCATCACCCCAACTACAAAAGCCGCTGCCGGTCACGATGAGGACATCTCCCGGGATGCCGTCCTTTCCGCGGGCCTCGTCGCAGAAGCGCACTACCTGCGTATGGAGCAGGCCACCCGCGACTTGTTCCGGCGTGGATCGGAGATGGCCGCCACACGGGGCCTCATCCTCGTGGATACCAAGTATGAATTCGGGATCCTCGGCGACGAGGTCGTGCTGATTGATGAAATCCATACGCCGGACAGTTCGCGTTATTTTATCGCGGAAGGGTATGCGCTGCGGCAGCGCAAAGGCGAGCGGCAAACCCAGCTTTCCAAGGAGTTTGTACGCGAATGGCTGATGGACCGGGGATTCCAGGGGCGTGAGGGGGAGCAGATGCCGGAAATGCCCGATGCTTTTGTCTGGGATGTCTCGATGCGCTATATCCAGTTGTACGAAAGTATCACCGGCCGGCAGCTCCAAAAGCGCGATACCCGTTTTATGCAGGAACAAATCTTTTCAAATGTCCTGCAGTTCCTCGAAGGCAGCGCTCCCTGAAGGGCCGGGCTGCCCTTCGCAACAAGCCTGAAAATGATGAATATCGAAATGTCGCACACGGTGCTGGAGCGTTTTCTCCGCTATGTGCAAATAGACACTCAATCCGATCCTGGCTCTGCAAGCCAACCTTCGACAGAAAAACAAAAAGACCTGAGCCGCCTGCTGGTGGCGGAATTGCAGGCCATGGGTGTCGTGGATGCTCATCTGGACGAATATGGCTATGTGTATGCGACAGTCCCGGCCACGGTTTCCAAACCCGTGCCGGTGATCTGCTATTGCGCGCACGTGGATACCTCGCCGGACGTCAGCGGGGCGGGGGTACGGCCTATTGTGCATCACCATTATAACGGACAGCCAATCCGGCTGCCCGACGATCCCAGGGTGGTTATTGACCCGTCCGAGCATCCCGACCTTGCGGAACAACTGGGCAACGATATCGTCACAGCTTCCGGCACGACTCTGCTCGGGGCCGACAACAAATCGGGGGTGGCGGCCATCATGGATGCCGCAGCTTTTCTGATCGCACATCCGGAAATCCCACACGGCGATATCAGGTTGTTGTTTACCCCGGATGAAGAGATTGGTCGGGGGGTTAATCGGGTAGATTTACAAAAGCTGGGTGCGTCGTTCGGCTATACCGTAGATGGGGAGCGGTTGGGTTCGCTGGAGGACGAAACTTTCAGCGCGGATGCGGCGGTAGTAAGGGTGAACGGGGTGAGCGTGCATCCTGGCTTCGCAAAGGGTAAAATGGAAAATGCGATAAAGATTGTCTCCGATATCGTTGCACGGCTTCCCAAGGCACAGCTTTCGCCGGAAAGCACTTCCGACAGGGAAGGTTTCTTACATCCCACGTCCATTCAGGGGGGATTGGAGCAGGCGGAGCTGCAACTCATCGTACGGGATTTTACCGACGAAGGCTTGCTGGCGCACGAGGCGCTCCTGAAAAAAATTGTCGAAGAAGTACTCGAGGGATACCCAAACTCCAGGGCAGGGATAGAGGTGACGGAACAATACCGCAATATGAAAAAAGTGCTGGATACCTGCCCCCAGGTCGTGGATTATGCCGCAGAGGCCATGTGCAGGGCAGGGGTCGTGCCACACCGGGCAAGTATCCGCGGGGGTACCGATGGTTCGCGTTTGTCCTTTATGGGCCTTCCTTGTCCGAATATCTTTGCCGGAGAGCATGCATTTCACTCCCGGCAGGAATGGGTTTCCGTCCAGGATATGGAAAAAGCAGCCCTGACCCTGGTACATCTGGCAATGGTATGGGCAGAATAGCTTATCTTGCCCTCATGCCGACCCCAAATAAAATCGTTCACCTAAAACAGCGGATATGCTCGTCCAAAAAAAAATCCTGTGGATGCCTCCGGCGCTTTCCGTTGCGCTGGCCCTGATAATCCTCTCGTGCAGTTCCCCTGCAAGCATCCTCGAAACGGGCAGGTACGACGATGCGATTAATCTTTGTGTGCGCCGCCTGGCAGGTAAGCCACAGAAAAAAGAAGCCCTGGTAGCGGTACTGGAAGAAGCCTTTGAGAAAGCAACTCAAGCGGATATGGACAGGGCAGCCCAGTTAAAGGAAAGTGGCAGGCCGGAGGACTGGGAGCGGGTATATGCGATTTACCGCAACGTCGAACGGCGACAGGAAAAAATAGCACCCCTTTTGCCTTTGGTGGACGCATCTGGGAAAAAGGCAGTTTTTCGGTTTGTTCAATTAGACGACTTGCAGAAAGAGGCCAGGGAAGAAGCGGCCGCATCCCTTTACGAAGATGCCCTGCGCCTTATGGAAACTGCAAGGCGTACAGGGGACAAGGAAGCCGCCCGCCGGGCAATGGGGCAGTTGGAACGGATATCCCAGTATTACCGCAGCTTTCGCGACCGCGATATCCTGATGGCAGAGGCCAGGATACTGGGCACTACGTTTGTTTTAGTGGTGATGGAAAATCGTGCCCCGGTCATATTGCCGATAGGACTGGAAGCGGATATCCTGCAACTCGGCTTTGGCAATCAACGCGATCAATGGCGGGTTTTTCATACAACTCCCGATGAAGGACGTGTATATGACTATCAGGTGACCTATATGTTAATGAATGTGGAAGCCGGTCCGGAAGTTGTCCGGGAACGCCAGTATGAGGAGTCCAAAGAGGTGCAGGATGGGTTTGTATATGTCCTGGACGAGCGGGGCAACGTCCGGAAAGATAGCGCGGGAAACGATATCAAGACCCCGAAAATGATACAGGTAAAAGCATTTGTCACAGAGCAAATCCAGTATAAAATGGTTAGGCTGGCGGGTCGGCTGGTCTTTTCAGACCTGCGCAACAATACGGTTATCGAAACTCAGGACCTTGGCGCAGAGTCGGTTTTTGAGCATTATGCATCTACTTTTCAAGGGGATCCGCGCGCCTTGGGCGAAGAAACCAAGCGGCGTATCGGAAACCGTCCCGTTCCGTTTCCTTCGGATGAATATCTCGTCTATGAGGCTGCGAAACGGCTCAAACCCCTGATCCGTACCAGACTTGAGCAGACGAGGCTGCTTCAGTGATGGACGATTATGTGTTAAAAGTAAAGTTGCCGGTCCTCTGCTGTGCCGCTTTTCATTGCGTGGACGAGATGCGGCCCTGGCAAGGTTGCAACAGCACATCGGCCCGGCATATTTTTTTAGTTAGCTGCAACTTGTTTTAATATGAAACACGGCCGATCAAAATATTTAAGGCTGTCCTTAGCAGTTGTAATCCTTCATTGTCTGGTCCTGATTCAGGTATCCCCCGGGCAGTTGACCGGGAACGTTGAGAAGCGGGCCAATTTGTCTGATTTTCCATTTTCCATCACCTCTTACGGTATTAACAATAGCCTTCCGCAGAGCCAGGTCGTTGATATGGTAAAAATCAAAGAAACCGGTGAGCTTATTTTTTCCACGGCAAATGGGGTCGTAAAATTTAACGGGTACACGTTCGAGAATTACATGGACCACCTGGATTATCGTCTGGTCATTTTTGAGAAGCTATATTACTGTGAGTTTGCGAAGACGCTATTCGGCCTTGAGGCAGGGGGCAAGTTCAGCGCCCTGGGCGCCCGGACGGAGTATCTTGGGCATGTCGCTGCTGCCGATATTCGGGGGGATTACCATGCGACGATCAGCAATGGCGGAAAGCTGGATTTCCACCACCACAGCTTTAACAAGGGTAATCAGGTTTCGACCGGGATTATCCGTCCAGAGTTTTTGTATGTGGTAAATGATACGACATGCCTGGTTTCCGGGGAGGGGAAAGGGTATGTCGTGTCACTCAGGACCGGGCAAAAAAAGGTCATTGCACAAGATGATTGGGTCAGTGCGGTCTATCACGGGCAGGATAGTTCAGTGATGGTTATTTCCCAACAAAAGTTATATCGTTTCAGGGACGGGCTAATGGACGAGGTCAAAATTTCCCAGGGGGAGGATCCTTTCCTTACGGACATCGAATCCGTAAACGATATGCTGGTAGTTACTTCCCGAAAAGGCATGTATATTGTTTCTCCTTCCACAACGGCATTCTATTCTGAAGAGGATGTTTTTCCAACAAACCTCTTGGGCGGGGCCTTTTACGACCATTTTGAGGGGTGTTTGTTTGTTGGGACTGCGACCCGTGGATTACTGAAATTAATTCCAAAGCGTTGCCACAGCTTTTACGAGAACCGGCCGGAATTTCAGCGGTCTTACGGGGCATTAGTTTATGATAGGGAAAGGGGGCTCTACATCAACGGAAATTCACAGGTAAATCATTTTTTTCAGGGCCGCTTTAAAAAGATACAACCCGGCCCCTCGATTACCGGCCTTTCCCAATTCGGCGATACGCTTGCTGTTCTGTCGAGAGATGGTGAGGTATTTGGACACTCAAAGAGGCTGGAAAAAAAAATTGTTCAGGACAAAAATAACGCATCTTGCGCTATATACCGCGATCCGCGACCGGAGCGGTACGTACTGGTTTGGGAGTGAAAATGGGGTGTATTGTGGGAGCAGTTTTGGGCGTTCGACGGCCTTTCTTCCCCACAAAATCGAAAAAAGAATTACCACCGTTTTTGAAGATAGCCGTGGATGGTTGTGGCTGGGAGGGATGGGCGGGGTCTATGTCCTGGATACTGACCGGCAACTGACGATGCATTTCAATGCGGGCAGTATTGCGTCGGCACAGGATGTCCGGTCATTTTACGAAGACCCCACCGGGAAAATATGGATCGGGACGTATGGGGCGGGTTTGTTTTGTTATCATAAGGGAAAACTCACAGCGCTTAAAGATATGGATCATTACCATCTGGGTAACGACATTTTCACCCTCGCCAGGGATAAGAACGGCTATATCCTGATGAGCTCCAATAATGGGATTTTGGCAGTACACGAAACTGCCTTGGATAATTTTCTAAAGGGGCTTTCGAGTGTTTTGATCCCGCTCTATATCGGTGAGCATACGGGTATTTTCAATGCGGAGTTCAATGGAGGGTTTTATAATAATTTTGCCTCGGAAGGCGATAGTATTTTCTATTTTCCAAGCATCCAGGGGTATGTCCGCTATT
>JBMOJO010000449.1:0-2037 GCA_049315745.1 Saprospiraceae bacterium | reverse complement strand
TCGCGAAGCGAAATCGTGAAAATGACGCGTCTATCAGAAGAATATTCTGCCGCCGCAGGCGGCAAAAACCTTTTTGTGGCGCTTCGCGCTAAATTATAATTGGATAGAGACCTCTTTTTCACGATTTTGCGAAGCAAAATCGTGAAAAAGAGGTCTCTATCCAAAGAATATTTCGCCGCCGCAGGCGGCGGAATATTCTTTACACAACCCCAACATCAACTTCGTTAAACAAAAATCATTCGTTATGTCCGTCATTAAAGGAAAAGTATGGGTCGCCAGCACGTATGTGATGGCTTACGACATCATCGTTCAGGAATTCTGGACCTCGCCGATTAATCCGGCTGAGAACGCCAAATGGGTGATGGCGGGAGTTGATGAAGCCTTTAACCGGGAAAATGGGTTTATTGACCATGGTTTTACGTTTATCGTCGCCGCCCACAATTTTGCAGGAGGGGGAAAAAGTATCGAGCACGTTATCACCGGTCTGATGGGGGCCGGTATCCAGGCTGTTTTTGCCGATAGCTTTGCCCGCCTGCAGTTCCGCAACGCGATTAACTACGGCTTGCCTTTCGTTACCTGCAAGGATATCGCAAAAGGCTGCAAAACTGGCGATGAACTCTCGTGGGATACGGCTACCGGACAGGTGACGAACCTGAGCAACGGCCAGGTATTCCAAACCGTACCCATCGCGCCTTTTGTGGCAGAGGTGGCAGAGGCAGGTGGGCTTATGGAATTTGTACGTAGGAAAATTGCAGCGGGAAAGGTTGGTGAATTATCTTGAAGATAAACAAATTATGATGTACGACAACAGGGTAAAAGCCAAAATGCGCTCCGGGAATCCGGTATATGGGGTAATATCCCCGACGACCGATCCCGTGATCTGCGAATACCTGGGGTGGGCAGGTCTGGATTTTTATATGATAGATGGCGAACATGGCCCTATCGGACCTGCCGAAGCAGCCAACCTGGTTCGGGCTTGCGAACTGTCCGGGACTGTCCCGTTGGCAAGGGTGCGCAGCCTGGACGAAAAACTCATCCTCCAGTTTCTCGATGCCGGGGTTATGGGCATCATGATGCCGGGGGTGCAAACGATGGCCGATATCGAATCCCTGGTGAAGGCTGTGCGCTATCCACCCATCGGGAACAGAGGCGTAGGCCCGGTGCGGGCAGCAAATTATATGATGGGGCCCCTAAACCAAAAGGATTACGTCGCACTTGCCAACCGGGAAATCCTGATCCTGCCTCAAGTGGAGGATTTACACGCGGTTGAAAACCTTCGGGAAATGGCCGCTCACCCGGAAGTGGACGGATTTATTATCGGCCCGCGTGACCTGGCCATGAGTATGGGCTACCTCGACGGTCCCAACCACCCGGAAGTGCAGGAAGTGATCCAGGAGATTTTTAAAGTAGTCCTGGAATCCGGCAAACTCGTGGGAACCGTAGCAGGTACGGCAGATCAGGCACGGGCGCTGGTTGCTAAAGGGGCTACCATGATCCTCAATTCCGTCCAGGGACTGCTCAGCTCTGGGGTTAACACATTCCTTAAACCATAAAAAATCCGCCAATGGCAAGCACCACCCTCATCGTCCTGTTTAACCTGAAACCCGGTGTTTCTCCTCAAGATTATGAACGCTTCGCAAACGAATTGGATATCCCCACTGTTAAACGCCTCCATTCGGTGGACAATTTTAGGGTGTTCCGCTCCACCGGCCTCTTTGGGGCAGAGGGCCCTGCGCCTTATCAATATGTAGAAATCATCGAAGTCAATAGCCTCGAAGGGCTTATCGCAGATGTGGGCAATCCGGAAGTGGGGAAGGTAGTGGCCGCCTTCCGCGATTATGCCGAAAACCCTGTTTTTATCATGTCTGATGAAATTTGATGAGAGTCTCCTATCTGAAACTGCGTTTGATCCATTGATTTTGCGGAGCAAAATCAATGGATCAAACGCAGTTTCAATATAAAATAGGGTTGTGTGAAAAGTATTTTCATGGCGCTTCGCGCCAAATTATCTTTTGAGAGACACATCATTTTTGAAAT
>JBMOJO010000145.1:0-9108 GCA_049315745.1 Saprospiraceae bacterium | reverse complement strand
CAACCATCCCCGGCAACACCGCCCACGGGATGAAAAATACGGCAATACCCGCACCATCGCTTTTTCCGAAAATATCGGGGTAACCCTGTATGGGTGATGCACCGCCACGCGGCGGCGTGCGAAAACAACCTGCCGGGGGTTTTGCCCGGCACCGTAGTTTGGGCGAATGTTTATTCGCCCCTACGTTAACAATTGTGGGAAAATAGGGGGGTAAATACCTGAAATTTGTGCATAGCCCCCCCTTTGCGGCCTGGCGTCTTTGCGTGAAATAATTTTTTCTCTCGCAAAGACGCCAAGTCGCAAAGAAAAACACTGTCCCTTTGCGACTTTGCAGCTTTGGGTGAAATGATTTTTTTCTTGTAAAGACGCAAGGGCGCTAAGAAAAATATCTTCTCTCCTTTCTCCGTCTTTGCGAAACCTAATCTTGTTTTCACCAAAAACTACCGGGCAGCAAGCCACTTGTAAGACGGCCTCATATTTTTCAAATACCGGCAAACAAATCATCCAGAAGGACTTCGTTTTGGACCAATGCGGCGGTATAGGGGGTTTTTTCCAAGCCAAATGTCGTAATCATCGTCAGGAAAACCGCCTTCTTTGTTTGGCTGGCGGCTTTAAAAACTTGGATTTTGTTGCGCAGTATTTCCGCATAGCGCTTGTCTATTGCGAACTTCCCCATGGAGAATTTAGCTTCGCACACGTTGATTACTTGATCGCGCCGGTCAATCAGCAGGTCAATTTGAGCGGATTGCCCGGCTGTAGCGCCTTGCCAGGCTGCCTCTTTGGAGCGTACACCCTGAATACCCAGTGCCCTTTTGATTTGGGGGATATGATCAAGGCATACCTGTTCAAAAGTAAAACCCTCCCAGGCACGGTACGCAGGATTATCCATCCGGTTGGTCCAGGCCCCCTCTCCCCGATAGGGGTTATCTTTAATAAACCGGAAATAAAAGGCCGTGTAATAATCCGAGAGCCGGTAAAGGGTATTCTTGCTTTTTTCGTCCAGGGCGATATACGAAGTGATAAAGCCGCTTTCTTCCAGGTCGGCGAGTACTCTGCTCAGCGTCCCGCCCGAGGCAATCCCAGATAATTTTACGATCTCCGTGCGTCGAAGCCCGTACATACGGGTGGACAAGACCTCGGCTACTTTTTCGTAAAGTGCATGTTTTTTGAACAATGAACGGTAGAGATTAAAAAATTCGTTTTTCATAAAAGCTGCCTTATCGAAAAATAAGGCTTGGATATTCTGCGCGGCAGAAAGATCCGGTCTGACTGCTTCGAGGTAGTAGGGAATACCACCCAGGGCCATGTAAAGTTGAACGATCTGATAGCGCTCAAGTACGCATCCTTTACAGGTCAGCATCTCCTCTGCTTCGTTTAGATTGAACGGTTCGATCTTCATTTTATGGGTAACCCGGTTATGCAAGCCTCCTGTATGGCTGATCAGCACGTTCATCATCCAGGAGGCGGCAGAACCGCAGGCGATGAGTAGCACGTCCTTTCGGTTGCTTGCCCAACTGTTCCAGAAATGCTCCAGACCCATAACGAAATCCGATCCTTTCGTATCAAACCAAGGCATTTCATCAAAAAAAACGATCTTTTTTTTGCCTATCTCCAGCGTATCCAGATGGTCGGCGAGGCGCCGAAATGCGGTCAGCCAGTTTTCGGGCTGCTTATCAAAGTATAGGGAAGACTGTCGGGCCAGTGCATCGTGAAAGTTGAACAGTTGCTGTGCAGTCCTGGCATTGGCCAGACCTGAAATTTGAAAATCAAAGCGGTATTCGAAAAATTCGCGCAACAGGAACGTCTTGCCCACCCTACGGCGCCCGTAAACGGCCAGAAATTCCGATTTACGGCTTTCCAGCAAGGCCTGGAGCTGAGCACGTTCTTTTTTTCTTCCGACAATATTGGAGCGCGGTATCATTATCAGCCAATTTTCGCTTAAAAATAGCAATTCTGGCTGATAATAATTTATTTTCAGCCAAAAAATAAGAGGGCAGATGAAAATCCTAATATCCTGAAAAACCTGATCCAGACACCCTTTCCGGCCCATTCCCCCCATCCAACCCCCAATTTCAGGTGTAGGGGCGAATCACCATTCGCCCTACGATGCCCGGCAACACCACCCACGGGATGAAAAATGCGGCAATACCCACACCGGCGTTATTTCCCGAAAATGTCGGGGTAATCCGGTATGGGCAATGCACCGCCCTGGGGCGGCGTGTAAAAACAACCCACCGTGGGTTTCGCCCGGCACCGTAGTCTGGGCGAATGTTTATTCGCCCCTACGTTAACAATTTTGGGAAAATAGGGGGGTAAATACCTGAAATTTGTGCATAGCCCCCCCTTTGCGGCCTGGCGTCTTTGCGTGAAATAATCTTTTCTCCCGCAAGGGTACAGAGGCGCGAAGAAAAACTTCTTACCTTACACCTTCAGGGTGCTTTTAACATCCCTCCGGTAGCTCTCAAAAGGAAGTTTAGCCCTGCCGATACGCACGACCATTTGCATTTTCTCCGGAGCGGAGATGCTGCACAGCGCTTCATACTTGGTGCGCAACGTTTCCATCTCTTTATATTCCTGCAGTACCTGGCTCAACGGGTGGAGGTAATATCCGGCTTGTGCTGCGGCGAGTTGGAAACGGACATAGTCCATTCCAGCCTCCAGCCAGGCGGTCTGGGTATTTGTCGGGGTGATAAACTGAACAAGGGCAGATGTAGAAATGATTTTCTTTTTATAGCCCGACAAATGTTTTTCGATTGAGGACGGGCTGTGCCATGTTTTCGGATCGAGCCCCCTGATGATTTTTTCAATAACCCACTTTGAAATGCCGGTCGTCCCGCCTGCAGGAAGGTTAATCCCATCTCTTTCCTGTGCAATACGCTCATCATTTTCCCTAAACCATATTCTGGACTCTTCATAGGTTGCATAGGTCTTCGATTCGACTTCCATACCCTGATAATGGATGTCCAGGTGTGCTGCAATATTTTCCTGAACCAGGCGTATGGCACAGTATTCCGGCTTTGTTGCCGATAGAATAGCCTGAAAATCTGCATTGGAAATCATATAGCCGGAATAGGCGAGGCGGTTGGTCCTTCTCGTTTGCAAAAATCCGGAAAGCGGGTCCTGCTCCGTATTCTTTGAGGTGTCCAGTTTCACAAGGGCCACCGGCTTTGTCCCGGTTTCCCTAAGGCCGTATTCCCCTTCGGGCAGTAAGTGAATATCCGCCGCATAACCTTTGGAAGACATTCCGACGCGCATGGCTCCGAGAAAACAACCACAACCAATATGAATTTGACGGGTAGTCGGGTCGGTAGCAGGGAGCAGGCGCTTTTCATCTGCATAAAAAAAGAACTCCTGATCGTTCACAAGCCTGAACTTCCAGGCCTGGGTATTATGCGGGTTAGGCGCACTCATGCCATAGGCAATGGCCTTCAGGGCAGGGGATTCAAAATCATCAGGATCCGGTTTTCTGGCGTTTGCTTTTTCCTCCGGATTTTTTCCACTGCAGGCCAATGAAGCGAAAACGGAAGCAGAGAGCAGCGTGCCCGTTTGGACCATAAAACCTCTGCGGTCCGTCTTTTGAGTTGTTTTTTCCATAAAAAAGGTATTTTATGGAATCAAAAATACCCAGTTGAATGCCCAAAAAACATGATCCAGGTTAAGAAATCGTGGATTGCTAAGCTTTCTCAATCCCACCGGACGAGGCCTATTTTTTTGCCAGTTTTTTCCGCAGCCGACTTAGGCTTTCCGGCTTTATCCCGATCATGGAGGCGATATATTTCTGCGGTACTTTTTCAATAAAATCGGGAAACCTTTCCATAAAAAACCGGTAGCGCTGTTCCGCGTCCCCCGCCAGTTGCTGGTATATCCGGTCTTCAAACCCCATTACGTTAAATTCCAATACCCTCAACCAGAATTCCCTGATAAAAGCATGGTTTTGGAGCAATTCCGTCCAGACAGGCTTTCTGAGCGTCCATATCCGGCAATTCCCTATCGCTTGCAGGTAATGCGAACAAGGTTTGCCGGAAATAAAACTGCTCAGCGCAGTAACAAATTCATTTTCCAGGCTCACCCAACGGGTTACCTCCTCCCCTTCCTGTAAATAAAAGTGCCGGACCATACCCGACTCGATAAACCCGACCGAATCGCAAACCTGATCTTTTTTCACGAAATACTGCCCGGCTGCGAGCCTTTCCCGCTTAAAATACCGGAATATCTCCTCCCCTTCGGTATCCGAAATGGCCGCAAACCGTCGAATGGCATGGGTAAAAGGGATAATTGGCTCCGTCATCGTAAGGATTTATCAGATGAATGTAAAAAATCATTTCCTTTTGCCGCCGAAAGGCTTGAATTATTTTCCTTATTCTATTAGACTTGTTGCGATGGGTAATCATTGTGGGAAAAATGAGCTATTTTTTGACCAAACGAAGCCTTTTTGAGGGAGCGTAGCCCAGCTACGTGACCGAAAAAAGGTGCAGTGTGGGCGAAAAAGAGCCATTTTTACTCAATGAGAATCCCATCGCAACAAGTCTATTAAGTACGGAGCTGTCTCACTATTCATTTTATGGAATTTCGCACCAAAGAATATTCAGAGAGACGCCGGCGGATCAGGAGTCTAACGCCTTCGTCAGCAGAATATTATGCCGTTATAGGCGGCAAACAAGTACTTGTAAGGCCCCAAACAGCAGGGAAACAGCATTCTTTCAAAATCCCAGTTAATAATCCTTATGCAATTATCCGGATAATAATTTCGATTTGCATTAAAATATTTGAGTTAAACCACAAAAATCATTTCTTTAAATAACTTAAATATGTAGATTTGCGGAAAATAAAGGAAATGGGAAATGAAAAATTAACGTCGGCTGAAATTAGTCAGCTTATGGCAGCTTATGAGTCTGAGCTCCGGAAACTTGAATTCCAGCGCGGCACTGTAGTTGAGGCGATCTCAAAATTACAAAAACATACGCCAATGATTGAGACGGCTCCTGAACTACCAAAAGAAACGCAATTACCAGCACCCAAAAAGCGGGGGCCAAAAGCTGGGTTCAAAAAGAAGGCCGCAGAACCCATAGAAACACCTGAGCTGGAAACTGCGGCGGCAATAACCAAACCGATTGAAGAAAAACCTAAAGGAAGAAAAAGAAAGCAAGAAACCCCCGCAGGCGCAACAGCAGAGGTTCCAGCTGCCGCAACGCCCCAACCGGTAGAACCGACTGCCAAAGGGAAAAAGAAAAAGACCGAAGCTGTTGAAAGTCCCGCCGAAACTCCTTCTAAAAAGAAAGGAAAAATAAAACTGGACGAAACCGGTATGGCCCCGCAGGTAAGTAAAAAGGAAGAAACTGCAAAAAACAAGGAAACGGAAAGTAAGGGCAAACCCGGTCCAAAGGCAAGCTATAACAAATGGGACCGCTTCATCTTCGACTTGATCAAAAAAGTCGGCAAACCTATGACTTCTGCAGATATTATTGATGCGATGAAAGAGGAACGCGATACGACGAAAGAACAAATCGGCGACACCGGCCTTAGCCAGCAACTCAACCGCACGCTGCAAAAGCTCGGCACAAAACTCGATCTGCTTAAAAAAGAACCTTATTCAGGAAAGGGGAAAGTATATAGCCTGAAAGACCCCAATGCAAAGTTGCCCGCATAACATCAGCTGCCTGATTATCATTTGAGGCGAGCGGACGAATGAGGCCGCCCCAAAAGAGAATTCGGCGCTTCGCGCCGATTTCGCTTCGCGAAATCGTGAAAACGACGCGTCTCTCAGAAGAATGTTCTGCCGCCGCAGGCGGCGAAAACCTTTTTACACAACCCCGCTCAGAAGAATATTCTGCCGCCTGCGGCGGCAAGAGACTTTTTACACAACCTCATATTCTTTGGATAGTCGCATGATTTTCACGATTTCGCGAAGCGAAATCGTGAAAATCATGCGGCTATCTAAATATAATTTGGCGCGTAGCGCCGAACCAGCGCTGTCTGCCCCGCAGCTGCAGCGGACCGTTAGCCCACTTCCACCGTAAAATTACCTTTTGGAATGACCTCCCCTATTGGAAGAAGTGCAAGGCCTTCCACGGCCGCTGCTGCCATAAAAGCGCTCTGACAGGCTGCATCTACAGCTACCAACAGTCCGCCGCTGGTTTGTGGATCACACAAGATGGCTTTTTGAAATTCATCCACCGAGCCGATTTTGTGCCCGTAACTGTTCCAGTTGCGCTGGGTACCGCCTGGAACGCAGTGTGCCGCGATGTATGCACGGATAGCACCGGTATCCAGGAGGGGCACCTGGTCAAAATATATCCTGGCGCTGACGGCAGAAGCCTCGCACATTTCCGTAAGATGCCCCAACAGACCAAAACCCGTGACGTCGGTCATGGCGCGCACGAAGGATAACCTGCCAAATGCCTCCCCGGCGCGATTGAGCTTTGTCATACTCTCCAGGGCAAGCCGTGCATGGCTTTCTTTCAGCATACCTTTTTTCTGCGCTGTACTCAACACCCCCACGCCCAGCGGTTTGGTGAGGAACAACAAATCGCCCGGAACGGCCCCGCCGTTTCGTTTGAGGTGATCCAGGCGTACCTTTCCCGTCACGGCAAGGCCGAAGATCGGTTCCGGAGCATCAATACTGTGCCCACCGGCAAGGGGGATACCGGCAGCCTCACAGGCCTTCCGCCCACCGGCGAGTACCCTGCCGGCGATTTCCGGTGGCAGGACGTTCACCGGCCATCCAAGGATAGCGATGGCCAGCAGGGGCGTACCGCCCATCGCATAAATATCACTGATGGCATTTACCGCAGCGATCCGGCCAAAATCCTCCGGATCGTCCACGATGGGCATGAAAAAGTCGGTAGTACTCACCACAGCCTCTCCCTCGTTCCAGAGCAGTACCGCCGCGTCGTCCCGCGTCTCGTTACCGACGAGCAGCGATCCGGAAAAGCTTGCGGCAGGGCCTGCGGCGGAGAGCATCTCATCGAGAACGCGCGGGGCAATCTTACAACCGCACCCTGCGCCATGGCTGTATTGCGTAAGTTTATAGTCGGTATTCATCTGCCGTTTGGATTAATGCCGCTGCCGCATCGGGATTTGCGGGCGCCGCTATTTGTAACGGTATTACTGGCTGAAATGCGCATTTTGAATTGGCATGCGCGTAAGATTTATCGTAATAGCGCAAGGCAATCCCCGCTGCAGTGCCCAGGTCCCCGTCCTCCAGCGCTTTTATGGCGGCAATACAATGCTGCCCGCCCAACCGCCTTTCCAGTCGGAGAAAAGCTTCCTGCAACAGATCCCTGGGGAAAGCCCCATAAGTATTCACCAAGTAGCTCACCCTGGCATCAAAAGGGGCATCCACCTCGATGAGCGGGGCCGTCCGGAATTGTTCCCAGAACCCCCCAGGGATGAAAACGCGGCCAATTGCGCGACTCTCATTTTCGACCCATACCCGGCGGGCAGGGTCGGTTTGCCGGAAGACTTCGTAGAAATCGTTTTCAAATTGTTCAACGGTAGGTTGCTGCGCCTCGCCCAGCGCCCCAAAAGAAGACCCCTTGTGCCGGGCAATCTGCTCCAGGTCAATCACTTGTTCACCGGCCCTGGCAAGGGCGCTGAGCAGTTGGGTCTTACCACTCCCGGTTGGCCCGCCCAACACGACCAGGCGAAGGCGGCGGCGGGTGAATTCCGAGTGGATATACGTGCGATAGGCTTTATAGCCCCCGGAAAGGATTTGCACCTCGAACCCAGCGAATTCGAGAAGCCAGGCTAGGCTGGCGCTGCGTTGGCCACCACGCCAGCAATGCAGGACTGCCCTTCCTTCCCTTGCACCGGCCATGGCTTCCCGGACATAAGCGGCCATCTTAGGCCCTGCGAATTCCAGGCCCTTCAATAACGCCTGCCGCGGACTTTGCCGCTTATATATCGTACCGACTACTGCCCGCTCGTCATCGGAGAAAAGCGGCAAGTTGAGCGCCCCGGGGATATGGCCGCCGGCATATTCCGAGGGGGTACGCACATCAAATAAGACCCTCCCCTGCATCTCCGACCATAACCGATCTACTCCAATCTTCTCCATATTGACCGCTTAGCGCGTGAAGCGTGGCGAGGGGTTCAATGCTTTGTTGTCATTGACGTACGCGTAAAATCCTTCGCCAGACTTAACCCCGAGCTTGCCTGCCGCAACCATATTTACCAGCAAGGGGCAGGGTGCATATTTAGGATGGCCCAGGCCCCCGTGCAAGACGCGCAGGATGGACAAGCAGACATCCAGGCCGATAAAATCCGCTAATTGCAGCGGGCCCATCGGGTGGCCCATACCGAGCCTCATCACCTGGTCTATTTCCGCTACGCCGGCCACTCCCTCGAACAAGGTAAAAACGGCCTCGTTGATCATCGGCATCAGGATACGGTTTGCTACGAAACCGGGATAGTCGTTCACCTCGACCGGTGTTTTACCCAGTTGCCGTGAAATCTCCATCACCTCCCCTGCGACCCTGTCCGTTGTAGAATATCCGCGGATTACCTCTACGAGGGGCATTAACGGCGCAGGGTTCATGAAATGCATCCCGATCACTTGTCCGGGCCGGGCAGTCGCAGCCGCGATAGCCGTAATTGAAATAGAAGAAGTGTTACTTGCGAGGATACACCCGACAGGCGCATGACTGTCCAGGGCAGCAAAAATTTTCCGCTTTAGGGCTTCCTGCTCTGTTGCCGCCTCGACTACCAGGTCGGCGTACCCCACCCCTTCTGACAACTCGGTGAACGTCCGGATACGTTCCAGCGCGGCCTTCCTGTCTGCTTCAGTAATCGTACCCTTGGCCACCATCCGTCCTAAATTATTGGCGATCGTTGCCAGCGCCTGTTCAAGGGCTGTTGCTGAAACATCCACCAGATGTACCGCGAACCCCTTCATCGCAAACAGGTGCGCAATACCATTTCCCATCGTACCCGCTCCAATAACTGCAATTTTCCGCATGGCGGTGGAAGTTTTTAGCGCTGCAGCGGCAAAACATGATTTTGATAGACGCTGGCCGTAAACAAAACGCCGCCTGCGGCGGCGAAATATGCGCATTGAGGTTGTGTAAAAAGGTTTTTTACGGCGCTTCGCGCCGAATGATGTTTTGAGAG
>JBMOJO010000144.1:0-9129 GCA_049315745.1 Saprospiraceae bacterium | reverse complement strand
TTTCAAACTTAAATTTGGCGCGAAGCGCCATGAAAAGACTTTTTACACAACCCCTAAAGGCAAGTGGACAAATGCCCTGGCAGTTCCGCTAATGAAGCGATTATACCATCAGGCCGGGCAGCGCGAAGTTGATCATGCGTGTGCGCACCGGTGGTAATACCGAGTACAAGGCCACAGCCTGCATTCCTGCCCTCCTCTATATCGGCCACTGCATCACCGATTTTTGCTACTTCGCCCGGGTCTTTGATATCGAAGCAGGCCATCGCCTTTTGGATCATATCCGGGTAAGGCCGTGCACGCGGGACCTGGTCAGCGGTAACCAACAGGTCGAAATCGCGGTGTTCCTGCCAGGAAAGTTTTTGCAGAAGGGTCAAAGCAGTGGGGCGGTCGTATCCGGTATTGAGAACAACATATACGCCGGCTGTTCGGAGGCTTTGAAAAACTGCCTCTGTACCAGGCATAGGGCTCACCTCGAGTTTTTCATACGCTTCCGAGAGCTGTACCGCAAATTTTTCGTAAATGAGGTCCAGGTCTTCAACGCCCTGGCCAAATTCGAGGAGGGTGTCCTGGATTGCCTGCCTTTTTTCCTTGCCCGCCCCGATACGCAGCACAGCCTCCAGGGATACGTCCAGGCCAGTTTGAACGATCGCACGGTGAAGGGTTTTATAAACCACATTGTGTTCGTTTACCGTAGTGCCGGCCATATCAAATACAACCATTCGGATCATTGCCGTATAATTTTGAGAGGTGATCAAATGCAAACCCTGCGCTTCCCGTCATTCCTTTTCCACCGATACCGGTAACAATATGTACTTTGCCATCTATTGTTTGCTGGAAAATATCCTGGTCTTTGCATTGGCTGTAAAGCCCTATCCACTGGTTCTCGATTTCCCAGTGGTCGAGTTGCAGGATGGTGGCACCTGCATCGAGGAAATAGCGGGTAACTTCCTCCCGGAGAAATTCATCGGGGGTTTCGCCCATAGACCAGTCGGCGTATTCATGGGAATCACCCAGGATAATACTCCCATCGGCTTCCTGTTTAAATAGCAGGTGAATGCCCCATTTTTTCCAGAAGCTGTCTTTGTCTTCAGTCGCTTTTATTTTATAGTAAGAAGGACATTCTGCGAAACTTTCATACCTGCGGATCGTCAGCCCGGTCAGGATATTGCCAGGGATGCGGGCATTAGGCTGGGCCTTTATCCTGGCCATCTGGATTTTAACCAGTTCAAGGCCGGCATTCCGGAAAATCCCGGGATATAGGTGTTCGAATTCAGTGCCGGAACACAGAATTACTTGTTCCGCTTCACAGACGTCCCCGTTTGCTGTGGAAACCTTGCAGGTTGCACCGCCGGAATCTATGGATTTGGCCAGGGTATTGGGCAAGTAATTGAAGTTGGGGTTTTCCTGTAACAGGGCGAGCAAGCGGTGCACCATGGTTCTGGGGTTCACAGAAAGTTCCTGGGGGAAATATAACCCGCCCCTGCAATACCAGGGCTGTACACACGGGTATCGTTCGAGACACGCTTTAGGGGTCAGGAGCTCAGAGGGATAGTCATTGCACCGGTTAATCTTCGCAAGTTCTTCGAGCAGTTGGAGTTCTGCTGCATCAGATGCCAAATAGATACTGCCACCGTGCATAATCCCAAGGTCTGCCCGGGATTGTAGTTTTGCATAGACCTCCAGGCTTTTTCGCCCAAACGCCTGCCATTTTTGGTTCATTCCGGATGGTACGATTTGCCCGAAATTGCGGACAGAAGCCGATTTAGGGGCTGTATCTTTCTCAAGAAGGGTTACCTTCAGGCCCATCTCAAGTGCGTGATAGGCGTGAAAGGCGCCAAGGGCCCCGCCTCCTATGATGAGCAAGTCTTTTTTTTCATTTTTCATGAGGGATAAATTACGTTTCTTTTTAGCAAGTCATTGCTTTGGAAAATAATATTTGGTCGGGGTTGGGGAATAAGGCTATTGCTGCCTCCTGCGGCAGAATTTTATATTAAAACCGGGGTTGTTTCATTGATTTTGCTTCGCAAAATCAATGAATCAACCCCGGTTTTAAATTATTATTTGGCGCGAAGCGCCGAAAAAATACTTTTTACACAACCCCAAATAGCATTCCCAGGGCAGCGATCTGTTAAACAGCTGCCTTTATTATAGCAAAGAAAGCCATTACTTATTTAAGCAAATGTAACCCGAGTATTATGTTTTTGTAAACTCGGCAGAATGGATGTTCGGGCATTTCCAAATTTACCATATTTGTACTGGAAGGTACGCTGCTTTTCCAAGGCATTTTTGCTTAAATAATTGCAAATCATTTAATTGTGCGTATTTTGCGAAAATGGTTTGCATTAAAATGACATTTGGCCCTGACCCTGTAGCCCATCGCACTAACGCTTTTAAAAATGGATCTATTTGGCAGGTCACTGCCTCGAGGAAGAATATTTGGTTTAAGAATGCACGCAAACCAAACAAAATCCTTCGCGGCGAGGCCGCGGAGGCACCTGGCAAATAGTTGCCTAAAAATTAAAACAATGAATTCTTTTGCGCGTCAAAAAGCTAAAATTTTAATCCCCCATTTGCCAAATTTTTACCGGCAAGCTTTACGGATTTGTATGTCGGTTATCTTGCTATCGGAAATATTCTTCGTTTGGTCTTGCAGCACAGAGGTGTTGATCGTAAAGCCGGATATTGAAACCCAACCTGTTACTTCAAAAGGAGATGCTGCGGATGATGTGGCGATATATGCTCCTCCTGGAAATTCAGCCCCGGTGGCAATTATCGCTACGGATAAGAAGAAGGGCCTTTTAGTATTTGATATGCAGGGGGCTACTCGATTTCTGGACTCATCCGGGGCGATCAATAACGTTGATGTGCGGACCTTAGCCGATGGCCGGGCGCTGGTTGGGGGGTCTAACCGGACGCTCAACGCCATGCAATTTTTTATTTTTGATCAAAGCCGCTGGCAGATGACCATGCTGCCCTCTGTGCTGCCGCAGTCGCGTATCGAAGAGGTTTATGGCTTTTGTTTTTATCAAAAGGATTCGGCTGTTTTTGCATTTGTAATTGGAAAGGAAGGCTTGTTGGAGGGATACGCACTTTCTTTCGACCGCGAGGGAAATATAGCAGGTTCTCTGATCAAGTCTTTCAGGTTTGGAGGGCAATGCGAGGGTATGGTCGCAGATGATGAAAAGGGCATTTTGTATATTGCAGAAGAAGATTTTGGAATTTGGGCCCTGGATTTGAATAATTTGGAAAGAAGCCCGGCCTTGGTGGCTTCACTGGGCGACAACAAAATGCTCAAGGCAGATTTAGAAGGCTTGGCATTATATCGGGAAAAGGGGCTTACTTATCTGGTCGTTTCCAGCCAGGGCAACCATTCCTTTGGAGTTTTTGGCACGGCCAAGGGCTTATCTTATATCGGGAGTTTTCGCATCGGCAGGTCGAGCGGGGTGGATCGGGTGAGCGAAACCGACGGGTTTGAAATCTATTCAGGCGAAAAGGGAGTGATGGTTGCACAGGATGGCAGGAACAGTGAAGGTTGTTGCGCCAAGGCGCGCCAGAACTTCAAAGTCGTAAAGCAGGGCGAATTATCCCGCGCAATCGCGCTGATGCAGGGAAATATTTTTTCGCGGTAGTATTGTTTAAAGGCAACTATTTAGCGGGTCGTTGTCCTGAGAAATAACAATAAGTTAAAATCCAATTAACATTAAGGAAACATTTGCCCGGTACGTTTGCGGAAAAAAATGAGAACAGCAGTTTTATCTTTCCTTTCCGTCTTTATAGCAGCCGGTTTCCTTCACGCCCAGTCAGGGGTTTTGCGGGGAATGGTTTATGATGAGTCCGGACTGGGCATGCCCGGCGCGGCAGTTTTTGTTCAGGAAATTTCACGCGGGGCTTATACGGACTCCCGCGGGTCTTTCGCCATCACCGGTGTCCCTGAGGGGACTTATACCTGTCGCATCGAATATATTGGCTATGAAAAATTTGAGCAGAAGGTTGAAATCGGAGCAGGTAGTGGCGCCGAGTTAAAAGCTTTCTTAAAGCCCGGTGTTGTTTTGGGCTCAGAAGTCCTTGTACTTGGGGACCGCCTGAAAGGACAGGCAAAGGCCCTCAATCAGCAGCGTGCAAATACAAATATCACCAACATCGTTTCCGCCGACCAAATCGGGCGTTTTCCGGATGCCAATATCGGCGACGCCATGAAGCGCATCCCGGGCATTACCGTAATTAATGATCAGGGGGAGGCGCGCTTCGGCCTTATTCGCGGCACCGAACCGCGTTTCAATTCCGTAACCCTAAACGGCGAGCGCCTGCCTTCGGCGGAAAGTGGCAGCAGGACCGTACAATTGGATTTGATTCCTTCGGATATGATCCAGACCATCGAAGTGAGCAAAGCCCTCACTCCAGATATGGATGCCGATGCCATTGGCGGCTCGGCAAACCTGGTTACGCGGGCGGCTCCCCCGGGGCTTCGCTTTTCGGGCACACTTGGCTCAGGCTATAACTTCCTTTCCCAACAACCAATGGGGATCGCTAATTTTGTGGCTGGAAAGCGCTTGGCGGGCGGTAAGCTCGGAGTCATCTTCGGAGGGTCTTGGTTCAACCATAATTTTGGTTCCGACAATGCAGAATTTGAATGGGACAGGACGGCTTCCGGTACCCCATTCCTTAATGTCGCCGAGATTCGCAAATACGATGTTCAGCGTATCCGCCGAAGCGGGTCCCTTTCCATGGATTACCGCTTGGGAAATAACTCAACGTTGTTTTTCAGGAGTTTATACAATGTACGTGACGATTTTGAAAACCGTTTTCGGGTTGTTTACTCCGGGATGTCCGCTCCCGATGCCAATGGCCTGACGCGTGGCCGCGTCGAGGCAGAACTTAAAGGGGGAGGTGAGGACCAAAAGTTCAGGCGCCTTGAGCGGCAGACGGTGACCTCGAATACACTTTCCGGGCAGCACTTACTCAATGGTAAAATCAACCTGGACTGGGCTGCGACTTTCTCGTATGCACAGGAGGACCGCCCTAACGAGCGCTATATCAGTTGGAGGAGCGCTAACCTTCCCTTAACCTCCGGACTCCGACCCAATACGACTAACCCGGAGTTTCCTTTTGTTTCTACCCAGCCTGCTTTCGATATTTCTGCACAGCCTTTCCGCAGGTTTCAACTTCGCAATGATTTCACGGACGAAACGGATGCCAACGGCAGGTTCAATTTGCGCATCCCGCTTGGAGACGAGCGCAAAGTCAGTCAACTGAAACTCGGAGGTGTAATCCGTACTAAGGCTAAGGTAGTAGAACAAAACAGAGGTTTATTGGTGCCGGCGTCCGGGCAAACTGTGCGTTTCAACGATTTTACCGTCAATAATTACACTGACGCCGGCTTTTTGGCGAATGGAGGCGGGGTAAGTTACAACGTTGGTCGGTTCCCCATACCGGAATCGCTGGAAGGTTTCGAGAAAAAGTATAATGCTGCTTTTCAGGAGGATAATATTGGAAACAGGGAAGCAAGTTTCGATGGTACGGAACAAATCCTCGGTACTTATGCGATGCTTACGCAGCAGCTCGGCAATAAGTTCACGGTGATCGGTGGGCTGCGGGTAGAACGTACCGGGGTAACCTACAATGCGACTCAATTCGATGCCGACGATAATGCTACGGATGTGAGCGGTTCCAGCAATTACACCAATGTAATGCCTGCCCTGCACCTGAAGCTCGATTTCAGCCCCAACACCCTGTTGCGTGCAGCCTGGACCAACACCCTGGCTCGACCTGATTATGTGGATCTTGCACCAAGCCGCAGGATTGACGTTTCTGATAATACCTTGGTCACGGGCAACCCGAACCTGAAGGCAACTACCGCTTCCAACCTGGATCTGATGTTCGAGCATTATTTTTCGACCGTTGGGATTTTCTCGGCAGGCATTTTTTATAAAGACATCAAAGACTTTATCTATGCCACCTCTGTCCAGAACTTTAAGGACCCCATCAGCGGAAATACCTTTATCCGGGCTACTACCCCTACCAACGGCCCTTCAGCAACGGTTACCGGCTTCGAGGCGGCAATCCAGCGCCAGCTCGACTTTCTGCCCGGCTTTTTGAAAAACCTCGGCATTTATCTGAACTACACCTTTACGGACTCCGATGCTGAAGTGCTTTTCTTTGATGAGGACGAAGGCAATGTGGTGAGTTTCGAGACAGGTCTTCCCGGAGCTTCCAAACATAATTTCAACGGCTCTTTTGCTTACGAGGGCAAGCGTCTCCAGGCTCGGGTGTCCCTGAACTATCACAGCGGATTCCTGGATCCCGACGATACTTTCCTGGCGCTATCAACGGCAAAGACCGTGGATTCCAGGTTCCTGGACGCACAGCTTCACGTGGATGCGAATGCTTCCTTCGCATTCAGCCCGAAATGGCGCTTGTTTGTGGATGCCAATAACCTGACCAACCAGCCGCTGCGCTATTACCAAGGGGTAAGCGGGCGGACGATGCAGGCGGAATATTACAATGCGCGTGTCCAGTTTGGGCTAAAACTGGACTTTTTCCGGAACGACGACTAACCGACAGACAAAGCAGCGCTATCGCTGTTTGTTGATGTCAGTTCCCGCCAATTTTATTAGGTCACTGCCCCGTTAAATAATATTTAATCTGCGGGGTTGTGTAAAAACTCTTTTGCCGCCTTCGGCGGCAGAATATTATTTTGAGAGACACGTCATTTTCGCGATTTCGCGAAGCGAAATCGCGAAAATGACGTGTCTCTCAAAATATAATTCGGCGCGAAGCACCGTAAAAATTCTTTTGCTGCCTACTGCGGCAGGATATTGTTTTGATAGGCGTTGTGTAAAAAGTCTTTTCTTGGCGCTTCGCGCCAAATATTATTCTGCCGCCGCAGGCGGCAAAAACTTTTTACACAACCCCACCCTCGGTAAATTGGTACAAAAAAATATAAGGACCCTTGGCTATACTCAAATACGAAAAGGCGTTTCAGTATTCGTCCCGTACACTGCTGCCGATGATGGGGGCTTTTACTGCTTATTGCAGCATGTATGCGTTCCGCAAAGCATTTGCTGCCGGAACTTTTGCGGGGGAAATGGTTTGGGGCATTGACTATAAAATACTACTCATCAGCTTTCAGGCACTTGGATACCTGCTTTCTAAGTTTATTGGGATCAAAGTCGTTTCGGAAATGCCCCAGGATAGGCGGGCCGCTTCGATTCTTTTACTGATTGGCATCTCCTGGGCGAGCCTTCTGCTATTCGCTAGCATTCCGGTGCCGTACAATATTGTCTTTTTATTTTTCAATGGGCTTCCGTTAGGGATGATTTGGGGGTTGGTATTTTCGTATCTGGAAGGAAGGCGAAACACGGAGCTGCTGGGTGCAGGCATGAGTGCAAGCTTCATTGTTTCTTCGGGTTTGGTGAAGTCGGTTGGCAAGTATTTGATTGATGCGTGGCAGGTAAGTGAATACTGGATGCCATTCTTGACGGGTTTGCTGTTCGTTCCTGTGCTTTTGGCCGGAGTTTGGATGTTGGAGCGCACACCTGCGCCTGATACAGCGGATATCGGGCACCGTTCGGAGCGCAGCCGGATGGACTTGGGCGGGCGCCTGGCACTGTTCAGGCGTTTTAGCGTTGGGATTATCCTGGTTGTAGGGATTTATATTGCACTTACCATATTTCGCGATGTCCGAGACAACTTTGCAGTAGAGATCTGGGCCTTGTTAGGTCGGGCGGACACTTCGCGCTTACTTTTCTGGTCTGAAGTACCGATCGCGCTTTGCGTCTTTGCCACGATTGCACTTATGATGTACGTCCGGAACAACCGGATTGCTTTTTATGCCAATTTGGCGATTATAATCCTGGGCGGCATTTTATTGTTGCTCGGCAATTTACTGTTTTCTGCAGGTCTAATTGGACCAGTGGCCTGGATGGTCATAGCAGGTTTTGCGATGTACCTGGCCTATATCAGCTACCACACGATGCTTTTTGAGCGTTGGTTTGCCCATTTTCGGTGTATCGGCAACCTGGGTTTTTTTATGTACCTTGCTGATTCGTTTGGCTACCTGGGGAGTTTGAGCGTCCTGATGATCAAAAATTTTGGTGCAGCCCTTACAGGATGGCTGGAGGTACTTCTCGTATTGGGGTATGTTGTGGGCGCGGCTACGATCGTCCTTGGGGGTATGGCATGGATATATTTCCTGGGCAAGGAGCGGGAAGTAATAGGTAGCCCGGCATTGGCACCCTCGTCGTCTCCTGAAACTTTTTGATCGGGCCAGTTGTTACCCCACCTAAATCGTTTTAAATTTGGAAGCGTCTTTCATCCTGGTTTTCTTTGGCATTTTTGCGATAGGTTTTCTGGGTTCCCTGCCGGTCAACCCCATTAACCTTTGCGCCCTGGAAATTGGGCTTCGCAGGAGTGCCTTGCCTTTCAGCCTTGGTGCAGCGCTTGTAGAGACCGGGCAGTCTGCCGTAGCGCTGGTATTTGGGCAGATGGCAGGTCAATTCCTGGAAACGAATCCGGTGATTAGCGTAATTGCTGCAATTTTTGCCCTTTTGTTAGGCGCGTCTTATCTAATCCCAAGGAAAAAGACCGCTGCGCAATTATTGCCGGGCGATAGGCGTATTTTTTTGTACGGTCTGATGATTGGTTTCATGAACCCCCAGGCAATCGCCTTCTGGATCCTGGTACTTACCTATTGGAGTACCTGGGACTTGCCTGTTCTTTTCTATGGTGGAACTCCTGTTCTTTTATTGTTAGGGTACTTCGGCGGGGTTGGCATTGCTAAATTCAGTGCGCTTCAGGCTTACGCCCTGGCGGGGAAGCATTTAGCCGGCAAATTCAGCGCTATCCTGCAAGGCAGTCTGTTGAACAGGATGATTGGTTTCCTTTTACTCGGGCTGGGCTTGTTTCAGTTGATTGCCTGACTATCGTTTTTTAAATATAGGCCTCAGCACCCAATACCTTTTTTTTCATATCTATTTAGCAGGTAGCTGTCCTGGGGAAACGACCTGTTAAACAGATACCAAACAGGTATTTAAAAGAGGGCATATCGGGCAGTCAAAAATCCAGCTCCTGAATCTTCCAGATGGCTTTGGCGTGTTTTGCCATTTCCCTTTGCCTTGCAGCCAGCTTTTC
>JBMOJO010000448.1:0-2062 GCA_049315745.1 Saprospiraceae bacterium | reverse complement strand
GAAAATGACGTGTCTCTCAAAAGAATATTCCGCCGCCGTAGGCGGCAAAAGACTTATTACACAACCTCTTAAAATATAATTTGGTGCGAAGCGCTATGAAAAGACTTTTTTACACAACCTAACCAAAAATTATTTTGCAAGGAAATTACCTGCCAAACCGATACAAGCGTAGCCCCAATTCAAACCAACCACCCCCTAATCAATTCACCATACAAATCCCTGAAGTCTAACTGATGGCCCAAATACCGTTCCCCGGCCATCTCGATGAAGCGTATTTCGGGGGTTATACCGGCGTAATTTCTCACTACTGCATTATCGCCCAGGAGCAGGCACAGGCCTGCAGCGCCATGGTCTGTACCGCCATTGGCATTCTCGTCTATGGTGCGGCCAAATTCCGAATATACGAGTACGATGGTATCTTTCCAGTGCCCGCTTGCTTTTAAGGCCTGCGAAAAGCTGAACAAGGCAGCATTCAGGTCTGCATAAAGGTTCATCAGCTTGCCCCCGGCACTTTTATGGGTGTCATAGTTGCCCTGCATGGCATAAAATACCTTGAATGGCTTATCGTTATGTACCATATTCGCTATCCGGGCCAACTGCTCCCCGAGGAGTGTAGCAGGGAAGCCGGAGCAGGGCTGCACATCCGATAGCCACTGTATAAGGGCGTACTCCCGAAACACCTGTTCCGCAAGGCGGTTATGGCGGTGGTGCCGCAACCAGTGGCGGATGTCGCCCGCGTACCATTCAAGGGGTTCGTTGCCGCGCCAGTATAATCCCTGTTTTTCCAGGCCCCTGATCACCATCGTATCCGCCTCTGCCAGGGATACTGCAGGGGTTTCATTGCCCGGAACGCTAAGGGCCCCGGAATCGAGGAGGCGGCCAATCCAGCCTGAGGTAGCCGCATATTCCCCCGGGACGAAGCCGGTATCCCAAATCTCCGACGACTTGAAATGGGAGGTATTGGGCGAGGGATAACCCACAAAAGGCAGAATCGCCATCTCTCCACGTCCCAGCAAGGTTTCCAGTGTATGAAACTGGCCGTTGAGGTACCATTCGCCATTTACCGGAACTGCGTTTTGGCGCGACATGGCGCCAAGATTGGGGCGTGCCGCATCAATGATGTCGTGTTCCCTGGGGAAAAAAGCAAAAAGACCGTCGTTGCCGCCTGCGAGCTTTATCAAGACCAGGCGCTTGCCATTATACGCCGGAGTGGCCTCCGCCTGGGCACAGGAACTGCCCCATTGGGCGGCCCCCATCGCCATGCTGGCGATTGCCGTGGTTCTGAAAAATTTTCTGCGATTCATCAGCAATACTGATATTGAGGGGTTTGCAACAAATACTCCAGTTCTTCCCTTTCCTGCTTTTGTCCAAGCATCCATTCCGAAAGATACAGGTTTTGTCCGTTCAGTGCACCATAAAAGCGCTCGGCATCCCACTGCGCGTCGGCGATATACCGAAACTTGCGTTTGGAAGCTGAAAACATACGGCTGCTGACCTTATACGCCGTGCTGTTCCTCGCACTTTTCCGGTTAGAAATTTCTATCAGCGTCCCCGGCAGGAAAAGTCGGTGGAACAAACGCTCGCCGCGCAGCCAGTCGGCGCCTCCGGGCCAGCCTGCCACAGAGGGGGGTACAAATAAACCCTGACCACAATAGCGGAGAAAACTGTTCGTCGTTTTCACTCCTTTTGTGCGAAGGCCTGTTTGCCGCTGAAACCCGACCAGCAGTTCGACCGGCGTTTTAACTTTACTCCCGATAAAAACCGGGTCGTAAAACGCTTTTTGCGCCATGAGGCTTTCCAAAAGCGCCCGCATTTCAAAACCGCTATTGAAATAGGCCTCCCCGCAGGAACGGATCATGTCCTCCGGGGGATCATCCGAAAAGAAAAACCGAAGGACCGAGCGCGCGATATGCCGCGCCGTTTGGGGTTGCTCCAGCAGGATATCTATCACATCATCGCCGTCGAACCTGCCCGTCTTCCCGAGAATCGTTTTAATGCCGTCGTCATGCGCATCCGAGTTAAAGGAATACGCGTAGGGGTAATTTTTTTTGTCAAAAAAACG
>JBMOJO010000447.1:0-2062 GCA_049315745.1 Saprospiraceae bacterium | reverse complement strand
TGACGCGTCTCTCAGAAGAATATTCTGCCGCCGAAGGCGGCAAAAGGCTTTTTACGCAACCTCTCTACGTTATTTGCCTGGCATAAACTAACGCGTTTTAGACGCGATGAATCGCGTCTCTACGGCTATAAATCACGGAACCTACGGTTTTAGCCGTGGGGCAGTGTGCAGATTCAACAGCTCCGAACCGCTTCAGCGGTTTTTTGGGTCGAATTGCAACCCAAAATATCACCACGGAGCAAACGGAGGGTAATTATCCCATATCTTCTCCGTGCAAAATATTATGCGTATGGAGGCCCCAGGAGCAGCCACTTCCACGCGGGCATTACGGTAATGCTATCCGGAACAGAAAAATGCTTAACCAAATGATGCCCTACAATTAAGAGGCCGCTTTTTAATTGGAAGGTTTGCATCGCTTCCAGCAGACCCTCTACTTCTCTTTGAGCGTTGAGATCGTGAAGTTCGTGCACCACCTGTATCGCTTCTTTTATTTGTAAACCCTCCTGAATCACAAAATCGCACTCCTTTTTGCCGCTGTAGTAAAACACTTCCCTTTTTCTTCTGAGCAGCTGCAGGTAAACGATATTTTCCAGCATGCGGCCTTTATTTTCAGAAAAGCGAAAACCCAGGCGATTGCAAACGGCGGGGTCAATCGCAAACGCCTTTTTGGGGTTCATGATTTGTTTTTTTACCGAATAATCAAATTTTTTCAGGTATGAAAACAAATAGGATTGCTCAAAATAGTCCACATAACTCTTAATGGAACTCGTACTTTTCACACCAGATACCTTCTGTAGCGTAGCGTATGAAAACAATTTTCCCGTATTGGAAGCCAGGAATAGGGCAATTTGCTTCAACTCATTCACCTGTACGATACGATAACGTGCGATGATATCCCGGTAAAGAATATCCTGAAAGTAATGGTTAATAATCTCCAGGTCGTTTTCCTGCACGACGAGCGGAAAACCGCCATAATGCATATAATCGTTCAATTCGGCCTGGAGCAGGCTTATATCTTTTGAAGCCAGCTTTTCAAGATCTCGGCGCTTTTTTCCTCTTATTTGCAAAAATTCGCCAAATGAGAAAGGATATAGCGCAATTGTTTTATTCCTCCCGGTAAGACTGGTGGCGATTTCAGAGCTTAAGAGGTTGGCATTGGATCCTGTCACATATATTTTCAGCCCCTTTTCGTACATCCGGTTCACAAACTTTTCCCATTTTGGAACATGCTGAATTTCATCAAAGAAAAAGACAGGTTCTGTCTGGTACATTTCCAAATGCAGCAAGTACAGTTCGTCCAGGATTGCGGTATCGCAGATAATGCGTTCATCATCGAAATTCAGATAACAATACCCAGCTTCTTCCAACCCCAGTTTTTCCTTGATTAAAAACAACAGCGATGATTTTCCGCATCGCCGCACACCCGTAATCACCACTATCTGGCGAGTATTCAAATAGGGCGCCAGGTCCACCTCCCGCGCTATTAAATGCCGGTTCCGATTGAAGCTGTCCTTTTGGTCAATCAGGATTTGTGCAAGGGCATCTTTTTGCATAAAAACCTTTCTTTGTTAAAGAACAAATATAATAATAATTGTTCTTTAACAAAGAATGATTTTGTTTTGATAGGGCCTATTCTGCCAGGCTCATTGTTCGTTCCTTTTTAATTATAAGACTTGTTGCGATGGATAATCGTGGTAGAAAACGAAATATCACCACGGGGTACACGGGGGGCACGGAGATAGCACGGGGCTATTATATTTTGTGCCCTTTGTGTTTTTCCTTTGTGTCTTTGTGGTGAAAAAACATATCACCACGGGTATCCCCGGCTTCGCCGCGAAGGATTTTATTTGGTCTGCGTGCTATTCAAGGGTGGAGTTGTATAAAAAGGTTTTTTACGGCGCTTTGCGCCGAATGATGTTGTGAGCGACACGTCATTTTCACGATTTCGCTTCGCGAAATCGTGAAAATGACGTGTCGCTCAGAAGAATATTCTGCCGCCGAAGGCGGCAAAAGGCTTTTTACACAAGCCCTCTGCGTTATTTGCCTGGCATAAACTAACGCG
>JBMOJO010000446.1:0-2064 GCA_049315745.1 Saprospiraceae bacterium | reverse complement strand
CACGATTTCGCGAAGCGAAATCGTGAAAACGACGTGTCTCTCAGAAGAATCTTCTGCCGCCGTAGGCGGCAGAAGATTTTTCACACAACCCCAACCTGCTAAACAGATACGATATTTTACTTGAAAGACAATTCGTCGTGGGTTCAAAACAATAGGCAAAATGGCAGGAACGAAAACTGAAATTCAACCGGTAACGCTTACGGCGGGCGCATTGCACCAATTAAAGCGTATTCGCGACGAAGAGCATATCCCCGAGGACCACGGGCTTCGCATAGGGGTCAAAGGGGGGGGCTGTTCGGGCTTTTCTTATGTCTTGGGCTTTGACGTGGAGAAGGAGGGAGACAATACCTACGAAATCGGGGGGTTGAAAGTGGTCATGCAAAAATCCCATGCGATTTATCTGCTGGGTATGGAAATTGACTGGCTCGAAGGCCTTAACAACAGAGGTTTCGTCTTCAACAATCCCAACGCCAAGGATACCTGCGGATGCGGCACTTCCTTCTCGGCCTAAGCTGAGGAGGCTGCCCCATAAGTTGGAAGCCGCCGCTGGTGTCGAAATAGCCTTTGGATGGGGTTGTACAAAAAGTCTTTTGCCGCCTTCGGCGGCGAAATTTTATATTGAGACCGCACTTGGTTCATTGATTTTGCGAAGCAAAATCAATGAACCAAGTGCGGTCTCAATTGATTATTTGGCGCGAAGCGCCAAGAAAATACTTTTGGCACGCGCTGTTCGAGGCAATCCTGTATAATAATCGCAACAAGTCTAATATATTACGCTTCCCGAGCATACCATTCATTTTGAATCACCAAACCATTGACTATGCGGATTTTTACTTTTCTGGTTGCAATGTTCTGTGGGGCATACCTCTTTGCCCAAAGTACCCATGTGCTGACGGTCAGCGCACCATCGCCCGCAGCGGGCACGTATCTTGCACAAATCGGCTGTTTCGGGGCATTTCGCTGCTCGGTACCGGTACAGGGCGACCTGCTCCTGGTCCGGGACAATGCCGGTTCGACACTGGGCTGTGGTTCTATCACGACAGACCTGACAGGAAAAATTGCAGTGATAGACCGGGGTACCTGTTCCTTTTCCGAAAAAGTCCTGAATGCGCAGTTGAAAGGGGCTATCGCGGCAATCGTGATCAACAATAGCACGAATGCCCCGGAGCTGGTCAACATGGGCGTTACCCAGCCATTCGCCGCCCAGGTGACTATTCCCAGCTTCTTCATGACGCAGGGACAGGGTACGACGATCAAGAATGCGCTTGCACAAGGGGTGAAGGTAACGATTGCCATCCGTCCTTTCGCAGATCCCGATTCAGGTGTTGCCAGGACGATCGTCTGGGGCGCACTCTCCGGGCAGGGCGATTTTAACGGTGGCCTGAATGGATGGAAAATCCGGAATATCTGGTGTTCGAGCAACCAATCCCAACCTAAAGTTGACCTTTGGCGCTGGGCGCCCGAAGGGGCTACCCCCGTTACTACCTGCTGCCGGGGCAATATTGCCAGTCCGACACAGTGTAACGGCGCGGCGATGTTCTCCTCAAATTTGCTGGACGATAAAGGGACTGAATGCGGTGCCGGACTGGGTTCCGGGGATTGCCCCACGACCCAGCTCGGGGAACTGATTTCGCCGACCATCAAATTGCGCGGGGCGGGATCGCCGGGTTACCAGTTGAAATTTTATCAATATGTCCGTCAACTCAGCAGCAACTATTTTGTCCTTTGGTCGGTCAACGGCGGTACGGCCTGGGATACCCTGCAAATCAACCAGGATATTGAGGCTTATAACGTGAACGCCTCTCCGTTGGTAGTACTTCCGCTGGGGGGCACAGCAAATGCGGACAGCCTGATCGTAAAGTTCCTCTACCTGGGGAATTACTATCACTGGATTATAGACGACGTACAGATCCTCGCTCAGGAAGCCAATAACCTACGCGTGAACGATTTCTATGCCATCCCACCAAATTTTGTGACCCCGCTTTCCCAGGTAGAGTCTTTCGGATTCCTGGCCGATGTGGAAAATATCGGCAGCCAGACCCAGAATAATGTCATGCTGAACGT
>JBMOJO010000445.1:0-2076 GCA_049315745.1 Saprospiraceae bacterium | reverse complement strand
GGATCGTTGGAGACAACGCGTGCGTTGTCTCTACGGTGGTGAATTGGGGGGGGTGGACATTTTTTGGGCGCTGAATCTGGGATCGTTGGGGGACAACGCGTGCGTTGTCTTTGCCCGGGGTTATGGCACACTTCATTGCTGTCTTCCTGAAAAAAATCATTTCACGCAAAGCTGCAAAGAGGGATGCCGCCTACGCCCAAATATCAAACATTTCTCCCCCCCAACACAGCGCTCCGGGATGATGGATACGATACGGTTATTTCTTGCGTTCTTCTCATAAAAGGCGGCGAGAAACACATAGAATGGCTTTTCTGTTCAATGCGAAAGACAAAAAAATATATATTTGTTCATCTTTTAACCCTTAAACGAAGCATCAATGAACCCTAAACGTTTGCTGCAAGGCATTGCCATCTGTGGCTTTGCACTACTCCCAATGGCTATCCGGGCCCAGACCGAAGACCTTAGCAGGGATAGCGAATTTTTTAAAAAACAGGCGGGGATATATCAGCAATGGCTGGACTATGCGGGTTTCGGAAAGGTGCTGAAGGTCCAGACCATCGAAGTCAGTCCCCAGCAACTTTCCCTGTACCTGGGGTTTCAGTACCAGGATATTGACACCATCGAAGTGGCCTGGAAAATGCTCAAGGCCAATTTTGAAAGGATGGGCCAGGTCACCCTGGAACAGGAGTTGTTTTACAAAATGGTGAACCTGATGGCAGTCGGGCAGTCTGTGGCCAATGTCCAGATCTATGATACCTACGATCTTACGAAAGCTCCACTGTTTTTTCGGGGGATATCCTTCAAGGATGGGATGGTGCAGGTAGAGGAGTCCGGCCATAGGTCAAAAATTAAAGATGTCTCCCTGGAGCCTTCAGATTTCAAAAACCTGAAAAGTTTGCCGGTAGAGGATTTCAAACAGAAATACGACCGCCAGGCGGTTTTCGAAAAAATAGTGGCGTGTTCCAAGAGGCGCTTTGAGCGCACCACATGCGAGCAGCGCAACCCGAGGGTCGAGGTTTTGGAGAACCGGCAGGTCCTGCGCTTCGAAGTGACGGATTTGTGCCGGGAAGTGCTTACGGATGAAGCGAATCCGCTGCTGTGCAGTGTCCTCAACAGGATTGGTCACGACTGCAACTGGGTTAAGCGGGAAATGCTGATTTTCAGGATTGAATATCTGCAGACGGCCAGTGGGTTTCAGCTTCGGATCGAGCTGGATGGCAAATACGGCAGCGGATTTTACGACAACGTACGCCGCGGCGGCTACCATTCCATGGATATTGACTTCGAGGATTACCTTAGTCGCTATGCCGATATCTTCGAAGTGTATCTGCGGCAGTGTATTGCACAATAAAATAGACGAGCCATGCAGGAACTGAAACAAGGATTGCTGGAACTGGTCAGCAGCGGTAAATCAGCGGAGGCCCTATCGCGTTTGAAAGGGTATCCGGGGTCTAATGGCCTCGGAACGATCAGTAGCCAGGCGATAGGGCTTCTGGCGAGACTGAGCCAGGTAAAGCAGTTGGAACTGGAAGGGACCCAGGATTTTGATGAGCTCAGGCAAGAGCACAACGGGATTACCAAAGCCTTGATCGCCCTGATTCAATCCCTGCCCGACGAACAGGAAAGCGGCCGGGCGCCTAAAAAGCAGTTGGGCATACCGGAACACCGGTTCAAGGACCACGTGCTGTATATGCTCCTCGGCGCGAAAACCCTGATTGTGGTCTTTGTATTCACCCTCTGGGAATCCGGCGGGTTAAAAACGGAAGAATTTATTTCGGTAACTGGCATCATCGTCCCGGTATTTGTAACCTACCTGACGCTGATTTTGAAAGAAGCAGCCCAAAACCGCCACCTGGACGCCGTAGTGGACGGGCGGATCATCAAGCGCAGTTTTCAACTTACCGCCTATTGGCTTTTTGGGGCCTATTTTGTCGCCATTGTGCTGGTCATTAATTTGCGCGGCCAGGGCGTCTTGTCGGAATTTAGCCACCTCACAGGCCTGTTGTCGGGTTTGGAGACCGGGCTCGGGGTATATGTGGGCCAGATTGTGTTTACATTATTTAAAAACGAAAAATA
>JBMOJO010000444.1:0-2076 GCA_049315745.1 Saprospiraceae bacterium | reverse complement strand
TACAACCGCCAATTCCTCTATCTCGGTATTTTCTCCCGCGATTCTTTAGGCAAAAAAGCCATTCGGGCCACCGACTTCCGTCGCGACTTCAATACCCGGCAGCATGATCATATCAGCCTTGCCCTGGATGGTTTTCGCGACGGGCGCAATGCCATGGTCTTTTCGTCCAACGCATACGGGGTACAGCGCGACCTGCTCTCCTTCGATGATGTCTTTTACGATGTTGACTGGGACGGGCTTTGGCGCGTGCGCACCACACGGACCGATTCCGGCTGGGTTGCAGAAATGGCTATTCCCTGGATAACTTTGCGCTACCCCAAGCCCATTGACACCCTGCAAACCTGGGGATTTAACCTCACGCGCAACCGCAGGTCCACCAATGAGCTTACGGCCTTTTCTCCATTTCCAAGGGTATTTACCGCCACCCGCATGGAATATGCCGGCGCTATCGAGAATCTTCAGCCCCCTCCCCCACGGGCTAACGTGCGCTTCCAGCCTTATAGCCTGTACGCTTTTGACCGCTATCGCCGTTCGCCGGGAGAGACCACAGATCAGGGAAGGGTTAAGGCCGGAGGCGAACTCAAGTGGGCCATTAATACCAATTCCGTACTCGACCTCACCATTAATACCGATTTTGCGCAAGCTGACGTGGATCGCCAGGTCAACAACGTCACGCGATTTTCCGTTTTCTTCCCGGAGCGGCGGCAGTTTTTTCTCGAAAATGCCTCGCTTTTTGGATTTTATGTTGGCCTGGCACCAGATCTTTCCGGAGGGTCCATGCGCATTCAACCTTTCTTCAGCCGGAGCATAGGGCTCGACAATACCGGCAGGCCAATCCCTATTGAGGCGGGGGGACGCTTCGTACACCGCTCTGCCCGGCAAAACTTTGGGGCCATGGCCATTCGGCAGCGGGCAGCAGGACAGGACCCAACAGACTTTTACATCGCACGCTATTCTGCCAACTTTGGCGCACAGAACCGAATCGGAGGGTTAATGAGCGTCAAAACCGCTCCGGGCAGTACAACGCTCACAAGCACGGTGGACGGGTTCTTTCGCCTCGGGGAAAAACACTCCCTGAACACCCTCGCCGTCCATTCTTCAGGCAACAACGGTCAAAAACAGGGATTTGCAGGGATTGCCCAGTATTACTTTTCGACCAACAACTGGAAAATCTGGCATACCCAATCGGTAGTTACCAAAAATTTCAATCCGGAAATGGGCTTTGTTTCCAGAACGGATGTCATTGGTGCTACACCGGGCGTGAACTGGTATTACCGCGGCAAATACCTGCCGTTCCGGAAAATCATCAGGGCTTTCGAGCCAAGCCTGCTTCCCGAATTTTACTGGCAGGCCTCGAGTGGCAAACTCATCGAGCGGCAGTGGTGGATTGTGCCTGTCTGGTTAAACCTTCAGAAAGGAGGCCATATTGGCTATGGATTTAACCCCTACTTTCAGCGCTTGCCGGAACCCTTCAGGCCATTGGGCATCCGGATTGCGACGGGGGATTACCGCTATCTGCGGCATCAGTTCTATCTGGGGAGCGATCCTTCCAAAATCATCAGCATGAACCTGAATACCGAATGGGGCACTTATTTCAACGGGCGGCTGTGGTCTTCTGATATCAGGGTCACGCTGGCCCCTTCCCCGCATCTCTCCTTTCTGAGCAGGTTCAACCGGAATGCTTTCAGAAATGTCGGTGAGGCAAAAGTGGATAAAACGATAAACCTCTACTCCATAGAAGGCCGTTTTGCCCTGAACCCCCGTGTACAATTCATTGCGTTTTACCAGCAGAACTCCGAAAACTCCTCCAAAAACTATAACCTAAGATTATCCTGGGAATACCAGCCCCTCTCTTTCCTGTATATCGTAGTCAACAACTCCAGCTTTCAAAACAACCTGGATTTCAGACAGGCGGAGGACCATGCGATCGTAAAGCTCAGCTTCCTCAAACAATTATGAAAGAAAAAATTTGAGCCTGATACCCTTTCGGATGGTATAAAAAATATGAGGTTGTGTGAAAAGGTTTTTTACGGCGCTTCGCGCCAAATAATATTTTTAGAGACACATCGTTTTGGG
>JBMOJO010000443.1:0-2076 GCA_049315745.1 Saprospiraceae bacterium | reverse complement strand
CAGCGCTACCCCTCCCTTGATCAATACGAACAGCATTTTTCCTCAACGCCGGATTCCACCCTTTTAAAAGCCTCCGGTATAGAACTGACCAAAAAACTTGTCGGCACCCTGCCCGATGGAACCGATATGACCAATTTTTTGGTGGAATACTACCGCTATTTGCTGGATATTGAAAAGCAAGCAGCGGAAATGATCCGCCGATTCAATGAGCAAAATAATACTTCAGGCATACAATCAAATGAAAGGGACCTAACAAATCGTCAAAAGACTCTTGGGCAGAGCCTGAACAGGGAAATTGATACCCTTTGGTCCCGAAAGCCCGACAGCCTTTTACTCGAAGATGACCTAAAGGCATTAAAATATCTCGCAAGAGCCTTTGAAACCGATACCCTGGCTATTTCAGACTCCCTCACAAGCCTAGAAGCAAGACGGGCCGCTATCCAAGCCATCCAGCGGAAGAACCAGGATATCGAACAGGGACTGAAATGGGTAGAAACGCGCCTTAAAAATCTCGAGAAAAAGACGCCTAACCGCAGCAGCCCCCTTTTGGATACAGTACGGCAGTGGCTTGCCGAATATGCACCGGCACCGGCACCCGGACCGCAACAGCCCACATTTTTGGATACCATCCTGGACCAGCGCAGGAAGGTACAGCAGATCCTGGAAAATATAGATACCCTCTACGTCCCAACGCTCGACCGGGCCCTCAAAGAAACCCAGCAGATGAAAAAAGTGGTCTCCCTGGCTGCTGTATTGATTTCCTGCCTGAAAGCCGACCCGGCCACCTCTAATGGAAACCGCTATATTGACCCCAAAACGTTCCGCGGTATCCTGTCGCAGGACCGCTCGCGGGACTTCTTCCTGGGTATTACCATGCAGCGGCTTCAGGGCATCCTGCAGCCGGATTCCGCCTCCGCCATATCCCAAAAGAACGTTGCCGGGGCAACCAATAAGTTTGTGGATATCATCTTTGAAATGCAGCAGCAACGGGACAGCCTGGAGAATATGTCAAACGGAAAATTGAAATTCAACGACTATTTTCCGCTGGTAAGGGGTACCATGGATTTATTGAACACTTTAATCCAAATCAAAAAGGATGACCAGCAATTTAGAAGGCTAGAAAAGGCCCCCCTCATCACCGACCAAACCCTCTCCATGTTCGAAAACATACAGGCGGAACGCTACGGAAGCGCCTTATTTAACCTCGTAGAATTGTTTACGCTGGTTTCAGAGGCAAGTGATTCTGCCAAAACGCGCTGGAATGCCCTCCGCTCCGACTTGATCCGATATGGTTCCTTTATGGCCAACGTGGCCTCCGCGCAGACTGCTGATGAGGTAAAAGCAGCACTCCTGGCGGTGGCGCTGCCGCCGGGCAGCTCTCGGGTAAAAAGGGAAGATGTTTTCAACGTCGCCTTAAATACCTACCTGGGGCTCAGCGTGGGCAGGGAGACGCTTAATACACCTGGCCCGGCAAGACCGCGTGCTGCTTCCGTCGGCCTGAGCCTGCCGGTAGGGATTTCTACAAGCTGGAAATTTAAACGGGAGCACAAGATGTCCTACTCGGCCTTGCTTTCTATCCTCGACCTCGGCGCCATCGCCTCATTCCGCCTTGGCGATAATGCGGCACAGGACCTGCCCGAACTGAAATTCGAAAACTTTGTAGCTCCAGGTGGGTACTTTGTAGCTAATTTCCCCAAATCCCCCTTCTCGCTTGGCCTGGGGGCCCAGTACGGTCCGCAGGTGCGCAAAATAAACTTCAATAGTGTTGAATCACAATCCTCTGCCTGGCGGCTGGCCGCTTTTGCGGCAATAGACGTCCCGGTGTTTAACTTTGTCAGTAAAAAGGGAAAAGTGAAAGTCTTAAAATAAAATGTATCTATTTAGCAGGTCGCTACTCCGGGAAATAATGTTTGGGGTTGTGTAAGAAGGTTTTTTAAGGCGCTTCGCGCCGAATTACCTTTTGAGATACACATCATTTTTGAAATTTCGCTTCGCGAAATTTCAAAAATGATGTGTATCTCAAAATAATATGGGGTTGTGTAAAAAGGTTTTTGCCGCCTTCGGCGGCAGAATATT
>JBMOJO010000442.1:0-2077 GCA_049315745.1 Saprospiraceae bacterium | reverse complement strand
TCTCAGAAGAATATTCTGCCGCCATAGGCGGCAAAAGGCATTTTACACGGCCTCATATTCTTTTGGGTTAGTGTAAAAAGGTTTTTCACGGCGCTTCGCGCCGAATGATATCTTGAGAGACCCGTCATTTTCGCGATTTCGCGAAGCGAAATCGTGAAAATGACGTGTCTCTCAGAAGAATATTCTGCCGCCATAGGCGGCAAAAGGCATTTTACACGGCCTCAAAGCGCACACCAAACATTATTTCCTGGGGCAGTGATCTGCTAAATAAATACGTTTCTAAACTACTCCATAATCTCCGTATTTTTTCAGAAAGGGTACGAGGCCACCTTCCTGCAGGATGCGGATCATAACCTCCGGCATAGGCTTGGCCTGGTAAATAGTTTGCCGGGTCTTATTGAAAACGGTCCCCTGGCGCAGGTCAATATCAAGTGTATCACCGTCCTGGATATCATGATCAGGGATTTCGAGGAGGGGAAGACCGATATTGATGGCATTTCTGTAAAAGATCCGGGCAAAATATCGGGCGATCACACAGGATACCCCGGCAAGTTTCAGGGCAACAGGCGCCTGCTCGCGCGAAGAACCGCAACCGAAATTGTCCCCGGCTACAATCACATCGCCGCGTTGCATCCGGGACCTGAAATGGGGGTCAAGATCCTCCAGCACGTGGTCCGCCCAGGATTGCTGGTCCAGCGTTTTGGTGTATTTCCCGGGGATTATCCGGTCTGTATCTATATCGTCCCCATATACGAATGCCCTTGCAGATTGGTTCATAACTCGACGTAGTTCAAATCTTTGTGAAAGGTTTCTTCCAAACGCGTGTAGGCCCAGAATGCAATAGCGACAGAGAGGGTTCCCACCACCGCAGCGGCTTTTGCCGCCCCCATACTGTGCGTCAGCAGGTTAAACAGCGTCGCCTGGGGGATTACCGAGGCCCTTAACAGGTTGAGCGAAGAGGTAGTGACGAGGGACCTGATGTTGGTGCCAAACATCTCCGCTCCGTTCGTAATCAGTACGATGGTATATCCCACGCTAATCCCCATCAGGAAGAACAGGGTATAATAGATCTGTACAGAACGATGGCCAAAGGAAAAATATGCAATCATAAGCAAAGTGAAGGCCGTTAAGTAGCGAAAAATCGCTTTTTTCCTACTCTGCAGCCACTGGCTGACCAACCCGCAGGAAAAGTCGCCGAAGGTGAAGCCGAGGAAAAAGACGGTAAAGACCATGCTTACCGATGGAATTTCCTTCATGCCCATCCCCGCCGCAATCTCCGGGGTGAACGTCATCACCACGCCGTTCACAAACCACCCGGGAAATCCCATCAGGATGATGGCACAATACTTGAGAAACTGTCTTTTGTCTTTCAATACCAGCCACAAATCGCCCTGTCTGACCTGGATGGACTCCAATTTCTTGTACAGGCCCGATTCCATCACCCCTAAACGGAGCAGGAGCAAGACCAGCCCCATTCCGCCGCCAAGCTGATAAGTAAATTGCCAGGAATAATGCCCGCCGATGTAAGCGCCCGCAACGGCCCCCAGCATCCCAAATGAACCAATGATTGCCGGG
The DNA here is from genome assembly GCA_049315745.1 of Saprospiraceae bacterium. Lineage (GTDB taxonomy): Bacteria > Bacteroidota > Bacteroidia > Chitinophagales > Saprospiraceae > JADJPL01. The sequence continues at coordinate 502 of JBMOJO010000442.1, read as the reverse complement.
CCCATTCCCCTCCAGCGTGGCGGCATTTGCTCGCTCACCAGGGTAACCGCAGCCCCCAGTTCTCCGGCCAGGCCAATGCCGGCAAGGAATCGGAGCAGGAGGTAAACCTCATAATTCGGGGCATACGCATGTAAAAAGGTGGTGACCGAATACAATGCAATCGAACCGAACAGAACCGACAAACGGCCTTTTTTGTCGCCCAGCATCCCCCACAAAAATCCGCCCACCAGCATTCCTGCCATTTGAGTATTCAACAACAAAACCCCTTTCGCCTGAAGCGCCGACTCAGCTACCCCAAGATCCAGCAAACTCGCCCTTCGCACCACACTGACGATTATAATATCATACAAATCCACGAAAAAACCCAACGAAGAGGCCACGATGGCCAGAACGACGTTTCGGTGACGGAGCAAGGATGAAAAAAAAGATGTCATATTGATTTTCTTATCTCAAAATGTTATTTGGCGCGAAGCACCGTGAAAAGTCTTTTGCCGCCTTCGGC
>JBMOJO010000441.1:0-2084 GCA_049315745.1 Saprospiraceae bacterium | reverse complement strand
GAGGATTTTTCTTATTTTGCCAATAAAATTCCCGGGCTTTTCCTCTTCCTCGGCGGTATGCCCAAAGGGAAGAACCCGGTAGAATCTGCGCCTCATCATACCCCCGATTTTTACATTGACGAAAGTGGGATGAAGCTCGGGGTCCGGATGCTGTGCAACCTGACGGTGGATTACATGAAGATGCGCAAATAGTCCGGGAGGGTATGTAATATGCGGATTTACCCGTTGCTCCTGCTTGGCCTGCTTGCATGCTGCCAACTTGCCCAGGGCCAGTTGGCAGCATGTAGCGGCAACCTCGGCGAGAATATCTTTGGCGCCGGGGATTTCGGCTCCGGATTCATCAATATCCTGCCCGATGACCCGCGTATTGCACCCGGGTATGCCTACACCCGCCAAGTTCCACCAAACGATGGGTTCTATACCATTACCAATGACATGCGCAAATGGGCATCGGCGTTTGATTGGGTCCGGATAAAGGATAATAGCCAGGATCCAAACGGGTATATGATGGTGGTAAATGCCAGCTTCCAGCCCGGCCTTTTCTACGAGCAGAAGGTGGAAGGGCTCTGTGAAAATTCCCGCTTTGAATTTTCCGTGGATGTTTTCAACCTCCTGCCCGCTGGAAAGAATAAAATTAAGCCCAATGTTTCCTTTTTGATTGATGGAAAGGTCGTTTTCTCGACCGGAGATGTGCCCGAAAATGAGCGATGGAATACCTATGGCTTTGTTTTTACCACTTCTCCTGGACAGACCTCCGTCACGCTTGCCCTGCGCAACAATGCCCCCGGTGGTAACGGAAACGACCTGGCCCTCGACAATATCTCTTTTCGCGCCTGTGGCCCAAAATCGTTTATCCTGCCTACCGAAATTGCCAATATCTGCGAGGACGGATCTCCAATCGCGCTAAAAGCGACTGTCATCGGGGATGAATACACCACTCCGAAAATCCAGTGGCAGGAAAGCCTGGATGGAGGGGTTCAATGGAGGGATATTCCTGGGGCAAGGGATACCGTTTATACCCATACCAAACTCTCAGGCGGCTATTATTTTTACCGATATCTGATTGCCAATAGCCTGCAAAATTTACAAAATTCCAAATGCCGGATTATATCGAATACTAAAATTGTACACGTCGTTCCCAAATTTTATACGATTGAGGACACGATTTGCCAGGGACTTACGGCCAAATTAGGCAACAAAACATTTACCGAAAGTGGCGTGTATGTGGACAGCCTCGAAACCACGATCGGGTGCGACAGCATCGTTACCCTGCGCCTCACCGTTGTCCCGGATCCTGGCATTACTGTAAGCTTCAGTACCCGGGGCCCTACCTGCGATGCCTTGAACGGGGGTTCCATTCAGATCGAACGCATTGAGCAAGGTACCTCCCCCTATCTGTTTACGGTTAATAACCAGGGACTTGGCGCAGTCAAAACGGCCGGTGGGTTGCGTGCCGGCAACCAAAGCGTACGCCTCTCCGACCGCTATGGGTGTAGTTTTGATACGATAATCAATTTGGAAAGCCCATTGCCCTTTGAGGTGGAAATCGGCCCTGATCAAGAGGTGGATTTAGGCGAAATGGTCACTGTGCGCGCGAGCGCAAACCGGCCTGTCGCTGAGTATCTCTGGAAATTTAACCCCTCCCCGCCAGATTGCCGGAACTGCAGTACCTTGGAATGGCTGCCCATTTCTTCAGGTACCCTCGCCGTCAGTGCCCGCTCGGATAAAAATTGCGTTGCCGCAGACTCCCTTCAAATAAAGGTCAATAAAATCCGGAAAGTATTTATCCCCAATGCGTTTACCCCGGATGGAGACGGCCAAAATGATTTTTTCACGGTATTTGCGGGCATTCCCAATGTGAAGCGCATCGAGCAACTCCAGATTTTCGACCGTTGGGGCGGGATTGTCTTTGAACGCCTCGACTTCCCGCCGAACGACCCGCTTCTTGGCTGGGACGGCCGTAAAAATGGGCGAAACCTGCCCGAGGGAAATTTTGTTTATGTGGCCCGGATCCTTTTTCTGGATGAAGCCACCGAAGTATTCTCCGGCAATATCCAGCTCGTCCGCTGAAGATCTTGTTATTT
>JBMOJO010000143.1:0-9303 GCA_049315745.1 Saprospiraceae bacterium | reverse complement strand
CGCGAAATCATGAAAAACAAGTCTCCATCCAAATATTATTTGGCGCGAAGCGCCAAGAAGAACCTTTTTACACAACCTCTCAGAAGAAAATTCTGCCGCCGAAGGTGGCAAAGGATTTTTGGCACAACCCCCTAAAATATCTTTCCACGCGGAGCTCCGGAGAGCAGCCGGGCGCGGCGATAGTCCAGGAGCGGATCATTCCTCCATTTTCCGCTTGAACAGGTATGCCTCGGACCGGGTGGTTTTGGTAACCAGCTGCCTTTCCTCCAGAGTGTAGGAAAAATAGTCCTGATGGAAGGAAATCTGGCTGCTGATCCTACTCAGCAATTTCTGAAGGACCGTGCTTTGCGGCGTATTGACCAGTTGAAGTTCGATCAAAGCAATCGCCTGTTTCAGCAGTTCGGTGCCCTTTTCCGGATTACCGCCCTCGGTACACTTGGCCGCCGCCTCCATAAGTTCGCCTGCAATAAAAACAGCCCTTTGCTCGGCTACCTGATGTTCAACCCCGCTTTTCATCAGTTCGTTGTCGGAAACGAGCCGAACTCGGATCTCCTGCTGTTCCTGCACCAACCCACCCGAGGCGATCGCATCGAAATAGCTAAGATGGGCACGGAAAGTAAAATCCGAATTCGGAGGGCCGGCAGCACGCATTTTGATCAGGACTGCCTTTTTCTCTGTCGCAAAGACATCGTTAAAGCGTACCCTTACCCCCTGATGTATCGCCTCGTAGGGATAACCGAAAACTTTTTCACAGGTAAAACCGTCCGGGCAGTGTACTTCAAGCGTACTCCCCTGGGCGACAACTGCCAGAAGGCCGTCCAGTTCCCTGGCGAAGATTGCCGGGATTTTTTCGGCGCTGTCAATGAAATAGTAATTGCCCCCGCCATATTCAGACATAGAAGTCATCAGCAGCTCGTCAAAATCCGCGCCTACGCCGAAGGTGGAGAGGGCGATGCCTTCGTTGCGGAATTTTTCCTGCGCGATTTTTTGCAGGGCTGCCGGGTCGGTAATACCCAGGTTCGCCAGTCCATCGGAAAGCAAGAGGACGCGGTTGACCGCTCCTGAAGCTTGGGTGCTGCCCACCTGCCTGTAGCCTTCCAGCATTCCGCCACTAAGATTGGTCATATCGCAGGCAAAGACAGACTCGATTTTGCGGATCAATTCTTCCTTGTTTTTCACCTGGGCCGAAGGGCTGAGCACGTCAATTTCATCGTCGTACTGTACAAGCGAGATACAATCTTCCGGGCCGAGGTTCTTGACCACGAATTGCATTGCTTTTTTGGCATAATCAATTTTCGCCCCCTCCATAGAACCGCTCCGGTCTATGACTAGAGCGAGGTTCAGGGGAACGCGCTTGTTGGATACCTGGGGCTGGATACCTTCGATTTCGAGGTAGAGATAAAAGTCTTCCTTAGGGACGTCGCGGAGCCAGTAATGGTTTTCTGGCAAAAAATTAGCATGAATGGAGTTCATCGGCGGTTTGTTTCGTGAAAATATTTCTCCATAACGGATACTCCGCTGCAGAAAGTTCCAAAAAGTTGGATTTTAACAGGTAAATCGTACGCTGACAGATAAATAACCACCTAATATCCCGGAAGCGCACCGTAAAATCCCGCTTCGTGCACGACAAGTTGAAAATCCTTTGAAAAACCGAAACCAATCATGTAACTTGTGCCATACAGGCCCCGGCAGCCCCGGAAAAACCGCCTGCATGGAAAATGAAGGTCATCTATACCGAAGCACCCTACGAAATCACCCTCGAATCCGATCCTACCGAAGAGATGTTCGATTTGTTGGAAGCGACCAATTGGGGCACGGGCAAAACGGTTTACCAGCATTTCAACAGCAAGGCGCACTTTCTGCATATCGCCTCCCCAAAGATTTTTGCGGTGCGGGAAGCAGGTGCCCTTCGGGCTTTCACCGTGTTCGTCCACCGTCAGTTGCCGATGGTAAACAACGGGAGCGATGCCTATTATATCCGTTTCTTTTGTGCAACGCCCGAAATCAAAGGGGCCGGGATCGTCAAAAACCTGGCAAAAATCGTCATTGAATACGTTCGCGGGCAAGAAGAAAAAGCCTGTTTTTACGGCACGATCGAAGCGCGCAACCCTGCCGTACGCAAGGTCGTGGACAAAATCGGCATGGAACCCCTCGCCACCGTCAAAACGGTTGGATTCAGCCGTTTCTTCCCCAAGCCACTGCTGCGCGTCCGTACCCTCGGCAACGGGGATTGGGAAAAATTCCTTCCGGTTTTGGAAGCCCAAAAAAGCCATTATGCATTCTGGACCACCGACAACGTCCAGATGCCCCCAGGCTATTTCGTATATGAACAAAAGGGAGAAGTACTGCTCGGCGTTCAGGTACATCTGGCGCATTGGGCTATCCACAGCCTCCCCGGTGCAGCAGGGGCCCTACTGCCCTGGATGCCTTACCTCCCGCTCCTGAACCGCATCGTACTGCCGAAGTCGTTCCGTTTTTTGTCGCCGGAAGGTTTCTATATTCGCGAAGGTGCAGAAAACCTGCTGCCGCAGTTTCTGGAAAGCCTGCTCCACCATTTTCGCCGCAACGCCGCAATGTTCTGGCTGGACAGCCGGGACCCCGTATATAAAGCCCTTGCAGGTGCCAAACTTGGACTGCTGAACCAGTTCGTCAAAGGGTCAAATGCCGCTTTTGTTGCCAATTTCAAAGGGTACCAGGCCGAGGAGACGGACAAGATTAAGACAATGCCATTCTATATTTCCACCTACGATAGTATTTAGTGGCCCCGCCCCGTAGTGGAACGGGTACCCGCGCTGTCATCCGTCTTCTATCCGGATCACGACTTCCTGCCCGGTCCGCCAGCGGTCTGTACCAAATGGGGCAGCAGGCAGGGTAAAAAATTTACCCTCCCGGGAAAAAATCGCCATCCCCTGCTCGTCCATACCGTGATATACCACGGATAGGCCCTGGCTTTCAGGCCGGAGCAATTCGGAAGGGCTACCTGCTTCCACGATCCTGCCGTTATCCATTCGGATCATCCATCCGGCCATTTTTTTAATTTCCCCATAATCGTGGCTCACCAGCAGGGTGGTCAGCCCATAGCGCTGGTGGACCTCCAGCACGTAGTCCTGTAAACGAGACCTGAGCAAAGGGTCCAGGGCGGAAAGGGGCTCATCGAGCAGGAGCAGCGAGGGCCTGCGCACAAGTGCACGCGCAAGGGCAACGCGCTGTTGCTGCCCCCCACTCAACTGCCGGGGAAAACGGCCCAGCAATTCCCTCAGCTCGAACATCCCGACCAGTTCCCCGACAATTTCCCGGGAGCCTGCCTTGGCAAGGGCAAAGCGGAGGTTCTCGTGGACGGTCATATTCGGAAACAAAGCATAGTCCTGGAAAACCATCCCCGCCTGACGGTCCTGCGGACGACGCCGGATACCCGCAGCCGTATCCAGCCAGATTTCCCCGTCGTGGACAATCTTTCCCTCGCGGGGGTGCAACAAACCCGCCAGCATCCGGAGCAACGTCGTTTTACCACTTCCCGAAGGCCCGGTTATGGCCACAAGCAGTCCTTTTTCCAGTGCTATCCGAAGGTCCAGATAGCCCTTTCCGGCAGCAGTGTGCAGCGGATGGTGTAAAAATGCCTGTATCATGAGCCTGCACTTTGGTACTGCCTGCGGTTCTGTACATACACCAGCAACAGGATCAGAAAAGAAAAACCGACCAGCGCCAGCGCGTACTCGCGGGCATTATCATACCGCAGCGCCTCGACCTCATCGTAGATCGCAATAGAGGCAACCCGCGTAACACCGGGAATATTCCCTCCGATCATCAGTACTACCCCAAACTCGCCGACCGTGTGGGCGAAGGAAAGTACCAGGCCACTCAGCAAGGCGGGTTTGATATTGGGCAACAACACCCGCACCAGTGTCTCCCGGCGCGACTTGCCCAGGGTGTAACTCGCCTCGGCAAGATTGGGCGGCAGGTGCTCGAACCCGGATTGAATCGGCTGGACCATAAATGGCAAACTGTAAATGATAGACCCTAAAACCAGCCCGCCGAAAGTAAAAACCAGCCGGATATCAAAGTATTCCAGTAAAATCGCGCCAAGCCTGCTTTCCGGGCTGAAGGCCATCAGCATATAAAAACCGATGACCGTTGGCGGTAATACCAGCGGCATACTGACCAGCGTTTCAAGAACCGGCTTCACCTTCCATCTGGAAAAGGCCAGGAAGTACGCCAAGGGCACACCAATCATAAACAACAGCGCGGTTGTGGTTGCTGCAAGCAGCAAAGTCAGCCACATGGTTTCCCAAAATGTTCCTTCCATAGTACTTTACTCTACCCGGATAAAGGTATAGCCAAACCGCGATAAAATAGCTTGTGCGGGTTCAGAAAGCAAATATGTAAAAAAAGTACGGCTTTCTTCAGGAAGGCGTTCAATCCCCTGACGGGTAATGACCGCGGCCTGGGCAATCGGGCGGTAAGCTGCAGGCGGCACATCCACCCAGGCCCCCCTTCCCTTGAGTTCCGGAGCCAATACGATGGATTTTGCCGTAAAACCCAGGTCACAGGCGCCCGAAAGGATATATTGGCTCGTCTGCGAAATATTCTCGCCATAAACCAGCTTTGAACGCAATCGCTCCAAAAGACCCAGGTGCTCCAGCACGCGGATGCTTTGTTCGCCGTACGGCGCCAGGCCGGGGTTGGCAAGCGCAATTTTTCTGATATGGCGATTTTCCAGAACTGCCAGGCCCCGGGAGATATCAACCTCCTTGCGGACCGTCCATAGCACAAGGGCGCCATAGGCATATACCTGCGGACTCCCCCCGGCAAGGCCTTTTCGGGCAAGTTCGGCAGGATATTTTTCATCAGCAGAGACAAAAACGTGGTAGGGCGCCCCCTGCCCGATCTGTGCGGCAAGCTTCCCCGACGAAGAAATGATCAAGTCTATATTTATTCCGCTCGAGGTTTCAAAATCGCGGGCCAGTGCCTCCATCGCATACTGGACGTTGGATGCGGCAGCAACCGTTAGGGCCGGACGGGCATGCCCACGCTTGCTGCCCTTCCGGCAGCCTGTCAACGAAAGACCAATCAGGCATATAAAGACGGTCATACAAATATTCCGAAAACCCATAGGTAAGGATGATTACATTATGAACAAACAGGACATTAAGCCTCTTGGACAACAGTTTAGACAAAGAACGCTACACAACAGCAGATTTTTTTTTAAAACAAACATAAGCACCCTTCCAATTGGTAGTTGCAAATTAGATTTCTATTTTTGCAAATATTCTTGCAGATACTGTGTCGTTATTCTAATTAGTATCTATTTAGCAGGTAGCTGTCCTGAGAAATAATCTTTGGGGGATGTGTAAAAAGCCTTTTGCCGCCTACGGCGGCAGAATATTCTCTTGAGCGACAGGTCATTTTCGCGATTTCGCTTCGCGAAATCGCGAAAATGACCTGTCTCTCAAAGCATTATTTGGCGCGAAGCGCCGTAAAAAACCTTTTTACACAAGCCCACCAAATAAAATCCTTCGCGGCGAAGCCGCGGACACTACTGGTAAACAGATACGCTAAATAATGTCAAACTCATGAAAAAGGGATTTTACCTGCCCATCAGGGTAATCTGGGATTTTTCCGCCAATCCGTGCCGTCTTCTTCATCTCTCGATGCTGTTTCTCTTCCTCAACACTTTCCGATCTGCAAATGCACAAGACTTCATGATGCAAGGTTGGTATTGGGATTACCCGAAAGTAAATTGTAACGGGTACACGGGCCCTTCTATCGCAACGGATATGGCATCAAAAGCAGCCGCCCAAAAAGCTGCCGGTTTCACCCTGATGTGGATGCCCCCTTTGTCAAAAGCGAGCTTTGGAGATTGCAGCAACGGCTATGACCCCAAGGATCTGTACGATTATGGCCAGTTTACGGGACGGACTGGATTGGGCACAGGCGTTGAGGTCCGCAACTGGATCAATGCAATGGTGTCAAACAATATACTCCCCGTCGCGGATGTCGTATATAACCACCGCGACGGCGGGGAGTGGGAAGATAACCCTGCAGCCAGGGATTATATCCTGAATTACCCCAACGGCGCAGGCTGTAGCGGGGGCGCTGCAACCCCTTACCCTGTGAACGGAAAAGTACGGTACTATCTGCCCTTGGGCGGAACAAGCGGAAATGGCGCAGGCGATTATTTCCTGAAATTTTCTTCCGCATCGTTAAACCCAGGCTTCAATGGAAGGCCTTATAAGCTCTTCTTCAGGACGAAAAATACCCCCTTCATCAATATGCCGATTGCCGAATCGGAACCCAACGGCGGAGGGGATTGCAGCCAGGGCAATAACCAGGTTTTTTTAGGGCGCGATGTAACTGCTACGCAGGAAGTCGGAGCCGGCTGCAACGTGGATGAGTTCTTTATCCGCATCTCCTCCAGTGATTTTGACCCTGCCGGCGATGCCCTCGAAATCTATATCGAACAACCCGGTGGCGACGGCACCGGTATTGACCAGCGGATTTACGGGATATGGTCGGCAGCCCGAAGTATGGATATCTTATCAAACCTACGCGTCCAGACCCGTACCAACTTTGCCGCACTGCCCAGTGGAAAGGGCGCCATGAGTTATCGCAACTTCAAACCCAATGGGGTTAACCCCACCTGCATGACGGGCGATGAAGAATTCCCCTTCTTCTTCTTCGATGTGGAACAGGCCTATAACGGCAGCGCAGGCGGGCAATCCACCTTCAATGTCTATAACGATTGGAACCACTGGCTTTGGGATTCACTCCAGATCAGGGGCTTCCGAATGGATGCAGTAAAGCATTTTCCCGCCAGCTTTGTTGGAAAACTCCTCAACGCACTCGACAGCACGGGGAGAATTCCTCCGATGGTTGTCGGTGAGCACTTTACCACCAATGCCGGTGTCTTAAAAAACTGGATAGATGCCGTTTATGCAAATATGACCCCTTCCGCAACCAATAAAATCGCTGTCAGGGCTTTCGATTTTGAACTGCGCCAAAACCTTAAGAATGCCTGTGACGACGGTCTTTTCGATGTCCGGAATATCTTTTCCAGGGGCATGGTGGATGGTGCCGGGATGAATGGCAGAAATGTTGTTACCTTTGTCAACAACCACGACTATCGCACGGCGGGCGAACATATCCTTAACCGTCAGATGCTCGCTTATGCATACGTACTGACCAACAACAAGGTGGGGCTTCCTTCTGTTTTTCATCCTGACTACTACGGGATAGATATCTACGGCCCCTCTAACCCACTTGATGAAAACAGGGCGGCGATTAATGCCCTCATGCAGGTGCATAAAACCTATATCGCAGGCGCACCAGTCGTAGATTATCTGAACAGGTTCAACACCCCCTATACCAGCGCGTACCTTCAGTCAGGGGCCCACGATCTGCTCCTCTATCAGATAAGGGGCGGAAAAGCGGGTAAAGACGTTATCGTCGCAATTAATTTTGAAGGGCAATCTCTGCGCGTCAACCACCAGATAAATACCGCAAATGCCCCTCTTGGTACACAGTTTAACCTGGTAGCAGGAAATGCTGGTTTCTCAACCCCTACTGTTGAAAATAGCGCGAACGGGATCACAAATTCCATCTACCTCGACCTGCCGGCCTACTCATACGCCGTTTTCGTCCAGGGCCCGCCTTGCACTGCCGACGCCGATGCTGATGGGTCACCAGACTGTGTGGATAGATGTCCAAACGATCCGTCTAAAACCAGTCCGGGTCTTTGCGGATGTGGCGTAAATGATGCCGACAGGGATTCCGACGGTATCTGCGATACCTCCGACAACTGTCCCGCTACGCCAAATTCGACAATAAGGCCAATCACCGTGGATGGAAATATCTCGGATTTCGGCCCTGCAATCGCCAATGGAACCAATGGTGTAAATTACTATTTTTCATCGGATAACAATTTCTTCTATATCGGCGTTACCGGGGTAAACCTGGCAAACGACGATATTCATATCGCTTTTCGAACAGATGACGGCAATACCGGCAGCGCTGGTGGCGGTGTCAATTTCAGCAATGCCCCGTATTCGTACAGGATTACTTTCTTCAACGGGAATGATATTTGCTATTTCCCGTTTACCAACCCAAATACCTGCCAGCAAGTGGGTAATTCCTGGGAGGATTTCGGTGGCTGGTCAGGTAACCCAACAAGCGAAATCCGGATCCCCCGAAATTTTCTCGGCACCCTGGGCACCGGCAGCGGTCAGGTAAGGTTGGCTATATGGACAAATAATAACGCAGGAAATTTCGTCTGGTCCACTTTTCCAACCAGTAACCCAACCGGTTCTGCAAACGTCACCTGGAGTAGCTATGGACAAGTCGCCTACCCCACTTTCCTGCCGCAGACAGATACAGATATGGATGGGGTTGGCGCTGCCTGCGATTGCAACGATAATGATGCCGCTTCGGTACCTCCGACGGGTATAATCAGCGCTAACGTTTCGAATGTTTGCAATGGAGATTCCGTACACCTTTCTTTTGTATCGAATTCCCCAAATGGACCTTTCAATATTGTAGTGAATGGGGTGACCTACACTGCAGTGTCGAGCGGAATGGTCTTCGCCTCCTTTGTCGCAGGAAAGGATTTTATGGCAAATACGGATTTTATCCTATCTGCAGTATCGGATAATAATGGTTGTACTAATAATGCCGTCAGTCAAAAAATCAGCATTTTATTGAATCCCGCTCCAGTCACGAAAATTCTTTTCGTTAAAGATTCCATTATAACCTGCAAGATTCCCTCCCTGGTGCTGAAGGCCACAGGTCAAGGTGCTTTCATGTGGTCAAATAATCTTGGCAATACCGATACCGCCGCCATCACCGCTCCGGGATCCTATTCCGTAATCCTGACCGCACAGAATGGGTGCTCAGATACTGCGACCGTAACTGTTCCTAACGATACCATATCCCCACAAGCCTCCATCGCCAACCTCAGCGGCAGCAACGTCCTGAGCTGCACGCGCACTGCCATCAGCCTGCGTGCTACCGGTGGCACGTCCTACCTCTGGAGTACGGGCGCCAACAGCGATTCGATCGGCGTCTCCAGCGCGGGGACTTATACGGTTACGGTAACGGGCACAAATGGATGTACCAAAACCGCAGATATTGCCATTACCCGGGATACTGTCCCACCACAGGCGGCTATCGCCAACCTCACGGGCAGCAACGTCCTGACCTGCACGCGCACCGCCATCAGCCTGCGGGCTACCGGTGGCACGTCCTACCTCTGGAATACGGGGGCCAACAGCGATTCGATCGGTGTTCTCAATGCAGGGACTTATACGGTGA
>JBMOJO010000440.1:0-2099 GCA_049315745.1 Saprospiraceae bacterium | reverse complement strand
AGATCGGCGGATCGTCTTGGGTAGAGACCCGGCAGATGATGCGGTTTTAAGGGGGGTAAATTAGATACGGAGGCATCTTCTTCCCGATTTCACCAGACGAAATCGGGAAGAAGATGTCTCGTTCAAAGAATATAATCAGAGCGCCAAAAGACGGCTTATGAGACAGCCTGGTAGAACACAATTTACTGCTCAGGTGCTAACAGTTCATTCGATAGCGGATAACCAACGCTGAGGCTAACGTGAGCAGGCCGACTACTGAAATAGCCATCGGGATGTTCAGCATATCTGCGATCAGACCGGTCAAGACTGCCCCGATCGCATACCCAAGGTCCCGCCACAGCCTGAATACCCCGATACTCTTTGCCCGATCGAGCGGATGAGTCTTCTCCGCAATCGTGGCCAGAAAAGTCGGATAAACCATAGCGGTGCCCCACCCTAAAATAGCCGCGAGCATGATGAACGCCCAAAAGCCGCCCACCCAGGCCATGGCAAACAAGGCAATCGCCTGGGTGGCCATACCGGCTGACAAAAGATCTTTTTTACAAAATTTATCCGCTAAATGACCCGTAAAAAGCTGCCCCAGGCCCCATACTGCAGGATAGATTGCGGTGACCAGACCAATTTCAGACAAGGATAATCCATTAGACGCCAGCAGTATAGGAAACACTCCCCATACCATCCCATCGTTCAGGTTATTAATTAGTCCCGCCTGGGTGACCGCCCCGAGGTTGGGGTCTTTCCAGGTCGTCTCCCGGAAAAGATGTTTCAACCGGGGAATAACACTTGCCGAAGTTTCAGCATGGACGTGGTGACGCGTATCCTTGACCAAAAAGATACTAGCAGCCAGACCAAGAATAGCTAAGATTATACCAATATAAAACGGATACGGCCTAAGGCCATATACTCCTGCAATCCATCCGGTCAGGAAAGCTATAAGCGCTACTGAAAGATATCCGGCAAATTCGTTGATCCCCATCGCAAACCCGCGCTCCTTCTCCCCAACCAAGTCTATCTTCATCACCACTGTACTGCTCCACGCCAACCCTTGATTTATTCCCAACAATATATTGGCATAAATAATCCAATCCCAGGTGGGTGCATACATCAGTATGAATGGAACCGGTACGCCAAATATCCAACCTGCAATGAGTAAATTTTTCCTCCCATAGCGATTGGCAAGGGCACCTGCATAGTAATTGGTGAAAGCCTTAACTATTCCGAATGCAACGATAAAAGATAAGATAGCCGACTTGGCCGAAATGCCAAACTCCAGCGCGGCAATTTGCGGTAAAATGGAACGCTCTAAGCCAACCATCCCACCAACAAAACCATTGACAACGACGAGCAATGCGAATTGACGCCAGTTCGCCCTAAGACCAAACACGACTTTAGCCATTGAAGCGCTTCCTTACTCAGCTCACCGTCAGGGTAGTCCCTGAAATAGCAATATTATACTTGGGAAGCGCCGAAGTTGGCTGACCGCCGATATTTGCGCCACTGGTATTGAAGCGCGCACCGTGGTTAGGACAGATAAACTCATTTGCACCCGCATTCCAGTTGACGTTCGTGCCCTGGTGGGTACACTCCCGCTGCAGGGCAACAAAGGAAGCGGGTACATTTCCGGCTGCCAGACGCACTACAATAACATTGGTGCCGGTCACAAAAGAGCCTACCGTCTGTAAAGCGGTACTTAAATCAACCGTAAGCCGCACTTTCCCGGTGTTGCCCCCCGTGTCCGGAAGGATGGATTCCTTCGTACAGGCGCCCAAACAAACCGCACAAGTCAAAATGACCGGCTTTTTCATCTCTTTGAAAAATTCCCTTCTGTCCATTTCAATTGGTATTTTGCGGAAATGCCGCGATGTTATACATTGAAAGCTAAACAGTGGACGTATAAAAAGGTTTGGACGATCGCATCCGTGTTATAGGGGTTGTATCAAAAGTCTTTTCGTGGCGCTTCGCGCCAAATTATATTTTTTGAGACACATGGTTTTCAAAAGAGAATACTCGGGGTTGTGTGAAAAGTCTTTTGCCGCCTGCGGCAGCAGAATATTCTTTTGAGAGACACGTCATTTTCACGATTTCGCTTCGCGAAATCG
>JBMOJO010000439.1:0-2111 GCA_049315745.1 Saprospiraceae bacterium | reverse complement strand
GCTGCACAAATTGGGCTACCGGGTAAATGTTTTGGCCAACGGGGACTATGCAGAAAGTGCCAAAGTGAACGCGTTCGATGCCGCACAGCCTTTTCCCATAAAGCGCTTTCAGAGATACGGCATATTTACCCAGTTATTGCGGATAATCCTGGCACTCAAAAATGTGCGGGCAATCCAACCTGCCATAACGATATTATCCGGCAGATTTTCCCTTTGGTGTGCCCCGCTTATCCGCTTAATGGGAAAAAAAACCAGGCTCGTTGCCATCATTCACGGTCACGAACCAATTTTCGGGAAACCGTTTTTGCAGCGACTTACAAATTACGTTATTGCACAATGTGATGCAATTATTCCGGTTTCCCGTTTTTCGCGGGATAATATTCCTGTGCCGTATCGCAAGGGGAAAGTCGTCCGGATTATTCCCAACGGGATTGATAAATCTTATTTGTCAGATTGGCCCATGCCCGAACATATCGGGCATTTGCCCGGCTCGCCGGCTCTGTTGACCGTTGGGCACCTTTCGCCGCGCAAGGGGCAGCACCGCGTCATCCGGGCCCTTCCTGCCCTGTTGGAAAAGCTGCCGGATACCCGCTACCATATCGTTGGCCGGGATGTTCAGCAGCAGGTTTTGCTTGAACTGGCAAAGCAGCTTGGGGTATCCGACAAGGTCTTCTTTTATCCGCCGACAGTGGAGCACAGGGATTTATCGCAGTTTTACGGTGGCGCCGATGTATTTATGCTGCTCAGCGAAAACCAGCCCAATGGGGATGTCGAGGGCTTTGGTATTGCGGCGCTGGAAGCAAATTTTTTTGGCTTACCGGTAGTCGGTGCAAGGTATTGCGGGGTAGAAGATGCCGTTGCCCTCGGAAAATCAGGGCTTTTAGTGGATGGGGACAACATTGCGGAAATCGTGGAAGCAGTTGCCACAGCGGCGTACAACAAGCCGCACTGGCAGCACAGCGCACGGCAGTGGGCGTGCGTCCACGATTGGGCGCAAATCGGAAAACAATACGCCGTACTTTTTGAGGAAATTCTGAGCGGAAAGCAATGTGCGGAATAGGCGGGATACTGCTGACCAAAGCGATAACCCTCGAGCCGGCAGCGCGCGCGCGGGCGATAACAGGGGCGCTCGCCCATCGCGGCCCGGATGGCAGTAATTATTACGCCGATACACGCGCCTGTCTGGTACATACCCGACTGAGCATCATTGATCTGAGCGATGCGGGTACCCAACCCTTCTTCGGCGGGGACAACCGAGAAATCGTTTCGCTGGTCAACGGGGAAATCTATAATTTTCAGGGGCTTCGGGAAATGTTGTTGCGGGAAGGCATTGCACTTTCCAGCCAAACAGATTCTGAAATCGTGCCCCATCTCTATGCCCGATATGGTCTGGGGTTTGTGGAAAAAATACAGGGGATGTTTGCAATCGCCCTGTACAATAGCCGGACAGGACAGTTGTTGCTGATCCGCGACCGTTTTGGGATTAAGCCACTGTACTACACCTATTGTCAGAAGACGGGTATATTCTGTTTTGCAAGTGAATTAAAAGCCATCCTCTGCCATCCTGAGATCGGCAGGCATCTGGATGCGCAGGCAGTGCACGATTTCCTGAGCCTTGGCTATGTACCTGAGCCTGCTACGGGCTTCAAAGGCATCCATACCCTTCTGCCGGGAAATTATCTGACCCTGGAAGGCGCCGAAGTAAGCGTGCGGCCTTACTGGCAATTAGGGCATTCGGAAAAAAAAGGCTTTGCGGGGAATACCAAAGCAGCTGCCGCCCTGACCACTCAGGTACTCTCTCGTGCGGTTAAAAGTCAGCTTATATCGGATGCACCCCTGGGGTTTTCCTTAGCGGCGGTATTGATTCCATACAGGTGGCCAATCAGATGGCGCTGGCTTTATTTCCTGAAAAAGTGAGTTCGTTTACCGTAAAGTTCCCCGGTGTTCAGCAGGATGAATCGCAGGTCTCCGGGAATGCTGCGGCTTGTATGGATACCCGGCACCATGAACTTCCCCTTGGCGACTTTTCGCTGAATGTCGAAGCAATAGAGCGCCTGATCCAGCACTTCGACCAGCCTTTTGCCGACAGTTCCCTGATCCCTACATTTTTG
>JBMOJO010000012.1:0-36166 GCA_049315745.1 Saprospiraceae bacterium | reverse complement strand
TGATTTTGCGAAGCAAAATCATGAAAAACACGTCGGTTTTAAACTTAAATTTGGCACGAAGCGCCGAAAAGCGACTTATGAGATGGCTTATTGTTTTTTGACGACGGAATAGACCCTGCTGAAGCGCAGGCCGGTGAAAATACCGATTGCGTCGGCGCTGCCGCCGAGGTTAGAGATGAGCGGGCTGGCCTGGGCAAAAGGATTGCCGTTGCCAAAGACCGCCCTTTGAAGGCTTTCCTGGAAACGGAAGTAGGGTTCGTCAATATGATAAATCGTGGAAATCAGGGTATCGCCAGATTTGTAATCGTACCCGGAGCCGAAGACAAACGTTTTTTCCACGAAGCGGTCGTCAACGGTAAAATCCTGTAGCGGGATACTGTCCAGGCTATTGAGGTGGAGCACCCTGCGGAAGAAATTTGGCCCGTCGGATGGATCGGTAAAATAGGTAAGGATCCTTGCGAGGGTATCTCCTTCTTTAAACTGTACGGTTGCGCTGTCAATGGGTACTACCGGGAGTATGCGGGTGGTGGCAGTAATGGTTTTCCCATCTTCGGTTATTACTTCCAATGAAAAAGGTTCAACGGTATCCAGGGGCACGGGGGTGGGTGAGAAGTAGTTATACAGTCGCCTGCCCGCAGGATCGAAATAGAGGGTGTTACTAAGGATATAGCTGCGGTTTCTGTGCCGGATTTGTACTTTTGCACCGGGGACAAGGATTTCCTGCAGGAATCCGGCGATATTATCCGGGGCTGGGAAAGGATCGAAGTAGGCTGCGCTTTTCGTGAGGGAAAGACGGAAAGGCGCTCCGGGCTCCAGGTAGCACTCCAGAGCCAACTGGGATTGATATTCGGGCAGTTCGATTTCAATTTCTTTTTCCAGGTTACAGGCGGCCAAAGCGAGGGCGACTGGAAAAAAAAGGGCGTATTTGTTCATTTGTTGTATTCGTTTCATGGATTTCAGAATTTGAAATTCCAGGTAATCGCCGGCAGGACCGGGAAAAGGGAGACCTGTTTGGCTTTGACCCCGGTCGGGATATCTATGAGGTTGCCACTATTGGCCTGTTGCTGGCGGAAGACAGGTTCGAGGAAAATAAAAAAGACATTTCGCCGGTCATAAGCGTTTACGATGCTGAAAGTGAGGTCGCTTTCCCCCCATTTAGGGAAGAAACGCCAGATAAGCCCGGCATCCAGGCGGTGATAATCAGGCAGGCGGAAATTGTTTCTGTCCTGATAAATGGGTACGAGGGTACGCAGTTCAGTTCCGGGAACATCCTGGAACGTAAATCTGCCGCTGGGTAGCCAGCGAAGGTCGCCGGAGCCATATACGAAAGTAGCGGAGGCGCTAAGTTTTCGGCTGATTTCCCAGAAAAGTACGATAGAAAGGTCGTGCCGGCGATCATAGACAGGTGCGAAAGGCCCCTGTTGGGCAAACGACCTTGAGGGGTCGAGCGGCATGAAATTTTCGCGGGTTACGCGGGCGAGGGTATATCCAATCCACCCGGTAAGTGCGCCTTGTTTTTTTTCTATACTGATCTCCCAACCATAGGCCTTGCCCTCGCCGATGGCAAATTCTTTTTCGAGGTCATCGTTTACGAAGAGCTGTGCACCGTCCACGAATTCCAGTTGTCGGTAGAGATTTTTATAATAGACTTCGGAGGTGAGGAGCCATTTTTTGTCGGGTGCCCAGGATATTCCTGCTGCGAGCTGGTTGGCGTACTGTGGCTTCACACCTGCGGTGGAAGGATACCAGACGTCTGTAGGCAGTGCGACACCGGAATTTGCTACCAGGTGCAAGTACTGGACCATACGGGAATAGCTCAGTTTTGCGCTCATTGCAGGGGTGAGGATCATGCGTGCGGCCACCCTGGGCTCGACCGCCTGGTAAGCCTTGTTATCGGTAAGGAAGCCGCTCCATCTCAATCCTCCCTGCAGGGAAAAGGTGTTGTTGGGTTCCCATTCGTCGGAGATGTAGGTGCCCCATTCCAGGGCATTGAGGTTTTTTCCGGAGGAAAAAGAAACGATGCCATCGTCGCTGCCTGCACGGAGCCTGCCGACCGTAAAATGGTGGCCGGTCATTTGGGCACCGAAGCGGATACGGTGTTTGTTGTTCAGGGCGTAGAAGAAATCGGATTTGGCGTTGATGTCCCGGATGTTGGAGCCCAGGTCAGAAGAGAACCCGATGAGCTCATTTCCGATATTGTATTGATAATCCGAAACAGTAAAGGTATTATTGACAAATAGGCGGGAGGAGAAGATATGGTTCCAGCGGAGGGAGCCTGTTGCATTGCCCCAGTCGAAATTAAAATTGAACACATCGCCGGTAAAATTAAACACATCCCTGCCGAAGTAAGCACTGATGAACACTTGGTCTTTTTCCCCGAGCTGGAAGTTGGCTTTGGCGTTCAGGTCATAGAAGAAATAATCGGGAATTGGGTTAGCGCTGCTTCCATTGTTTTGCTGTACGCGGTTGATGCCCCGGGTAAAAAGGTCAATATAGGTACGTCTTGCAGAAACGATGAAAGAGGAGCGTTCTTTCCGGATAGGGCCTTCGAGTGTGAGCCTTGATGCGAGCAGGCCAATACCGCCGGCACCGGATAGTTTTTGGTTGTTCCCTTCTTTAAGGCGTATATCAATGGCAGAAGACAGGCGCCCGCCGTATTGAGCGGGAAATCCGCCTTTGTAGAGTTTAAGGTCTTTCACCGCATCGGTGTTGAACGTACTGAAGAAGCCGAACAGGTGGTTGGGGTTATAGACGACGGCTTCATCGAGCAGGATAAGGTTTTGGTCGTTACTGCCCCCTCGCACAAAGAGTCCTGTAACCCCTTCCGAGCCTGAAGGGATACCGGGTTTGAGCTGGATTGCTTTGAGGATATCGCTTTCTCCGAGGAGTACCGGGATCATTTTAGCTTCGCGGGTATTGATGGCCTCGATACTCATTTGGGGAGAAGCCATAGCTTCGCGGGTGCCTTCGGCAAGCACTTCGACGGTTTCGAGTTCGACGCCGAAAGAAAGTCGGATGTCGAGCCGGAGGTCTTCCCGGAGGAGGATCCGCCGGCTTTGGGACTGGAACCCTACAAAGCTGAAGAGGATTTCTACCGAATCGCCGGTGGGCAGGAGGAGGGAGTAGAAACCATATTCATTGGAAGAAGTCCCTAAGGACAAAGCCGGAGCGGTTACCGATACGCCGGGGAGGGTCTCCCCGTCATCGGCCGATCGGACTGTGCCGCTGATACGAAACCCCGACTGTGCGAGCAAGGCTGCCGGCACAGTGAGGACAGTTGCCAGCAGAAGCCGGCGGATGACATTTTTCATTGTGGAAGTTAATTCATTTGAAAGGGGGCGACGAGGTCAAAGACAGGTATTTTTACGGAGAACACTTCCTGGGAGTACTTGTCCTGCATTTGATAAGCGCCGTTCATTCTGCCCATTCCGGTATTCAGGTGGCACCAGGAGACGTATTGATGGGTTTCCCCGGGTTCCAGGATAGGTTGCTGGCCGATTACACCTTCCCCTTCGACCTGACGGTGAACGCCGTTGGAGTCGATGATTTCCCATTGCCTGCGCAGTAGTTGGACGGTGGCCGGGCTAAGGTTTTCGATGGTGACCCGATAGGCAAAGATGTATTTATGCGCCAATGGATTTGAGTATTGGGGCTGGTAGGAATTTTCAACGCTTACCCGTATGCCTTTAGTAATCAAGGTTTCCATTGCGTGATGCATTTATAAAAGATTCAAGGGAGGAAATTTACGCACAGGGCGTTTTGATAGACTTATCGGGTGCACCGGAGTATGTTTCAGAGCGGTGAAGGTTTAGTCCGGGGCAACAGCGGCCGGGCATCAGGATAAAAATCTATTTATGATTTTTTGTGCATCGGCTAACGCTAAGCTCAGTATATCATTAACCACCACGTGGTCGAATTTGTTTTCAAAAGCCATTTCTTCCTGTGCTTTTTTAAAGCGCTCGTAGAGCGTGGCTTCATTTTCCGTTTTTCTGTCGCGCAGCCTTTGGAAGAGTACTTCAGGGGAAGGGGGTTTGATGAAAATGGACAGGGAGCGTCCGGGGAATGCCTTTTGAAGGTTGAGCGCCCCATAGACGTCAATGTCGAAAAGGATGTCTTTGCCTTCCTGCCACAGACGTTCGATCTCCGCGCGGAGGGTGCCATAGAATTTGCCCGGATATACTTCCTGCCATTCGACGAAGTCACCCGCTTCGATATGTCGTTTGAAGTCCTCAATGCTGAGGAAATAGTAGTCGTGTCCGTCCTGTTCGTTCGTCCTGCGTGGGCGGGTAGTCGCAGAGATCGAAAAAGAAAGGTTGCTGACCGATTGAAGGAGATGGCGTACGATAGTGGTTTTGCCGGCACCGGACGGTGCGGTGAGTATGATGAGCTTGTTCACAGACAATTAGCGACTTGTTCTTTAATTTTTTCCAATTCATCTTTCATTTCCACTACGATACGCTGGATTTCAGAAGAGTATGATTTTGCGCCGAGGGTGTTGATTTCCCTGCCGATTTCTTGTGAGATGAAAGCAAGTTTCCGTCCTTTCTGGGTGACATGGGCATTCAGTTCGTCGAGAAAATAATTACAGTGTTGTGCAAGCCGGGATTTTTCTTCTGAGATATCCATTTTTTCCAGGTAAAAAAGGATTTCCTGCTCGAAGCGGCTTTCGTCAATATTTTCTTTCCCGAGATATTCTTCCAGCGACTGGTAGATCCGCGCCCTTGTTCTGGTAATGCGTTCTTCTTCCAGCGCAGGGATAAGCTGGAGGCCATTCAGGATATTATGTACGCGCAGGCGAAGGTCTTTTTCTATTACGCTGCCTTCGTCTTTTCGGAACAGGTCAAATGCGGCAGTAACTTCATCAATTCCCTGGCAGACGACTGCCCATTCTTCGGGCTCGGGGCCTTCGGCAGGGGCAGAGACTACGTCGGGCAGGCGCAGGATTGCCTGAAGGATATCCCCGGAGGGAATATCCAGTTCTTGCATGAGCTGCCGGAGTTGCCGGTGATAGCTTTTGAACAGGATATTGTTAATGACGGAATTTCCTTCATCTTCCATCGAGGTTACTTCCAGGGAAAACTCAATTTTTCCCCTTTCGAGCCGGTCGTTTAGCATTCTTCTGAATTCGATTTCTTTTTCCCGGTAGTATTGCGGGCTCTTGATCCTGATATCTGTAAACTTGCTGTTCAGGGAGCGCAGCTCTATGGAAATCCTCTTATTGTGAAAGGTTTTTTCAACCCTTCCGTAGCCGGTCATGGATAGTAGCATTTGCAGAATGAGTTATTTGACGTTTTGTCTTTGTGGGTATTTTGGCCACCGAAAAACTCAAAGGTAAGGATTTCATATATCGGGGCCACGTCCATGCAGTAAAATTTTATCCGGGCCGCTGCAACAGGGCCAACCTTTCCATTTGCTGAAGTCCGGGCATTACTGGACCCATAAAATGTTGTAAACTAAGGGTAAGAATAAATAAAAATCAAAAATTCTTTCAAATTTAGCGAAAAAGTTAGAAATTTGCGACTCGCCAATTAGGGCAAATTATTTGTAACTTATTATAAACCAAGTAATAACGATGAGAAAAGCGGATATTGTTGCTGCTATTTCCGAGAAAACGGGCGTTCCAAAGGTGGATGTTCTCGTGACGTTGGAGACCTTCTTCAAGGAGGTAAAGGGTGCTTTGTCAGAGGGCGAAAATGTCTATATCCGGGGATTTGGCAGCTTTATCATCAAAAAGCGTGCAAAAAAAATAGGCCGTAATATCAAAAAAAATCAGGCTATTGAAATTCCTGAGCACTTCATTCCATCCTTTAAACCTGCCAAGCTGTTTGTTGAACAGGTCAAGGGACAGGTTACTGCACTGCCCAAAGACGTTGATTTGGAGGATGACGAGGATTAGTTTCCTTCACTTTGGTTGTTAACCATGCAAAATGACGAAGACACAAATCTTTGTAATCGTGGGCGCGGCAGTACTTGCCCTGTTCCTGTATATTGGATGTGAAACGACCCCGGATAAGTTCAGGAAACTGGAAAAGTCCAGACAGTTATCCGTTGAAGGAACCGATATTGAATGGTTAAAGCAGGAGGCGAAAGCAAAGTTTTCTCCGGCACAAGTGGCGCAATTTGATGAATTGGAAAATGCGCTCGGTGCCGCGTCTTCAGATAGCGCCAGGTTGGCGGGTCTGCAGCAACTTTCCGGCGCATGGTTCGATGCGGGCATATATGCAGTTGCAGGGCATTATGCACAAATGGCGGCAGAACAAGCGCCCGACGGGGAGCGTTGGGGAATTGCCGGGGCAACATACGCGATCGGACTGCAGCGTGCAGAATCGGATAACCTGAAAGCATTTTGTTCAAAACGCGCGCTCGAGGCTTTCGAAAATGCGGTTTCGCTGGATCCGGACGAAGTTGCCCATAAAATCAACCTCGCCTTGGTTTACACAGAACGGCCCCCACAGGAAAACCCCATGAAGGGAATACAAATGTTGCTTCAACTACAACAGGAGTACCCCGAAAATGCTGGGGTTTATTATCAACTCGGGCGCCTGGCCGTACAGACCGGCCAATATGCGAAAGCTGCCGAGCGACTGGAAAAGGCAATCGCGCTGGGCTCTGGACGCACAGAAGCCTTCTGCCTCCTCCAGCAAGCGTATGAGGCCCTCGGCGATCAAATAAAAGCGGCACAAGCAGGTACGCGTTGCAACAGAAACAACACGCCGGGCGTTCAGTAGAAGAACGTTAAGGGCTGAGCAGAAACCGCCCTGCCCTGCAGGATATAATTGCCTTACTACCTCGAAGAGGTTATGAAATAAATTAATGGTTTAATAAAAACTAGAGCACATGCCATGTGGAAAAAAGCGTAAACGGCATAAAATTGCTACGCACAAAAGAAAAAAGCGCCTTCGTAAAAACCGCCATAAGAAGAAAAACAGATAAGCATCACTGCGCTGTTTTAAGCGGCCGTGCTATATGAGCTGTTAATCAAAACGAATTTGCTTTCAGTATAGCATTCTTCACGCGGCCCCCTCGATACTTTCGCCGAAGTAAACGCCCCGTGCGTTTGCTTCGACGTCATTCGTATGGTATAAACCCTGCCATATTGTCTCCAGGGGCGTTATCCTTTGTTTCCGACAGATTTGTCCCTTCGTATAGGCTCAATCCTGCGGAAATATGCGCGTTCATGAAAAGGCCTGTCTCGTATGGGATTAAACCGTTGGACTCGACAGAAAAGCGAAAAGCTTGCGATAATTTCTTCTATGCACTTTTTCTAATTCGACGCCCCTGTATGCCCGTTCAAATTAGCCCCGGACAAGAAAAAATGTTGGTCGTTCTTTTTTCGCGCTATAGCACTTTCCTTCTCTTTTCAGTTCAGGCCGGGTATCCCTAAAGCCGCAAGATGCAGCGTTAAAATCCGCTTTTGTGGAAAAAGAACTCATTATTAATGCTACTGCTTCCGGTGTAGAAATTGCACTGCTGGAAGACAGTAAGTTAGTGGAACTTCACCATCAGAAAACCAACTCTAACTTTTCCGTAGGGGATATTTTTCTGGGGAAAATCAATCGGCTGATGCCCGGCCTTAATGCGGCATTTGTAAATATTGGTCACAAGAAAGATGCTTTCCTGCATTATACCGATTTAGGCCCAAAGCTGAAGTCCCTGATAAAGTTTACAGATGGGGCAGTAGCAGGGCAGTATCCAAATTCCAGCCTGGACAAATTCCAGGTAGAACCGGATATCCTGAAAACGGGAAAGATTGACCAGGTACTTGCAAAAAGACAGCAGGTGCTGGTACAAATCCTAAAGGAACCGATTTCTACAAAGGGACCGCGCCTAAGCTGCGAAATAACCATACCCGGGCGTTTTCTGGTACTCACGCCTTTTACCGACATTATCGCCGTCTCCAAGAAAATCGCCAATGCGGAAGAACGCAAGCGGCTGAAAAACCTTATCGAGAGTATCCGCCCCAAAAACTTCGGCGTAATTGTACGCACGGCAGCCGAGGGGAAGAAGGTCGCGGATTTGCACGAAGAGCTTACGCTGATGCTGGATAAATGGAACGATATGTTCCAGAAAACGGTAAACGCAAAAGCTCCGGCCAAGTTGCTAAGTGAGTTGGACAAGACTTCAAGTATCCTGAGGGACCTGCTGAGCGATTCGTTCAACCGGATCGTCGTCAACGATAAAGAGCTTTATCAGCATATTCGGGGTTTTATGTCGTCTATCAGCCCGGAACAGGTGGATATCGTGTCCTTGTATAAGGGAGCCAAGCCGGTTTTTGAGGCGCATGGGGTAAGCCGGCAAATTAAATCTTCCTTTGGGAAAACGGCAACCCTGGCCAGCAGCGCTTACCTGGTCATTGAACACACAGAGGCGATGCACGTTATTGACGTCAATAGCGGGCACAAAATCGGGAGCAGCAGCGCTGCAGACGATTCAATCCTGAAGGTCAATCTGGAAGCGACGGAAGAGATCGCCCGACAGCTCCGCTTAAGGGATATTGGCGGCCTGATTATCGTGGATTTCATTGATATGAAAAACCCGGAACACAAAAAAGAAGTACTCCGGGCAATGCGGCAGGCCATGAAAAAAGACCGGGCACAGCATACGGTACTGCCACTCAGCAAGTTTGGTTTAATGCAGATTACCCGCCAGCGGGTACGCCCGGAAGTCAAGATAGACACTACCGAGGTTTGCCCGACTTGCAGCGGTACAGGAAAAATCAACGCGCCCATCCTGGTGATTGATGAGATTACGCGCGATCTGAATTTCATCCTCCAGTCCAGGCCAAAATCCAGGATAAAACTCGTCGTCCACCCCTTTGTAGAATCATTTTTGAAAAAAGGCCTGCCCAGCATGCAGCTAAAATGGTACTTCAAGCATCTTCATTGGGTGGCGATCAAACCGGATAATAATTGCCACCTTACTAAGTACCGCTTTTTTGACAACAACGATGATGAAATCCGTTTGACGAATTAGGCCCGACGAGGACATTGGACACCCACAAGTCCTGCAGCTTTGTAAACAAAAAAGTGCGACGAGCAGGTAAGCCGGTAAAGAATTTCTGCAGTTTTTGCTTAGCATAAAACAGTTATTTTTTAGCGCTTAAAGTTATGGCAAAAAAAAGAATTCTCGTCGCCCCCCTCGACTGGGGCTTAGGGCACGCTACGCGCAGCATTCCAGTCGTCCGCTCGCTGCTTGCCCTCGGCCATGAAGTAATCCTCGGTTCTAACGGCCGCCCACTCGCATTGTTGCAAAAGGAATTTCCAGGCGCAGAGACGGTGGAGCTCCCGCCTTACGATGTGCGGTATCCGACCAGTAATATTTACTGGAATATTTCTATTCAATTGCCGCGGATTGTAAGCGCTGTCCTTACCGAAAACCGGCTTATGCGAAGCCTGGTCATTGATAAAAAGATTGATGGGATTATTTCAGATCACCGCCTGGGTTGTAGCCATCCAACGGTTCCCAACGTGATAATCGCACACCAGTTACACCTTAGGGTCGAAAATTCCCTGATCGAATGGGCCGTGCGAAAAATCCATTATGCTGTTTTACGGCATTTCCAGGAGTGTTGGGTTCCCGATTATGCGGATGCCGACAGCAGTTTAGGGGGCGAATTAGACCACCCCGCCCTTGTTTCTCCTCCGACTCGTTACATCGGCCCATTATCGAGGTTGAAAAAGCGCGAAATGCCTATCGAGTACGATTATTTGATTTTACTTTCGGGCCCTGAGCCGCAGCGTACCCGCCTTGAGGAGAAATTGCGGCAACAAGCAGTGCTGCTTCCGGATAAAATACTCCTTGTCCAGGGGCGTACAGATGCAGACAAGGGCATGGAAACAAAGGGCAACCTGCACATCATTTCATATCTGACCTCGGAGGAATTGGAAGCTGCCATTGCAAAGAGTAGGTTTGTAATCTGTCGTTCAGGGTACAGTACCCTCCTGGATCTTGCCGCTTGTGGGAAGCGGGCATTGCTTATCCCGACGCCGGGCCAGACCGAGCAGGAGTATCTGGCAGAATATCTGGCGGCAAAGGGTTTCTTTTGGTATAAATCCCAATCGGAAGTGGATTTAGGGAAAGACCTGGAAAAAGGGGCGCAATATGCCGGTTTTCCGTTGACGGCAGAGCACTACTTACTTGAGGCGGCACTAAATGATTTCCTTGCAAGGGTTGGGTAATCGAAGCGTGGTTTCCGTCATTAGACTTGTTGCGATGGAATTCTCATGGGTTAAAAATGGCTATTTTTCGCCCACACTGCGCCTTTTTTCGGTCACGTAGCTGGGCTATGCTCCCTCAAAAAGCCTTCGCGTGGACGAGAAACAGCTCATTTTTCCCACCACGATAATCCATCGCAACAAGTCTATTTTTGTATCTGTTTAGCAGGTCATTGCCCCGAGAAATAATGTTTGGTATGCGTGCATTCTGTGCACGCGTCCGCGCGCACAGAATGCACGCATACCAAATAAAATCCTTCGCGGCGAAGCCGCGGATACCCCTGGCAAATAGTTACCTATTTTTTATTGAAATGGTTCATGGTCTGCTCTAGGCCCAGCACGCCGAAACTTTTGATCGTTTCGATGGCGTACAGGAGGATCTCAGGGAGCTTTTCGGATTCTTCGCGGTTCCAGGGGCCAAGCACATAATCTACCTGTCGGCCTTTGGTTTCGGGACGTCCGATTCCGATGCGCAGTCTGGCATATTGGTTTCCCCCTGTCATTTGATCAATATCTTTCAGCCCGTTATGCCCCCCATCGCTGCCTTTTCCGCGAAGGCGCTGTTTACCAAATTCGAGGTTCAGATCGTCGAGTACGACCAGGAGGTTTTCTTTGGGGATTTTTTCTTTTTGAAGCCAGTAATGAACGGCTTTTCCGCTGCGGTTCATGTAGGTAGAAGGTTTGAGCAGGAGGAACGTACGGCTTTTGTGCCGGATTCTGCAAATATCGCCCAGGGTATCCGTGACAAAGGGTTCATTTGCCTGGGCGGCCATCTGATCGAGTACGAGGAACCCAATGTTGTGGCGCGTATTCGCGTATTCGCTTCCAATATTGCCCAAACCGGCTACCAGATATTTCATAACGTGAAAGAGGGTTAAACGGCGACATTATAATCCCTGAGGGCATCATTGAGCGATACCTTTTTGTCGGTACTTTCTTTTCGCTGGCCGATAATCAGGGCGCAGGGGACCTGGTACGTCCCGGCTGGAAAATTTTTGGAATAGCTGCCCGGTATGACGACAGATCGGGGAGGTACGTGCCCCCTGTAAATAACCGGTTCGTTTCCAGTAACATCAATGATCTGGGTACTGCCGGTAATCACTACGTTTGCTCCGAGTACCGCTTCCCTTCCGATGTGTGCGCCCTCTACCAGGATAGAGCGTGAGCCGATGAAGCATTCATCTTCTACGATGGTAGGTGCAGCTTGCGGTGGTTCCAGTACACCGCCGATACCAACGCCGCCGCTGAGATGTACATTGCGGCCGATTTGGGCACAAGAGCCTACGGTAGCCCAGGTATCCACCATAGTTCCACTACCTATCCATGCACCAATATTCACATAAGAGGGCATGAGGATTACACCTTTTTCCAGAAAAGCGCCATATCTGGCCAGGGCAAGCGGTACTACGCGCACCCCCTGCCGGGAAAAACTGTTTTTCAGGGGTATTTTATCGTGAAACTCGAAAGGGCCAAGCTCTATGGTCTGCATCTGTTGTAAGGGAAAGTACAATACGACCGCTTTCTTGACCCACGCATTCACAATCCACCGACCATCTTCCGCTTGTTCGGCAACTCTGATGGCGCCATCGTTCAGCAAGGACAAGGTATTTTCTACCGCTTCGCGGGTTTCGGGCAAGTTGAGTAAAGCGCGGTCTTCCCAGGCTCGTTCGATGATGGCGCGGATGGATTCCATAATTTATTATTTACCAGGCTTGTTTCAATGGGATACTCATGGGGTGGAAATGGCTGTTTTTTGCCCAAACTGTGCTTTTTTAGGTCATGTAGCCAGGACATAAACCATCAAAAAACCTTTGTGAGGACGAAAAGCATTAGTTTTTGCACTCCAACAAAGTATTGTAACAAGCCTGTTGTCCAATCGTTCAGATCAGGTCTATTCTGGCGATGCGCAACTTTCCCCTCCGTTCGCTTGGTACGAGCATACGGTTTGCACTCACCTGCACAGCATCGCGGAACCGGAGCCGGAGTTGCAGGGTCTCGGTGCTAAGGATACTGTTGCGGTCGAAGTCCCCATTGATGCGGAGGAGATATTCACTGACGGTATTTTCAAACTTTATTTCGTCGTTGAAGACGAGGCGCAGAAATGCAGGGGTTTTGAAAAGGAAGAAGGAAGAGAAAGCCCCATCGTCATCTTGGGAGTATTGTTTTTTGTGCAGGATGGTACTCCAAAGCAGGGAGCCGTTCGGGCGTATGGATAGAATGAAGACATCTTCGAAATAGTAATCAATTACGCTCCGGGTCATATTGTCGAGTACCATCGTTCTGTTGACGGTAGCCATTCTGCGTGCGAAGTTTTTGCTTTCTTCGCCGATAAGCAGCATACCACCATCCCTTTGAAATACGAGATCAACAACGGAAACCTGCTCCAGTCCGCGGTTACTGCGCATTTCTTTTCCGGACAGGCGGTCAATAAAGTTATTTTCGAAAGGAAAAAAACGCAGCAATGCTTTGGTAGGGTCCTGTGGGATGAACAAGATAAAATAGCCTTCTGCCCGCTCGATGTTTTTTTCGAAGTAAAGCCCGCCTGCACATAGCTTATTGTTGACATTATCGAAAGCAAACTTGACGTCATAAGTGATATATCCCTTCAGCGGGACACTGTATCGGTTGACTTCCTGGGCAATATCGGGATCGAAAAAAAAAACGTCGTAGCGGTGTTTTTCCCGGCGCAGTTGGTAGTGGTCTTTCTCAAAAACAATAAACATCTGGCCTTCATTGCTGACAATTGTATGCAGGACGTCTTCGGATTCATCATATTCCGGATATTGGAAATTTTTTTGCGACAACACGCGCATGTGTTGATTGTCAAAGACCAGGGTTTTGAAGACGTTTTCGCGTTCGTAAAAGTAAAGCAGAACTTTGGACTTATCTTCGGATGGGGTGATTTGAAATGTAGGGGAGATAAACAGGAAGCCAAGGTCGGCCAGGGTGACAGAATCCTTTAGGTTGGCAGAGGCATCGAATTTTGCTGCCTTAAGAAAGGTGCTGCCTTTTTCCCGAAAGAAGTAAAACAGGGTAAAAGCATCCTCTGAGGCATTCAGACCGACCACGGCAGCATTTTTCCTGTCGAGTTCAATTTCCTTATCCCAGCTTGGGCGCATATTTTCGTCTAGCGCGGTCACGGAATACTTTCCGGATTCACGGTTGAACAACAACACCCTGCCCCGGATTTCCCCGATGATTTCATAGACAAGATCGCTGTGCATGGTCATTTCGTCGGAGATGGTCAGCTTCTGGGAAACCCCAAGGGCGGGTAATAGCGCAACGATAAGGGCAAGCAGGAGGTTTTTCATAGCGCAAAATTTTCTGTTCGTGCAATGTATAACAGAATTCCCGAAAATTGGATGATTGTGGCAATGGAATTAAGACAGACCTGCTGCAGTGTAGTTTTTGCGGATTGCAAGGGGATTTATCGGACTTGTTGCACTGGGCTATTGCGGCGGGTAAAATGCGTTGTTTTTCACACATAACGGCAGTGCCAGGTTATTTGCCCCCAAGGCCTTTGTATAGGCGAAAAAGCAAGAAATCGGGTAAAGTCGTCGTGGGAAAGACGGTTTTTTACATCAGGGGGCTATTTTTGTGCATTAAAAGCATTCAGATGAGCAAGCGCAATAAGTTACAGAAATTTGCAGAAGTCCTTCAGTTGCCCAACGTATATGAAAACTATGATGCGAAAGACCCAAAACTGACATTGGGCGATGGAAAGATTGTTGATCTTCGCGGTCAGTGGGGTCCGCTTCATTTTCGAAACACCCACCCGCTTATCGTCGAGTTGGCTTGTGGGCGTGGGGAATATTCCCTGGCATTAGCCAGGCAAAATCCGGAAAAAAATTTCATTGGTGTGGACATCAAGGGCGCCCGGATATGGAAAGGTGCAACGCTTGCCATACAGGAAGGACTATCGAATGTTGCTTTTCTGCGTACGCGGATCGAGCAATTGGGATATTTTTTTGCTCCGGGCGAAATTTCAGAGATTTGGATAACATTTCCGGACCCATTTCCCGAGCGGGACAAAGAGAACCGTCGTTTGACTTCCCCGCGCTTATTGGACGTGTTCAGGCCTTTGCTGGTTCCCGGGGGCGTTGTGCATCTAAAAACGGATGATCAGGGGCTGTATGCGTTTACCCGCGAGACCCTATCCAACACCCCCAGTGCCCAGGTGTTATACGCGGAAGAAGATATCTATGGCGCTGAACAGTTGCCGTTGAGGGAACTCGAAGTAAAAACTTACTATGAGACGCGGCACCTGATGGCTGGAAAGACAATCAAATACCTTCAATTTTTGCTGTATTGACAGCAGGGTTGCCTCGATTCGGATCGGATCTGCCGTTGAGTCGGCAGCCCTGTTATTATGCACGAGGTTGTTTTAGACTTCTGTAATCGGTACTTCGTGCCAAATTATCCTTTAGGGTTTTGCAGAGCGTCTGTCTTTTCGTTGCGCTTCGCGCCAAATTAAATTTTTTTGGAGGTTGTGTAAAAAGTCTTTTGCCGCCTACGGCGGCAGAACATTCTTCTGAGACACACGTCGTTTTCACGATTTCGCGAAGCGAAATCGTGAAAACGACGTGTGTCTCAAAACATAATTCGGCGCGAAGCGCCATAAAAAACCTTTTTACACAACCCCTCAACAGAGAATATTCTGTCGCCGAAGTCGGCACAAGGACAAAGGCGGCAGCCTCATAACGCTTGTGCTACTATTGCAGGCCAAGTTTTTTGCGCACGAGGGCGGTAGCATCTGCGGAGGGGTCGGAATAGAGCAAAACGGCCTGGTCAACCAGCATCAGGTAGCCGCTTTCGAGGGCTACTTCCTTGATTGCTTGGTTGACGCGATCGTAAATAGGACGGAGGAGCTCGTTGCGTTTGTCCTGAATTTGTTTGTAGCTATCCTGTTCGAGCTGGCTAAGTTCGGCTTGTTTTGCTTCCAGTCGTTTTCCTTCTTCCTCTTGTTGTTTAGGGGACAGGTCGCCGTTTTCGACTTTTCGCTGAACGTCGGCGTAGTCAGTCTGGAATTTTTCGATCATTTCCTGGGCTTTTTTCTGTAGTTGTTTTTGGAGGGCTTCCACGGTCAGGTCGGCAGCTTTTACATCGGGCAGCTCGGCGATAATAGATGCGGAATTGACATAACCAACTTTTTGCGCGTAGGCCGACAGGGAGCAGGCGATCATGATCAGGGTGAAAGCGGCGCAGCAAAGTGCTTTTTTCATCGTATTGTTTTTTCGTATAAATAGAAAAATGGCAACCTGTGCATTTTAAGGTGCCGCACACCGCGTACAGGCTGCTTCAAAGGTGCAAAAATAGGCAATTATACCAAAAAAGTCGGTACAAGGGGTTACTTTATCGTTTTACCAGCTTGATAATATCTTCGGTTTTGTCATATTCCTGGCTGGAGAAAATAATTCCGGCAGATCCGCCTTTTTCGAAGATAAAATCGAATCCGCGTTCTTCGGCATAGCTTTGGATGGCGGCATAGATTTTATCCTGAATAGGGCGTACGAGTTCCTGGCGACGTTGAAAAAGGGCACCTTCCGGGCCAAATTTGGCGCGTTGCATATCGCGCACGTCCTTTTCCATGGCCATGATTTCCTCTTCCTTCTTTTGTCTTGCTTCGTTGCTCAGGAGGACTTGCTCGGCTTGGTATCTATTGTACATTGCCTTGATTTTATCGTATTCCTGGGCAATTTCCTGACGCCAGCGTTCGCTCATTGCATCCAGCTCGGATTGGGCGGTGGAATATTCCGGGACGCTTTCGAGGATCCTGTTAATATCAACACAAGCGATGCGCTGGGCCGTGGCCGTACCGATCGAAAGGGTGAGCAGCAGGACGACACCATAGCAGATAATGCTCCATTTGGGGCTGGAAATACTATTTTTTGTTCCGAACATTTGCCTTTAATTTATTTTGTGTGCGAAAATAATTGAAAGCGTTTAGATTTTAGTGCGAATTTTTCAAAGGTGTTTGTAATTATGCCGGACTATTTGCGAAGGAGCTATTCGTACCTTTGTAATAAGTCCATTCAAGTCAACGATTTTACGAAAAAAAAGTAAACGAAAACGCGTTTCTTAACCAGGATTTAACGATATCGCTTAAAAGCGCAAGATAGCGTGGCCGTTGTGATGTATGGGAGGGGGAAAGCTGTAATTTTCCCTGCAGTGCATCGCAACGAGCTAAGAACGCATTTGGGTATATTTTAGCGTATATTCGGCTTTTTACCGCAAGCCGCTGGCTAAAGAGCGCTAATATTGCCCGGTCGTTGTATGAGCTGGGTAAAAGTTTAACAGATGATGCAGACGAAGTACTATATCGGGGATGGATTCGAGGATCTGGAAGGCCTGTGGGCGGTATTCCGTGCAGGCCGGCATTTGGCGCTTTCGGAAAAGGCAATCGGCAGTATCCGTCGTGGAAGGGCATTTTTGGATGAGCAACTGAAGCAGGGGGACAGGCTTTTTTATGGGATCAACACGGGTTTCGGTGCACTATGCGATGTGCGTATATCGCCGGAGCAGACACAGGCGCTTCAGGAGCGTTTGTTATTGTCACACGCTTGCGGGATAGGCCCGGAAGCTCCTGCCGACGTAATCCGGCTGATGATGTTACTGAAGGTTCAGAGTCTTTCCTATGGTTATTCAGGGGTGCGGGAGGAGCTCGTGCAGCGGCTGGTATTATTTTATAACGAAGGGGTCGTTCCAGTTGTTTATCAGCTGGGTTCACTTGGGGCATCTGGGGATTTGGCCCCGTTGGCACACCTTTCATTGCCGTTGATTGGAGAAGGCGAAGTGCATTTCAATGGGAAGCGGATGGGTGCGATGGAGGCGCTTGACGCCCTGGGTGTGGAGCCGATTGTCCTGGCTTCCAAAGAGGGTCTTGCCTTGCTGAACGGCACACAGTTTTCTTTGGCATACGCCGTGTGGTGCGTAATGGAAGGGGACCGCCTTGCCCGGCTTGCGGATTGTTGTGCCGCAATGTCTATTGACGCATTTGATTGCAGTACTGCCCCTTACCACCCCAGTTTGCAGGCGATTCGCCCTCATGAGGGGCAGGTACGCGTAGCCGCGGTAATATTGGACTGGTTAGCGGGGAGTGATTTGGTAGAAAAAGAAAAAGAACACGTACAAGATCCGTACGCATTTCGTTGTGTCCCCCAGGTGCACGGGGCATCGTGGGGAGCTATGGAACACGTCCGGGAGGTTGTATTGACAGAGGTAAACGCCGTTACGGACAACCCGAATGTTTTTGCCCGCGAGGGGTTAATTCTATCGGGGGGTAATTTTCACGCACAGCCACTGGCGCTTGCCCTGGATTACCTGGCGATTGCCTTGTCGGAGCTGGGCAGTATTTCGGAGCGCCGCACCTATCAGCTTATTTCGGGCAGGCGGGGCTTACCGGATTTTTTGACATCAGATCCGGGATTGAATTCCGGGATGATGATCCCCCAATATACTGCGGCATCTATGGCAAGCCAGAATAAACAGTTGTGTACCCCGGCCTCGGTAGATTCCATTGTTTCCAGTAATTTGCAGGAAGATCATGTGAGTATGGCCGCGAACGCCGGTACGAAGGCCTATCAGGTCGTACAAAACCTTGAACGCATCCTTGCGATTGAATGGATGACCGCGGCCCAGGCGCTGGAATTTCGTCTGCCATTGACAACGTCCCCCCGCCTAAAGGCCCTGATTGAAGCCTACCGGCGGGATATCCCGCGGCTTGAGGAGGACCGCCTGCTAAGCCGCGATATGCACGCAACGATCACCTTCATGCGCAATCTTGGCCAGTTGGCGGCCGGATGATATTCTGTGGCCCCTGGGCATTGTTGCGGACGGGGTCTTTGATAAAAAACGACAAGTATATGCACATTGCGGCACGATTGATTTCTTTAGTCCTGCATCCTTTGTTGATGCTGACGTATATGCTGGTGATGCTGTTGTTGGTAAACCCCTATTCATTCGGGGTGCATTCGATTACCGACCGGCAGGCCGGCATATTATTGGTGCGGGTATTCCTTTCTTCCTTTTTCATTCCGGCGATTGCGGCGCTTATGTTGCGTTTT
Organism: Saprospiraceae bacterium; assembly: GCA_049315745.1. Classification (GTDB taxonomy): domain Bacteria; phylum Bacteroidota; class Bacteroidia; order Chitinophagales; family Saprospiraceae; genus JADJPL01. The sequence continues at coordinate 17,889 of JBMOJO010000012.1, read as the reverse complement.
ACGGGGTTGCTGCGCTCGTTGGAGATGCCCGACAAGACAGATCGGATCGGGCCTTATATCATCACCGGAGTTTTTTACCTTTGGTTGTTCAGAAACTTTTTGGACAACAAGCAGATTCCTTCCGTGTTTGTCAGTTTTACTTTAGGCGCTACCATTGCATTGTTTTTGGCATTCTTTATCAACATTTTTTCTAAAATCAGTATTCATGCTTTGGGTATGGGGGGGTTAACAGGTGTAACGGTGCTCATTATGGCTGTTTTTCCGCAGTATAATTTTTTATCCGTAGGCGGGGGGCATCAAATAGACCTTCGTATCGTACTGATCGCGGGAATTTTGCTTTCCGGAATTACAGGCACTGCCCGTTTGTATTTGCGGGCACATGAGCCGATGGATATATGGGGGGGGTATTTGATCGGTTTTGCCGCACAGTTTATCGCTGCGCGTTTTATGTTGACATAGGGGGCCCGCGCAGACTTGTTGCGACGGGACCTGTGGAAAATTAACCTGCCGATGCGTTCGACAACAATCATTTTCCTGGTTTTTTTCTGGTCGCCCTCAAAGGTTGGCGCTCAGGTAAAAAAAGAAGATCCTGCGCCTCATTATATTTTCAGTATATATTTTGGCGGGGGTTCCTACTATATTGATCCCCTGCAGACAGAGGCTTTATACGATTGGCTGGAGGGGATACCAGGATTGGAGGAGCACGAGATCAGTATCCACGGGCACACCGACGATATCGGCGGCCGCGAATACAATCAGATGCTGTCAGAGTACCGCAGCAGGACGGCGCTGCAAAGGCTTTTGGACAAGGGGTTGCCGAGAGAGCAGATTTTTCTCCGGGATTTTGGAGAGTTGAACCCCCTGTTTGACAACAACACATGGGAAGGGCGCAGAAAGAACCGCCGGGTGGATATCATTGTAAGGCCTTTGGTTCTGTAAAGGTTACCACGGGCCATTTCCCTTCAGCGTTTTAAGAGAGGAGGGCGAATTACAGCGCGTGCTGTGGCCGGGAGCCAGCTAAAAGTTCTGGATTCAGGGCGCGGGTACCCGGCTTGTCGTGGATCACAGCTTGAACCTCAGCGCCATGACTTCTTTTCCAATCGCCCTGCCCTGTGCCAGTCCCTGCTCATTTCCCATGGTATAATGAATACCGCCATACAGTCTTGAAATGGCAGCCTCCTGAGCTATGGCATCAAAGCCGGCAAAGCTTCTCGGCTTGCCGTTGATATCTGCACGGCGATGATGCGTGGAGTCGGTAAAAACATAATTGGGGCCAAAAGTTTGGGAAAATACGGTAGCTGCAGCGCCCGACTGGCTTGAATGGCCGGAGGTATATTCGGGGAAAGGAGGGGTGGCGATAAGTGGTTTCCATTCCTGCGCGATGAATTTTTGGATATAGGTCTGCGGGCGCATCAAATTAAAGGTGTATTTGCAGCGCCAACAGGAAACGAAGGCGTCGTTAACGGCGATACCTGTCCTTGCCATGAGCAGTGCGGCATTGATCAAGTCAAGTTTTTCTTTTTGAATTAGCTGCAGGGCAATCGAAACAGAATGGCCCGGCGGGGTGATCGTTCCGCTGCCATCGGCCCAGTACTCGGCGATGGTTTTTTGTTCGGCATCGAGTGTCTGGGATACATCATACACTTCTTTGGCCTGCAGATAAAAACGGGAACCGGGCATCACATCGAAATCGAGGTGTTTTGGGGGTTGCGTGAGGGCCGCACAATTGGGCACAAAAGTTCGTGCGTTTCCCCAATAGGGTTGGAGGGGAATGGCCTGGCTTCCGGTAGGCACCCATTTTTCAGGTCCTGTGGGAGGGATATAATTGGAAGGAAAGTTTTTTAATTGGCTTTGGTGGCCAATGGGATCTTCGGAGGCCCATTTAATAATGGCGTTTCCGATCGCCCTTCCCAATTCCGCGGATCTTATACGCGCCTGAAAATCCGATTGGGTTGAATATACATCGTCCAAACGTGCCCGCAATTCGTAAATTCGGAATTTGTCAACCGGAGTGGCGTTAAAGAAAAGATTTTCTACAACGATAGCCAGGGCGGCATTGGCAACTTGTGGCCATGAATAGTCCAGATCGTTACTGACTTGAGGAAGATCGGAAGGATCGAGGTCGGATAGCTGGCCGGCTGAGGATATAAAGCCGAAATATCCTTTAACAACGGACTCGTAAGAGGTCACCCCCATATACCCCAATGCGCGGGCAGCCACCGGAGGGGTCATCCCCGGAGTTGTTTTGATGAGTTCCAGGGCAAGGGAGAACCACTGATGTACGACTTCGGAAGATGCATTTTCCGGAGGTGGGGTAGGAATTGGCGTGTCTTTTTGACAACTGAAAGTGAATAATACGATTATGCTGATCAGTAGTATCCCCGATCCGTTCAGGAGGCTCCCCTTTTTCATAGATTTATGATTTGTTAGGGCTAAGGTAGTAAAAAAAATAAAAAATTATAATGGGATGAAACGGATATTGGTGCGTCGGACCTGTACATTATTTGCAATTGTCAATACCGCATTTTTCTGAACAGCCATTTTTTGCTGATTTCCCCCACCAGGGCATAGACGAGCGCAATCGCGATCATCGCGGCCACAACTTTAATGGGTAATGGGGTAAAGCCAATTGCCCGGGCGAATGGCAGATAGGGGAGGATAATTACACCGACGACGACGAAAGCGCTGATGCCCATTAACAAGGCGCTCAGGTTGCTTTTGAAAAAGGTGCGTCGGGTGCGGATAACGAGTAAGATGGCAACTTCGGTAATGACCGTTTCGATAAACCACCCTGTACGGAAGGATTCCGGGCCGGCTTTAAAAAAAAAGAGGAGCGCGCCAAAAGTAATGAAGTCGAACAGGGAGCTTTCCAGGCCAAAGAGCAGCATGAAATTCCTGATCAGTTTATTGTCCCAGCGCCTGGGTTTTCGGAGCATTTCCCGGTCAACATTGTCGGAAGCAATGGCCAGGGCAGGGAGGTCTGTTACGAAGTTGGTGAGTAAAATCTGGGCGGGTAAAAGCGGCATGAAAGGCAGGAAAATGGATGCACCTGCCATGCTGAACATATTCCCGAAGTTGGCGCTGATCGTAATGAAGATGTATTTAAGCGTATTGAGGTAGGTTTTTCTTCCCTCGGCAATCCCTTCCAGGATGACATCCAAGCCTTTTTCGAGGAGGATCAGATCAGCCGATTCCTTGGCTACGTCAACGGCGTTATGGACCGAAATGCCCACATCAGCTGCTTTTAATGCAGAGGCATCGTTTATTCCGTCGCCGAGGTATCCTACTACATGGCCTTTTTTTTGCAAGGCACGTACGATACGCTCTTTTTGAGAGGGTTCTATTTCGGCAAAAATATCCATGATCTGGGCTTTTCGTGCCAGCGCTTCGTCGCTTAGTACATGTAACTCTGCTCCGGAAATAATTTTATCGGAAGCAATACCGATCTGCGCGGCTGTCGTCCTTGCGATAAGGACATTGTCGCCGGTGATAATTTTTAAGCTGACTTTTTGCTTCTTCAGTGCGTCAACCAGACTGGCAATTTCTTTTCTTGGGGGATCGAACAACAGGATGAAACCCAGGAAGATCATCTCTGATTCATCGTCTTTATTGATAACGGGATCGCCGGATACATCTTTGTAAGCAATACCAAGCGTCCGGAACCCTCTCGAGCAATAGCTGTCGAACTGGCTGGCGATACTGTCATAGTGATCTTGGATTGGTTCAACGGTATCCTGGGCGGTGTGGATACAGGTACAGACCTGCAGGATGTTTTTCACGGCCCCCTTCGTAATCATGAGCTGTTGGCCTGTTTTTTCTACGACCACGCTTAGCCGCTTTCGGATGAAATCGTAGGGTACCTCGTCAAATTTCGAGAAGCCGCTAATATCGGATACGGCATTTGCCCGGATTGCTTCGTCAATGGGGTTCGAGTATCCTGATTCGTAACAGGCATTGAGATAGGCATACTGCTTTACCAGGGTGCTTTCCGTCCCGTCTGCCCGCAGGCAGGCAAATACCTGAACTTCCCCTTCGGTGAGCGTTCCGGTTTTATCGGAGCAGAGGATATCAATTGCGCCAAAATTCTGAATAGCAGAAAGCTTTTTGACGATGACTTTTTTTGCTGCGAGTCTTTTGGCCCCGGAAGCAAGGGTAATCGCGACGATGGCCGGGAGGATCTCAGGGGTAAGTCCGAGGGACAAGGAGAGGGCAAAGAGCAGGGAGTCAAGGGCAGGCTTTCCCGTGCTGATATTAATGATGAGGATAATCCCTGCCATGATGAGCGCTGCGCGCATCAGCATAAGGCCGAATGTGCGCAGCCCTCTTTCGAATGCAGTCTCCTGGATCGTCGTATCGAGCTCTTTTTCCAGTTTGCCGAGCTCGGAGAATGCCCCACAAGCCATTGCGAGCACTGTTGCAGTACCGCTGACGACATTGGATCCGGAGAAAACGGTATTATTGCGTTGTATCAGCGGCGCGCCGGCGAGAACCTGCCCCGGCTTCTTTTCTGCGGGGAAAGATTCGCCGGTCAGGGCTGCTTCATTGACGTAGAGGTCTTCGGATTCGAGGATGAGACAATCGGCTGGGACGATATCCCCGGCATTGAGCAGGATAATATCCCCCTCGACAACATCTTCGGGCGGCAAGCTGCATTCCAGGCCATTCCGTCTTACGGATACTTTTACGCGGATCAGGCTGCGCAGCTTTTCGATGGCTTTTCCGGCATTTCTTTCCTGAACGAAACCCAGGGTGCTGGAGAGCAGCAGGATACCCAGGATAATTCCGGCGTTGACATATTCTTCCAATATTGCCGAAAAAAACAGCGCAACGAGGAGCAGCAGGGTGAGCGGCTTTTTGAATTGTGCCAGGAAGTGCAGCAGGTCGCTTAGGAATGGGGGTAAGGGCCTTTTATAATGATTTTTTTTCCTTTCGGTAACCGTCTCATCATCGAGGCCGTTGTATGAAGCATGTACTCTTTCGAGGGCTTCCCCAGGGGATAGGGACCAGAATGGAGCGGGCTGATCGTTCATTGGAAGAGAAATATCAGGGAAGTTAAACCTTTTTAGATAAAGTTGCAACAAATTAATTGTATTTCCATCGGGGCAGGGGCGAGAAATATGTAAATCCTGGAAAACTTTAAAATGGTATCTTTAACGGCATAAAAACAAGAGAGGATGCCTGGGAAAAAACTATTTCTTCTGGACGGCCACGCATTGGTATATCGGGCGCATTTCGCTTTTATCGCCAGGCCGCTGATCAATTCGAAAGGCGTAAACACATCTGCTATTGCAGGTTTTACAAGGGTACTCTGGGATTTGCTGCACACGGAAAAGCCAACCCACATTGCCGTCGCTTTCGATCCTCCTACCCCAACGTTCCGGCACGGGATGTTCGAGCAGTATAAAGCCAACCGCGAGGAGCAGCCGGAAGATATCGCTATTGCCCTTCCCTGGATCGAAAAAATTGTGCGGGCATTCCACATTCCCGTAGTCAAAGCCGATAGTTTTGAAGCAGATGACGTCATCGGCACTTTGGCAAAGAAAGCAGCACAAGCCGGCTATACCGTGTATATGGTTACTCCGGATAAAGATTATGCACAGTTGGTGTCGCCGAATATTTTTATGTACAAACCCTCCCGGCAGGGCAACGGCGTCGAGGTGCTTGGCGAGAAAGAAATTTTAGAAAACTGGCAGATCAGCCGGGTGGAACAAGTTGTGGATATCCTTGGCCTTCAGGGCGATAGTGTGGATAACATCCCGGGTATCCCGGGCATTGGGCCCAAAACGGCGGTTCAACTGATTGCAGCATACGATACCGTGGAAGGGGTAATCGCCAATGCTGAAAAGGTCAAGGGCAAAAATGGTGAGCGGATTGCCCAATTTGCCGACCAGGCCGTTTTGTCCAAACAACTGGCAACAATCAATACGTCGGTGCCAATCGAATTTGACGAACGTGCCCTGCACCTGGATCCTTTTGATGCGCCTGCGCTTGCAGAACTATTCAGGGAACTGGAATTTCGTACCCTCGCCAGGCAAATCCTTGGGGAGGAAGGTCCTGAAAATGGTCAGGGGCACGCGCCCTCGGGCACTCAGGGCAGCCTTTTTGATGCCCCTTCTTCTTCGGGCCTGCAAACCCCCACCCTTGCCGCGCATTCGGTAGCCGATAAAACCATAGAAAATACCCCACACGAATATTTCCTGGCGGCGGATAAAGAGGCGGTCCGGTCGCTGGTCGAAAAGCTTCTTGGGCAGCCCGCGATTTGTTTTGACACGGAAACTACCCATATTGATCCGACCCTTGCCGAACTCGTAGGAATGTCCTTTGCATTTGCGGCACACGAGGCATATTATGTGCCAGTGCCCGAAGGACGTGAAGCAGCATTGGGGTTACTGAGGGATTTCATTCCGGTTTTTACCCACCCGGGGATCATAAAAATCGGGCAAAACATCAAGTATGATGCGATTGTGCTGAAAGGGTACGGAGTTGAGCTTGAGGGAGAATATTTCGACACCATGGTCGCCCATTACCTGCTGGAGCCAGAGCTACGGCACAACATGGACTATCTCGCCGAAACGTACCTGAAATACCAGCCCGTCAGTATAGCGCAGCTTATCGGGAAAAAAGGCGGCAAACAGATCAGTATGCGGGATGTTCCCATTGAAAAAGTTAAGGATTATGCTGCCGAAGATGCCGATGTGACCCTGCAGCTGAAAAATATTTTGGAGCCGCGGTTAAAGGCCGAATCGCTGGATAGCTTGTACCATCAACTCGAGGCGCCGCTTATCCGGGTAATTACGGATATGGAGTTCGAAGGCGTCCGAATTGACAGTGATTTTCTGAATGCTTATGCGCAGCAGTTGGAAAAGCGGATCAGGGCACAAGAAGCGGATGTATATGAAAAGGCAGGGTTGAGCTTCAATATTTCATCCCCTAAACAGGTGGGGGAAATTCTTTTTGAGCGCATGAAAATACCCTATCAGGGGGCAAAAACCAAAACCGGGCAGTATTCCACCAATGAAGACAAGCTGGCCGAGCTGGCCGGGGAATATCCGCTGATTGCTTCTATCTTACAGCACCGGGCGTTGACGAAGCTAAAATCTACTTATGTGGACGCATTGCCCAGGATGGTGAACCACCGTACGGGCAGGGTACATTCCTCCTTTAACCAGGCCCTGGCCGCTACCGGGCGGCTGAGTTCCAATAACCCCAATTTACAGAATATCCCGATCCGTACAGCTGAAGGCGCCGAAGTGCGCAGGGCATTTATCCCCCGGGACAAGGACTATGTCCTGCTTTCTGCAGATTACTCCCAGATTGAGCTGCGCCTGATCGCTGCCATCAGCGGCGACGAGGCAATGCTCGAAGCCTTCCGTCTGGAACAAGATATCCACCGGGCTACTGCCGCCCGCGTATTTGGTGTTCCGTATGACGATGTGAGCAAAGAACAGCGTTATCGTGCAAAAACCGTCAACTTCAGCATCGTTTACGGCGCAGGGGCGACGAACCTGTCCAGGCAACTAAACATTAAACGCCAGGAAGCCAAAGACTTGATTGATGCATATTTTAAGCAATACAAAGGCCTGAAATCATATATGGAGCATATCGTGGCGGAGGCCCGCGCAAAGGGATATGTCACTACCCTGATGGGCCGCAGGCGGGCGCTTCGCGACATTCACTCCAAAAGCTCCCTGGAGCGCAGCAACGCGGAGCGCATGGCTATCAACACGCCCGTCCAGGGTTCCGCAGCGGATTTGATAAAAATGGCAATGGTCGGGATACACCGGCAGATCAGGTCGGAGCGCTGGAAAAGCAGGATGATCCTTCAGGTACACGACGAACTCGTCTTTGACGTCCACCGGGATGAAGTGGAGATGATTCAGCCGCATATCAGGCGGCACATGTGCGAGGCAATTCCGGGTTTGGAGGTGCCGATTTTGGTGGAAATGGGTGTTGGTGCAAATTGGCTGGAAGCGCATTAGGGGTATTCATAACCTCCTCCTCCCGGGGTTTCGATGATTATGCGCCCGCCGGCTTCAATGGTCCGGCTTTCAATTCCGGACATCGGCTTTCTGTGGCCGTCCTCTTCAATAACCCACTGCTGACCGCACTGGCCGGCGTTCCCACCGGCCATGCCGTATGGAGGCACTTTTCTGTGTTGGCTGAGCAGGGTTATTTTTACCGGGCGAAGAAATTCCCATTCCCGGATTACCCCGTCGCCCCCTTTCCACCTGCCGTCGCCCCCGGAGCCTTTCCGGATTGCGAAGCGCCATAGCCTCGCCGGGTAGCGCAGCTCAATATCTTCGGGATCGGTGATCCGCGTATTGGTCATGTGCTGATGTACGGCAGACCGGCCATGGAAGCCCGGTCCTGCACCACATCCTCCGGCAACCGTCTCATAATAACCAAACCGGCGGTCGCCAAAGAGGAAATTATTCATCGTACCCTGGCTGCAGGCAGCGAGGCCGAGGGCTTTGAGCAAGGTATCAACCAGGCGTTGGCTGACTTCGGTATTGCCCCCCACCACTGCAGGGCAGAAAATCGGGTTGTCGCTGAAGTCGGGGTTTAGGAAACACGTCGGAAGTTGTATGGAAACATGTTCGAGGAGGCCTTCATTGAGCGGGATTTCTTTATTGCACAGAAGGCGCAATACATAGATTACGGCGCTGTAAACGATAGATAAGTTGGCGTTCAGGTTGAAGGGATGGGTAGGGGAAGTACCGGTGAAATCAATATACAAATGCCCTTGCCGTACCTCCATCCGGACGGAGATAACATGGCCGTCGTCCAGGGCTTCTTGAGCGCTATATTTGCCGCCCTCCATTTTTTCGAGTGCCGCAGAGAGGGCAACGGCAGCGCTTTCTTTAATTTTCTTCATATAATACAGCGCTTTATCCTCCCCGTATATTGCCGATAATTCCTGTAAGCCTTTCTCTCCGGCTTTTAAAGCAGCCAGGGATGCCTGCAGGTCGGCGATATTTTCGTCAATGGCACGAGAGGGGAAAGGCGATTCGCGCAGCAGCTGTTCGATGGCCTCCCATTGCGGTATCCCTTTCCTTACCAGATAACGCGGGGTGATAGCGACGCCTTCCTCTATCAGCGTATGCGCATCCGGTGGCATGGAGCCCGGGGTTCTTCCGCCAATTTCGGCATGGTGCGCCCTGTTGATGGCATACCCAATACACCTGCCCCCGGTGGAAAATACGCCGCATAGCAGGGTAACATCCGGTAGGTGAGAGCCTCCGTAGCGGGGATGGTTGGTAATCAATACATCTCCTGGCTCCAGTGGGAGGGCGCTCAGCATCAATCTGCCACAAATTCCTAAACTGCCCAGGTGGACGGGAATGTGGGGGGCGTTGACCAACAGCCCGCCGCTGGGGTCGAGAAGGGCACAGGAAAAATCTAATCGCTCTTTTATATTGACAGACAAGGCGGTGCGTTGTAGTTGAGCACCCATTTCTTCCGCGATAGCGGTAAATCTATTGGTAAAGAGGGATAATTCCACGGCTTCCTGATAATCTTCGTTTGGGGCAACGGCCTGGTTTTGATCTTCTAAGATGGCATGGCCATCTGAAGTGACGATCATGCGCCATCCGGGCTCGATAAAGGCCGAGGAGGTCGGGCTGAGCAAAATAGCAGGGCCATCAACGGTTGCGCCCGGATCAAGCCGCTGGCGATCATAAACGGGATATCGGGGCATATCGTTTTCTTCCTGCGCACTGGAAAACCGGTGCGGCGCGGCGGAAAAAAGGTTGTTGACTGGGGTACAAGGCTGGGGCTTTGGGGAAACTGTTTGAACGATTACCTTGACGCTTTCGACTTCGAGTGTTCGCCCTGTGGGGAAGTAACCGAAGGTTTCCCGGTATTTTTCCTCATAAGCCGCCGGTGCGGTTGCCAGGTTAAGCGCCGATACTTCGAGGGTATTTTCCTGTTTTTCCAGGCGTAAATACAAAAGTGCATCTCCGCGTTCGGTCGGATCGGAAATAGAACCTTCTGCGATGAGCAAAGATTCGGCTTCTTTGAACAGGGCTTCGATCGTTATTGCGGCGTGCTGGGAAAAAATGTTCCAGGGTTGTAAGATCTGCCGGTGGACAAAGCGCTGTATGCTTGCTTTGCCGATGCCATAAGCGCTGAGTAATCCGGCATCTGAAGGCAGGATAACGCGCTGTATGCCCAGCCGGGCAGCAATTTGGCAGGCGTGAAGTCCGCCTGCGCCGCCAAAAGCGAGCAGGGAATAAACTTTGGGGTCAAAGCCCTGTGCGACGGAGATTTTTCGGATGGCCCCGGCCATTTTTTCATTGGCAATCGCCTCGAAGCCTTTAAGCAGGGCCGTCCGGGAGGTTTTAGTGCCTGTCTTGCTGCTGAGTTCCTGTTCGATTTTTTTCAGTGCGGTTTTTGCAGCTTCAATGTGTACAGGAATCCCCATCTCGGAGGGGTCGAGTTTGCCGAGCAGGAGATTTACATCGGTGATCGTTAGTGGCCCCCCTGCACCGTAGGCTGCGGGACCGGGAAATGCACCCGCGCTTTCCGGTCCGACACAGAGCTGCCGGCCATCGAAATAACAGATAGAACCCCCTCCTGCGGCAACGGTTTCAATGGCAATAGCGGGGCTTTGTATTTCAATCTCACCAATACGCGTTGTATAGCGATAATGATAGCGTTCGTCAATCCTTGTGCAGTCTGTGCTGGTACCTCCCATATCGAGGGTCAGGATTTGGGGAAAACCCAGGCGCAGGGCAATATCCTTCGCGCCGGAGGCGCCACCGGCAGGCCCGCTGAGCAAACTGTCTTTCGGGTGAAATGCAGATAAAGGGGTAAGCCCTCCGGCACTGCTCATCAGGCGTAAGGTAGAGGTATCATTCCCGTGCCTTAATGCGGCTTCAATGCCTATTAAGTAGTCATCGAGCAGAGGGGCCAGATATGCATTGACAAGGGTGGTCTGTGCCCTGGGCAGGAGCTTAATTGCAGGGAAGAGGATATGGGACAGGGAGATAAACCGGAACCCCGCCTGCCGAAGGGCATTTCCCAGGGCGATTTCATGTTCCGGGTTTCGATAACTGTGCAGCAGGGCAACGGCGATGGATTCTGCATCGGTTTTGCGCAATGCAGCGACGACGCGCTCAATTTCGGAGGTAAGGAGTGGCTTCAGCACCTTACCGGAAGCGTCGAGGCGTTCTTCCACCTCGATCACGGTCCGGTGGATCTGAAACGGTTCGGGCAGATCGAGTGCAAAAAGGTTTGGTCGTTGCTGCGTACCGATTACCGGCAGGTCAGCAAAGCCACTGGTAATGAGCAGGGCAGTCTTTGCCCCTTTTTTTTCAAGGAGGGCATTCGTGCCTTTGGTGAATCCCAGGCGCATGTCTGCCGGGGGCAAGGGATGGTCGAGCGGGGTCTGAGTGGCCAATCGGGCGGCAAGTACCGGTGCTTCCTCGCCGGAGCTGAGCTCAAAATCCGACCCCGTAATATCTGTCTCAACATCCTGGTCGAGCTCGAGGATCTGCGCACTGGGCGAAAACCCAACGACCCTGAAGGTAGGGTGACCAGGGAAAGCGGGGAAAGAAAGCCGATAACCGGTAAAAATATTTTTAACAACCGGCCATTTATGACGTACAAGAAATTTGCGGGGGCCGGTTTTTTTGATAATCACTCCCCGCAAAGCACTGCTGCTCAGTACTTTGACCCTGATCATCCCGCCTTCGGGATTGACGGCTATGCAATCGGTAAAGGTGCCGCCCGTATCAATCCAGATCTGCCATTTATCGTTCATATTGTCAAAAGTAGGGAGAAAATGTATATTTATCCCATTCTGGGAAATGACAAAAAGCAATTCGTTTTTTCGATGGTATTTTGACTGCCGGCGGGTTAGGGGCGATATGGTTTCAGGGGGAGCCCTGTCGGTAGGAGGGCGGCAAAAATTGTTTTCCCAGGACGCTGCCCGTTGTGGCAGTGCATTTGTAAAGCAATAGACTTGTTGCGATGGGTAATCGTTGTGGGAAAAATAGCCATTTTTACCCCATGAGAATCCTATCGCAACAAGTCTAATCATCACGAACTAAAGCGCAAGGCTTATGTACCCGGAGTTACCGGAAAATGTTGCGGATCTTTTAGAAAAAGCGATTGCATACGATCGTATGGGGGATGTTTACAACGCCGTCAAGTTGTACAAACGCGTAATTTGTCTTGCCCCGGATACGATAGTGCCGTATGAGCAGCTGGTGTCTGTGTATAAAGCCCGCTGCGAGTGGAAATCGGTCCTGCACTATGCCAAAAAAGCCGTGTCGCTGGATGCAGGCCTGCAGCAGGTGTGGTGGGATATGGGGATTGCGGCGAGTGCACTGGGAAAAGGTCGAATATCCCGTGCGGTTTGGCAAAAATTTGGCGCCAAAGTACGGCCGGGAAAATTACTTGCGCTACAACTCTGTCAAAATGGGGCCTTTGAAGTCGTCTGGGCACAGGCTTTGGATCCTACGAAGGCCATATTGTGTTCCATCCCAAATCCGGTTAGTGGACTGCGATACCACGACTTGCTGTTGTTCGACCGCGAAATTGTAGGTTACTGCATGCAGGGGCGCCGGAAGATGCCGGTTTTTCCGGTTTTGTGGCGGGTCAAGCAGTCTTTTTTCCATACATTTTGCTGCTTGTTGCACAATTCCGGCGATGCGTCTTTGAGTATTTTTAAGCGGCTTTGCGATGATGCAGAAATCGGCTGGGAAGTATGGTCGGATGCGACCCTGGCATCTTCGGCAGTCCCGGCTTCCGGAAAACCGGAGTATTTTGGAAAGGAAATATTCAAAACCACTACGGGCGATACCGTCTGTGTCGCACTCGCGGCGAAAGGGCAGGAAGCGGCGTTGGAACTCCTCCGCAACTGGACGCTGATCAGCCTTGGGTCATATACGGATTTCAGGGCTTTTTGAAGCCGGATGGACAGGGCGGGCATTGCCAGGATAGGCCTTGCCAGAGCAGGTCCTTCCCCTTTTCCCAAAAATTTTCATATAGTATCTACTTAGCCGGGGCTAGTCAGGAAAAGCCTCCGAAACCACAAAACAGCACGTTTTACCGCTATGCCGGTATTTTGATTAAATTTTTTGGTATCTATTTAGCAGGTCATTGCCCCGAGAAACAATGTTTGGTATGCGTGCATTCTGCGCGTGCGGATGGGCGCGCAGAATGCACGCAAAAATCCTTTTACTTTGGGCGCGCACTTTTAGGCAAACTTTTGAGGAGCTGCTTGATTTTATTTTTTTCCAAAAAGGCGACAGCTAGCAGGAAAGCGGTCATCACCAGGGTATTGGCCGTCAGTTTGGCAGGCAGGTTAGCGGCCAGCCAGGCATTGTTGAGGAGGCTAAGGCCGTATCCGGCGAGGGCGAGCAAGATATATCCCGTCATACGTCCGATGGGATAATGGATATGAAAATACCGCTGGCCGCTCAGATAGCAGGCTGCTACCATAAAGCCATAACACGCCAGGGCTGCCCACGCGGGGCCATAATACCCGATCCGGGGTATCAGGAAAATATTCAGGCCAATGGTAATCGCGCTGCCCCCGAGGGCAAAAAAACCGCCTGCAATAGTCTTGTCGGCGAGTTTGTACCATACGGAAAAGCAATAGTAAATACCGAGAAAAAGATAGGCCATGAGGAGGATGGGAACAATCCCGGTGGCTTCCCGGTATTTCGGGCCGATGAGGAATGCGATGAGGTCGAGGTAGAGCATGATCCCTAAAAATACGAGACTGCCCACAAGGGTGAATGCCTGTGCCACTTGCGCATAGATATCTTTCGCGTCCTCCCGCTGTGCATGCCTGAAGAAAAACGGCTCTGCGGCGTAATTGAACGCCTGGGTGAAGAGGGTCATCAGGATGGGGATTTTTGCTGCTGCGCCGAAAAGGCCGAGCTGGGTAAGCTTGTCGCTGAGGGTACCGGGCGTGAAAAACTTTAACATGGGATTGCCGATGAATTGATTGATCGCCCCTGCCAGTCCGCCCAGGATAAGCGGGGCGGTGTACCAAAGCATTTTTTTCAATAACGCCCGGTCAATACGCCACGCCATACGGGCGATCATCGGCGTAAATTGCAGGAAGGTAATCAGGCTGGCCAGCAGGTTGGCAAGAAACACATATCCTACCCGGAAGCTGGGGTCATAAACGGCTTTGATTTTGTCGCAGCCATTTTCGATCAGCCATGGGCAGCATTCCAGGAAGAAAAAAATAAAAAAAAGGTTGGAAAAAATATTGACGAGGCGGATAAAAGCGAACCTGCCGGGGCGGTTGTCGAGGCGAAGCCGCGCAAAGGGCACCGTGGCGAGGGTGTCCAGTGCAAGGATCAGGAGGAACAAGGCCACATACTCCGGGCGGTCCGGGTAATCGAGCCAATTAGCAATGGGCTGTATGAACGCCATGGCAAAAAGCGTGGTGGCCGCAGTGGTAAGGATCAGGAAAAAGGTCGCCGTCGAAAAGGTATTGCCGGATTGCCCTTTATCACCGGCATAGCGGAAATAGGTAGTTTCCATCCGGAAAGTGAATACGACGATGAGCAGCGCGATATAGGCGTACAGCTCTGTAACAATACCGTATTCCGCCCTGTTGGTAAAAGACCGGGTGAGGTAGGGAGTCAGGATAACGTAGTTGAGCAGCCTGCCCAGGATGCTGCTGAGGCCATAGATGGCGGTTTCACCGGCGAGCTTTTTTAGTATGGACATGGATCAATCATAGCTGCCGCAGTTGTTGCAACAAGTCGGCAATTTAAAAATCAGGGGATAAAGTAACGGATTAGCGTGCGCATTGCCAACTGATTTCCAAAGTTACCGTATTTTTGGCCACACAAAAAACAAGGAATGATCAATACAGAACTACTCAAGGTAATTTGCGAGGTTCCCGGGGCACCTGGCTTCGAGCAGCGTATCCGGGAATTTGTCATTGACCAGATCAGGCCCTATGCGGATGAAGTCAGTACGGACAACCTCGGCAATGTCATTGCCGTTAAGCGGGGCAAAACGCCGAAGCGGGTAATGGTTGCCGCTCACCTGGACGAAATCGGGTTTATCGTCACCCATATTGACGATGATGGTTTTTTGCGTTTTCATCCCCTGGGAGGCTTCGACCCCAAGACGCTCAGCTCTCAGCGCGTGGTCGTTCACGGGAAGAAAGACCTTATCGGGGTAATGGGCTCAAAGCCGGTGCATCTGATGAAGGCGGAAGAGCGCGGAAAGCCGGTGCCGATTGAAGACTACTTTATTGATCTCGGTATGCCGCGCAGCGAAGTTGCGGCGTACGTCTCGCCCGGCAACCCCGTTACGCGGGAGCGCGCACTGATCGAACTGGGCGATTGTGTCAACAGCAAATCCCTGGACAACCGGGTTTCGGTGTTTATCCTGATCGAGACGTTCAAAGCGTTGCAGGGCGAGCAGCCGCCTTACGATATTTACGGCGTTTTTACGGTGCAGGAAGAGGTCGGGCTGCGGGGGGCAATTTCGGCAGCCCACCGGATCAACCCCGATTTTGGCTTTGGCCTGGACGTGACGATCGCTTATGATGTACCGGGGGCACAAGCCCATGAGGTGGTCACTAAACTGGGCAAAGGCGCTGCAATAAAAGTACTGGATGGCAGCGTTATATCCGATTACCGCATGGTGGATTACCTTAAAACCCTGGCCACGCGCCATCAAATCCCCTGGCAGTTGGAAATCCTCCCGGCAGGGGGTACCGATACGGCAGCGATCCAACGGTACGGAAAGAATGGGGCAATCAGCGGGGCAATTTCTATCCCGTTGCGCCATATCCACCAAACGATCGAAATGGCCCATAAGGCGGATATACGGGATTGTATCTCCCTGCTCCATGCCGCTTTACTCGAACTGGACCAGCATAGCTGGCAGTTTTAAGGAATAACTTAATATCGTCTGAAAATGATTCACAATATGAACAAAGTAGGAAAAACTTCGCTGTTGATATTCCTGGGGGGTATCATGACCCTTGCTTTTGCCCCCTTACCGACGAACCGGGAATTTGAAATCAGCAAGAACCTGGAAATTTTTGCAAACCTCTTCCGGGAGCTCAACAATACCTACGTGGATGAACTCGACCCCGGGGCGCTGATGGGAAAGGGGCTGGAAGCCATGGTAGGCTCCCTGGACCCTTTTACCAATTATTTTGCAGAGTCGGACATCGAACGTTATCGCATTCTTCAGGAGGGCAGCGCCAGCGGGGTCGGCCTGAGCTTCAGAATGACGGAAGAGCGGATTATCGTCTCGGATGTCGCGAAGGATATGGCCGCAGATAAGGCAGGGGTGAAGATCGGCGACCAGCTCATTGCGATTGATGGCAGGAGTTTGCAGGGCAGAAGCACCGAAGATGTAGATTACCTGCTTCGCGGTGCAGCCGGCAGTACAGTAGAGGTGACGATACGCAAGGCGGGCGCAAATACAGATACCCCGGTAAAACTTACCCGGGACGAACGCGAGGCGCCAAACGTCCCGCACTCCGACCTGCTGGACAACGATATTGCTTATGTCTCGCTGACGACGTTTACCCAGAACGCAGGACGCAACGTCTCCAATGCCCTTCGCGACCTGCGGCTGAAGAACCCCGGGCTAAAAGGGATTATCCTCGATTTGCGCGGCAACGGAGGGGGCTTGTTGAGTGAAGCGGTCAATGTTTGTAATGTTTTTATCCCGCAAAACCAGCTTGTAGTAACGACCCGTGGAAAAATTCGCGAACAGGACCGCAGCTACAAAACAACCGGGGATCCTTTTGATACCGAACTTCCACTTGCGGTTATTATTGACAAAGGCTCGGCTTCGGCCTCGGAAATCGTTAGTGGGGTAATTCAGGATTATGACCGAGGGGTGCTTATCGGGCAGCGTTCTTACGGGAAGGGCCTGGTGCAGAACACGGTGGATATTGGTTATAATGCCCGGCTAAAGCTTACGATTTCCAAATATTATATCCCTAGTGGCCGCTGTATCCAAAGTGTGGAATACAAGGACGGTGAGCCGGTAGATATTCCGGATGCACAGCGCGGAGCGTTCAAAACACGGAACGGCCGCAAAGTGCTCGATGGCGGCGGCGTGAGCCCGGATATTGCAGTCGTACAAGCAGAAAACCTCCCGGTCGTACGTGCACTGATCAACCAGGGGGTCATCCTCGATTTTGTTACCGAATATTGCCGCAACAAGCCGGCCATGCCCACTGCAGAGGCTATCCGGTTCGTAGAATTTGACCAGTTTATCAATTATCTGGTCGCCAGGAAGCTAACCCTGAGTACGGATACGGAAAAGCTGCTGGAACAAATGCGCAAGAGCGCAGAGAAGGAAGGTTATCCTTTGAAGGGGGGTATAGATGCACTGGAAAAGAGCCTTTCCGATGCCCAGCTCGGCCTGATTATGCAGAATCAGGAACTGGTGACTTCCCTGATCGAAAAAGAAATTTCCGGGCGGTATTATTACCAGGAGGGCAGGGTCCGCACGGGTTTGTCGAGGGATATGGAAATTGCTGAAGCGATCAGGGTACTGAAAACGCCGGCAAGGTATAACAGCTTGTTAGGCAAATAAAGCACAGTAGGCGAAGTGAAATAGCTCGCTCAGACGTTACGTACAAGCTGTTCGCCCCCTACAGCGGCGAAATTTTATGTTAAAATGATTATTTAGGGTTGTGCAAAAAGGTTTTTTACGGTGCTTTGCACCGAATGATGTTTTGGGGTTGTGTAAAAAGGTTTTTGCCGCCTACGGCGGCAGAATATTCTTCTGAGAGACACGTCATTCTCACGATTTCGCGAAGCGAAATCGCGAGAATGACGTGTCTCTCAGAACATAATTTGGCGCGAAGCGCCGTAAAAATTCTTTTTACACAACAGTGTAGCGATTGCATTCGCCTCGCAAATAAAGAAAAAAAAA
>JBMOJO010000438.1:0-2114 GCA_049315745.1 Saprospiraceae bacterium | reverse complement strand
TAAATAGTTACCAATATGAAGACAATTCGAACAGATGACATCAGTATTCCGGTGCTCCAACAATATTTGCAGGCTGCCATAGCACCGCGGCCGATATGCTTTGCATCAACCGTAGATCTTGCCGGAAATGTAAACCTCAGCCCGTTCAGCTTTTTTAACTTGTTCAGCATGAACCCCCCTGTTTGTGTGTTTTCCCCCTCGAGAAGAGTGCGGGACAATACCACAAAACACACCCTGGAGAATTTAAAGGAGGTGCCGGAGTGCGTCATTAATATCGTGAACTATTCCATGGTCCAGCAGGTATCGCTCGCCAGTTGTGAATACCCAAAAAATACCAATGAATTCATCAAAGCCGGTTTCACGCCAATCGCATCGGAGTTGGTAAGGCCTCCGCGTGTAAAAGAATCCCCTGTCCAGATGGAGTGTACCGTCATTGAAATCATATCCCTTGGTAAAAAGGCAGGTGCAGGAAATTTGGTGTTGGCGGAGATAAAAAGGATCCATATCCAGGAAGAGGTACTCGACGACCTTCAAAAAATTGATCCCTTCAAACTGGATTTGGTGGCGCGATTGGGAGAGGATTGGTACACCCGCGTGACCCCCGAGAGCTTGTTTAAAGTGGAAAAACCAAATACCCAACTAGGGATTGGGATTGATCAACTCCCCCCCTATATTGCGCAATGTGCACAATTGACAAACAATGAAAAAGCACAATTGGCAAATGTCAGTCAGTTGCCAACAAATCTGGATACCGGGGAAAATATTGCGCTCACGGAACTTACCATAGCAGAAATCAAGGATGCTTTGAGCAGGAATGACAGTGCGCTTGCGTGGGAAATTATTGAAAAGTCAATCGCGTAATTTGCTGAATTGGGGTTTTGCAGGCAGGCTTTTCAAGGCGCTTCGCGCCGAATTATCTTTTGAGGGACACCTCATTTTTGAAATTTCGCTTTGCGAAATTTCAAAAATGAGGTGTCCCTCAAGATAATATTCTGCCGCCGAAGGCGGCAAAAGGCTTTTTATGGCGCTTCGCGCCGAATTATCTTTTGAGAGACACGTCATTTTCACGATTTCGCTTCGCGAAATCGTGAAAATGACGTGTCTCTCAAGATAATATTCTGCCGCCGAAGGCGGCAAAAGGCTTTTTACACAGCCCCCTCCTAAACTTTTACGTCTGAACTATGATTTTTTTGATTGCTGTGATTGTGTGATTTCTGGTTTGAACTTTTTATTGGTAAGCCGCTTGAAGTTTAAACTTGTTTTGATTTTTATGATAATCACCGTAATCATTTAATCATAAAAATCATAGTTCAGACACTGTTTCCGTTTCCCTCACCTCAAACGCCTGGTGCAGCAATGCTTTGAGTAGTTGCTCTGTGGCTTGTTGGTTGGCGATGATGTGTTCTTTTAATTGTTTGGTTTTAGCGAATTGCTTTTCTATTTCTGCTACTATGCGTTTTTGCTCGGGGAGTGGGGGAAGGGGGAATTTTATAGATTGAGCTTGTGTTACAGAAATATTATCTTGCCCTGCAACTCCTTTTGTGTCAATCGCATTTATTTCAGACATTTCATTTAAGAACCAAAATATGTATTTGTTACATTCTTTAACCATCGGTCTGATTAGAACAGCTGCTTGATTAAAGTTGCATTCTGGTAAGCTTTCAGGAATTATTGCAATTTTCCCCAAAGGCGGACCAACAATATTCATTAAAACATCACCCGGATACGCACGACACCTTTTTAATTGTCCATTATGAACTTCCTCTTTAATGTATTGTGGTCTGTAGAGGAAATCTATTTCTTGACTTCTTAAATTATACATTTTCAAAAACGGAATTCCTTCATCAACAAAAGCATCTTTAGAAGGGGTGCTTCCACTTGTTATATATGTAATTTCCCCCAACCTACACCACACCCAACTCTCCGGGATTTCAAACGGAATTTCTTCGGGTTTGATGGGGGGTAAGGGTTTTTCTTTTTTCCCTGATTTGGCTTTCTCGGATTTTATGTGTTTGAGCAATTCGCTGGCGGGTTCGTCTTTGGGGTCTTGCGGCACCAATTTGCCTTGCACCGCTTCTTGTAAAATGGCTTGGTTTAGGTTTTCGAGGAGGGTG
>JBMOJO010000437.1:0-2134 GCA_049315745.1 Saprospiraceae bacterium | reverse complement strand
TGACGTGTCTCTCAGAAGAATATTCTGCCGCCGAAGGCGGCAAAAGACTTTTTACGCAACCCCCGAAATGTATCTATTTAGCGGGCCGCTGCCGGGTAAATAGATACTATTTTTCATATCACCTTTGTGACGCCCGGTACGGAACATGGGTAGAGCCCGTCGGGGCCGGGCAGTACTTTGGGCATGGCATCCCAGGCAAGCCTGTCGGGTGCGAGAATGATTTCCGATTTCATTGCAGCATCCCATTCGATCACCTGTCCGGAATACGTTGCCAGACGGCCCATGATGGCGGTCATAGTACTTTTAGCTGCATTTTCGGCATCGGTGAATTTGAATTCTCCCTTCGCGATGGCCTCGAAGAGTTCATCGTGTTCTACCTGGTAAGGATTTCCGTCGTTCTTGCTGTCGTGTTCCCAGATGGTATGCCCGCTGCGCGTCAGGATTTTTCCTGGCCAGGGTGCTGTGCCATTGGTGCCGTGAAATCCTTCAGTTACGGAATCCCTGGTTCCGGGAATCTGTCGGCACTGGCTGAACATTCTGGAGCCATCGGCATATTCAAACTCCACCACGTGGTGGTCGTAAATTTCACCGTAATCTTTGCCCACGCGCACCTGGCGACCGCCACTTCCGTAGGCTTTTACGGGATATGCCTGCTTGACCCAGTTGGAAACATCCAGATTGTGCACATGTTGCTCGACGATATGATCGCCGCAGAGCCAGTTGAAATAGTACCAGTTGTCCATCTGGTATTCCATTTCGGTCTGGCCTTTTTTCCTCGGGTGTACCCACAGGGCGCCCATATTCCAATAAACCCGGGAAGTTATGATATCGCCTATTGCCCCTTCCTGCAATTTTTCGACCCATCGGCGGTAAACGGTCTGATAATGGCGCTGTAGCCCTACTACCACGTTGAGTTTCTTCTTCTTGGCCTCCTCCGCGGCAGCCAGCACCTGTCGGATGCCTGCGGGGTCAACCGCTACCGGCTTTTCCATGAAGACCTGTTTCCCCTGAGCAACCGCCTCACTGAAGTGTGCCGGCCTGAAACCGGGCGGGGTTGCGAGAATGACAACATCTGCGTGCGTCATCGCTTTCTTATAGGCGTCAAATCCCACATATCTGCGCTCTTCGGGAACGTCCACGCGGTTTTTTACACTTCCTTCCACACCGAGCGAATCGGTCAAATCATCTGCGGTCAGACTTTTATAGGCGTCATCAATGCGATGTTTGAAAGCATCGGCCATGGCCACCAGTCGGACATTCTGTTTGGTTAGAAGGGCCTGCAATGCAGCGCCTGTGCCGCGTCCGCCGCAGCCTACGAGCGCTACTTTAATAGTGTCGTCCACTAAACTGTTGGCTGCCCGGGCCAGGGGCATGGAGCCGAGCACGGCGCCGCCCGTAAGCAGGGTTGAAGTTTTGAGGAAATCGCGTCTGGAATTTTTACTCATGGTCGTATAATTATTTTAGGTGTGATGATTTGATTTGGGATCAGGTTAGTCCCTGATCCACATTTCAAAAAAAGCATCGCGCTCAGCTTTGGTCTTCTTTTTAACCTCTTTTACTATTCTGAACCCTGCGAAAGGCGATTCGGGGTTCCACCACTTGCTTTTGGGGATTTGGGGATCACGAGCCTGCCATTTGGGGTCGCTTTTGCGGCGTGCCGCGCTGCGCAGAGCTTCCGGATAATCCTCAAAGCAACCGCCTTTGAGGGTGCGGGAATATTTTTTCATCGGTACGATCATCGGGTTCACCGAAGCGGAATCGAGCCTGGAAAAATAGTCTGCGGTGTAGAAATCGAGGCAATATTCCATGACATTGCCGTGCATATCGTACAATCCCCAGGGGTTAGGTTTTTTGGAGCCTACTTTTTGGTAAGCGCCCGAGCTATTATCGTAATACCAGGCATATTCACCGGCTTTCGCAGGGTCGTTTCCCCAATGCCATGCCGTACTGGTACCTGCCCTGCAGGCGTATTCCCATTCTGCTTCTGTTGGGAGGCGGTAGAAATCGCCTGTTTTATCTGACAGCCACTGGCAGTAGCGCAGGGCGGCCTGCTGGGTCATGGTCGTGGCCGGATAGCCACCGGCTTTCCCTCTGCCGTAGGTAAAATCGTAGTATGGCGGAGAAGGCCGCGCCA
>JBMOJO010000436.1:0-2146 GCA_049315745.1 Saprospiraceae bacterium | reverse complement strand
GCTAAAACCGGAAAAGCGGTGAAATTGGGAAGAGCCGGGGATTAGGGCTACTCAGCTTGTTGTTTTTCGTGGACTTTTCCGGTGGTTGCGCCCCTACCCTACCCTTTTGGGCTACCGCCAGCTGCTTTTTCTGAAAATGATGGAGGAACAAGGGGATCCGGTTCTATGTTTTTTTGTATATGAATCCAGGCGAATACCCCGCAAAATTAGAGAACTTTTCATCGCCATAGATAACAAGATAAATCCTTCGACTATAGATAAATAAGCTGTTATGTCCATTTTATCGAAAGAACAACTCGAAATAGCTTTCCAAAACGACTGCGAAGGAGCTGTTTTAGTGGAAGCCTCTGCTGGGAGCGGTAAAACCCGTATCCTGACCGAGCGGGTGCGGTATTTACTGAGCGTACCAAAAGACAAGTTTTTTTCGGTATTATGCCTGACGTTTACGAACAAAGCAGCCGAGGAAATGCGGGAGCGCTTACAAAATATCCCTACATTAGAGAAGCGCGCCTATATTGGAAACTTTCATGAATTTTGCCTCAATAAAATTTTACGCACCCGCTATACAGATATTGGCTTGCCCGAAATGCCCCATATATTTAATGAAGAAGATCAGCGGAAAACAGTGGAAGAGGTACTTTATGCCAGCGATAGCCTTAAAGCAATTTACGAGTTTCAGGACAAATCCCCCTCAGAGCGCATAAAAGCCCAACAGGAGCTGCTGTCTAAGTGTATTAACTTTATCAGTGAAGCAAAGCGCAACCTGGTGGTCGTGCCAGAATACGAGACGCAATGGGCAGATTGGACAGAGGATAGAACCCTCCTTTTTAAGGAATACAACCGCCGCCTGGTCAACCAAAACGCAATGGACTATGATGATATCCTTTTGTATGCATACCGCATTTTAAGCGAGCGCCCGGCAACGGCCGGGATGTACCGCCGTAGCTACAAATATATCATGATAGATGAGGCACAAGACCTTAACTATGCTCAATATCAAATACTTAGAACGTTTTGCGGGCAAGAGCACCGCAATGTAATGATGGTAGGAGATCCCAAACAGGCTATCTATGGGTTTAATGGCTCGGATCCCAAGTACATGCAGAAATATTTTTTAGAAGATTTTAAGGCCGAGAAAAAGGAAATCAAAAAGAATTACCGCTCTTCACAAAAAATATTGGAATTAGCGGAAACGATACAACCCAACGGAGGCCTAAAAAGCAGTTATTTCGAAGGCGTATGCGAATGCTGCGCCTTTGAGAACGAACAAGCGGAAGCCCAATGGATTATCGGTAAAATAAAAGAATGGGAAAAAGCGGGGAAATATGAAGAAGAAGGCAAAGAGGTCGTAGAAAATATCGCGCTTCACAACATAGCCGTGTTGGCGCGCAATAAGTACGTATTCCACACCTTAACCGAGGAACTGGAACGCGATGAGGCATTAAAAAATCGGTTTTACCTGCGTAAAGGCGTCGAAAGGTTTGAGCCGGAATCCATACTGATAAAAGTATTTGACCTCGGTCTTCGCATTTTGATCAATCCGTATGACCTATTGCATTTCAGGCAATTAATGTACGAATTAAAGCTGCCGGAAAAGGGAGGCTATGGCAACCAAAAAGAGACCTTGCTCTCCCTTCATCAATCCGGCTCAGAAATTTTAGACAAAGAAGCGCTTTCTTTATTGGTCGAACTTTGGGGTAAATTAGACAGGAACCCCAAATGGTTAGGGGACGCCTTATAAAATTTGAAACAGCGAATAGATAAGCGAACAACGGAAATATCGGAAGAGGAAGCGCCAAAAATAGCATACGACC
The DNA here is from genome assembly GCA_049315745.1 of Saprospiraceae bacterium. GTDB lineage: Bacteria > Bacteroidota > Bacteroidia > Chitinophagales > Saprospiraceae > JADJPL01. Next base: position 332 of record JBMOJO010000436.1, on the reverse strand, counting down.
TAAGCGAACTACAAAAGTTTTGGAGTGCGTTTGTACGCAAAGAAGTAGCTGAAAATCAAACCATAACTAACTTTCGCTACTTCCTGGCCCTAAATGGCTCCAAAGAGAACCGGGAGGAATTGGTGCTCGCTACGGTACATACCACCAAAGGGCTGGAATTTGAAATTGTCTTCCTGATGGGGATGTGCGAAGGGGTGTTTCCCGATTACCGGGCCAAAAGCGAGGCGCAACTCCGGGAAGAACGCAATAACGTGTACGTTGCCGTCACACGGGCCAAGCGCGCCATTTATACCACTTATCCCCAGAATAGGCGCATGCCCTGGGGCGACAAT
>JBMOJO010000435.1:0-2148 GCA_049315745.1 Saprospiraceae bacterium | reverse complement strand
GCGAAATCATGAAAAACAAGTCTCCATCCAAATATTATTTGGCGCGAAGCGCCAAAAAGAACCTTTTTACACAACCCCGGTTTTGAATTATTATTTGGCCTGAATTTTGGGCGGCGGGTCAATGTAATAAAAGGTCTTTGGGAAAATGAAAATCCGGGTCGAATACAAACGCACTATCGTTCAGGGTGCGCAAAAAGGCGAGTAAATCGGTTTTTTGTTCGGCGCTGAGTTTATTTGCAGGGTTTTCTCCGGAAGTGGGAGGGTCGTAGTGGTCGAGCACCTGTCGAAGCGACTTAAAACGGCCATCGTGCATATAGGGATAGGTGTAGCGCAGATTGCGCAGGGTAGGGGTTTTAAAGTGTAAATGATCGGCGGGGTTACCCGTGATGCGAAAACGGCCGGCATCCTGCAAGCGAGGGTCAGGCGGAAGACCATGGCTGGCAAATCGGTAATCGGTGAACAGGGGCTCCGTATGGCATCGGTTACAAGATTGTTGAAAAATTGCATAACCACGTTCTTCTTGGGGTAAAAAACGGGTTTTCCCCAGCCGCATTTGGTCATAACGCGACCCTGCGCTGATAAGCATGAGTTGAAACTGGGCAAGGGCCTTCAGAAAGCGCTCGCCGGTGATGGAGGTATCCCCGAAAGATGCCCGGAACAACGCGGCATATCTGCCAGAGTCCCTTAATTTTTGAAGGACATTGCTGAAATCTTCTCCCATTTCAGTGGGAGACTCTATTGGAGCAAGGGCTTGCAAGTCGAGATGATGAATGGCGCCGTCCCACATGAACGAGGATTGCCAGGCCATATTCATTAATGAAGGTGCATTTCGCATACCAACAGAATCATATATGCCATGGCTGAGTGCGTGGTCGGTATGCGCAAAGGCGTTGTAGGGCGAATGGCAGGATGCGCAGGAAATGCTGTGGTCTTTCGATAGGATGGGGTCATAAAACAAGGCCCGGCCAAGCGCGATTTTTTCTTTCGACAGCGGGTTTTTGGAGAAATTGTACTGCGGCTTTGGGAAATGTGCAGGTTTGAGGAAACGGATACTGCCCGCTTCGCTAAAGGCGAAAAGCAATAAAATTGCAGACAGAAGGATGAGGTATTTTGGGCGCATAGTTATGGCATAACATTGAAAGCAGCAGCAAAATGATGGATTGCTGTTACCGCTTCTTTGCAGGGCCGCATGATTTCGGGTTTTTCTGCAAGGGCGATATGCTCAAAAAAAGTTTCCAGTGCAATGCCAATCCGGTTTTCTTTGTCCTGGTCAAGAGGCAGCACAACCGGTGCAATTGCCCCGAACGGAGCCTGAAAACCTCCGAGATGATATTGAAAAGCCTTATCGCGCAGAGGGCTGGAGGTGGCTTTACCTTCCAGTTTGACGTGGATATATCCGCTTTGCCAGCTCCAGTACATGCCATTCGAAGGATCCAGAGCGGCACCATGAACCGCTTCTGCCTGGGTTAGGCTATCCACTCCGATTTCAAAGGCAATCTTATCAAATGCGATTGTTTTCGGAAGGGTCCATTCCAGGGAAAGCGAAGCGGTATCGGCAATGTCCATGAGATAGTATTTTTGGGGCAGTTCAAAGACTTCCCGGTTATGGTACATCAACCTTGGGTTGGAAAGATAAAAACGAAGGGTCTCAATCTCAATGCTATCTTTACCAGACTTCAGGGGGTAGGATTGTTCAGATAAAAGGCGACCGCCATGAAAAGAAGGTACAATGCGCACGCCCCATGTCTGGTTCATAGAGGAGGGGGTGAGAAAGCTAAGGTCTATTTCGCCCAGGGGAAGTTTTTTTTCTATGTAAGGTGAAAAATCGCCAGAGGTGGACAGGGTATGGGTAATGCTGATGGCCGGAAGGCTCAGCCAGGTCATAAAAAGGGCTTGCAGGGCAACTGTGCTTGGCATATCGTTCCTTTTCAGGCCGATAAGAATTATATTTAACAGTCTGCTGATCATAGTTCGCTAAGGGAATTTCTTAATCGCATATTTAATGTATTTATTTACCAATAGTATCCGTGGCTTCGCCACGAAGAATTTTAATAGGGATCGAGTAAAAAGTCTTTTCATGGCGCTTTGCGCCGAATTATGTTTTGAGAGACGCGTCATTTTCACGATTTCGCGAAGCGAAATCGTGAA
>JBMOJO010000142.1:0-9561 GCA_049315745.1 Saprospiraceae bacterium | reverse complement strand
TCAAAACATAATTTGGCGCGAAGCGCCGTAAAAAACCTTTTTACACAACCTCGATTCAAATTTTTATTTGGCGCGAAGCGCCATGAAAACACTTTTCACACAACACCAAAAGCGCATATTCTGCCGCCGCAGACGGCGAAAGCCTTTTCGCATAACCCCAAATGATGGTTTGGCCCTTCGCGCCAAATCATCATTTGAGGAACAACCGCTATTCCAGTTCGCTGATTTTACGGACTACTTGATAAAGCCGGGTATATTCATTGACCTCTTCGAAAAACGGATCGTATTCCAGGTGGTTTGCGGAGATTAGCTTGAGCCGCACGATACGTTGATGCTTGTCGGTAATCTTCTGAACGTATTTGACCCAAATCTTGCCATTATTTTTAATGGCATAGATTTTATTGTCTTTTATTTCGTTAAGGGATTGAAGTTCCCTGCATACGATTACGTCGCCGTCCTGGATTACAGGCTCCATGCTGTTGCCGTGGATCGGGAAGGCAACCAGCCCGTTGCCGCGCAGGTCGGGAATACTGAAAAACTGATGTTCTTCCCTGGAAAAGCTGCCGACGTCCACCGTAGAACCGGCAAAAGCCTCTACCGAGGTAAAGAGTACATTCGACCTTCGGTATGCCAAAGCGGGTTCCTGGGTCTGTGCCGCACTGGGCAGGTCGAACCCAAAAGGCGCACCGATGCCGTCAATGAGGTAGGATTCATTGATCCCGTATTCCCGACACAACGTCCTGGCATGACGATAATCAATACAGCGCTTATCCTCCTCGTTGAGGAAAGCCCGTACAATATGCCCGTACGAACGGTTGCCGAGAATTTTTTCGGCAAAATCGCCTATCCCCTTGCCGCCCCGGTCGTTGGGTACGATGTCGCCCCGTTCTACCAGAAGGTTGAATACTTTGCGGAAACGCTCGTTGAGCTGGATCCGATCGTCGCGTATCATATATTCTATTTTTTGTTTAAAAATTTTTACTTTAACAACAGCTCTTCCGGCTTGAATATGCTGGACCTGCAGTAAAGAAAACCCACGTTTCGGCACCGTCCTGTCTTAAATACAAAGGATAGACGGGACATCGTACCCGGTTCCGTATTTTTAAAGATATTTTCATTTATCTTACGCTAAGGTAAAACAAAAAATTAAATAAAACAAATTATTGATAATTTTTTGTGGTAAAATCTTTTCGTATTTTTTTTGTTCAGGTGGGGATAAATGCGGAGTTTTGTTTTTAATTTAACAAACCCAAAATAACGCCGGCATTCATGGCTGCAAAAAGCAAAGCGGGGCGCGGACAACTATTTCTTAGGCTGGATGTAAATGATGAACGGATCCCCAAGCTTGCGGGGGTGGTCTTCCTCTTCTTTGCTTTCTATTTTTTCATCGCCTTTTTCTCCTATCTCTTTACCTGGCAAACAGACCAGGACCGCGTCCTTCGCTTTTCCTGGGAACTTCTGCTGAACGACGACTTCGAGATGGCCAACTGGCTCGGGCGCCTGGGGGCGATCGTTTCCAACTTCTTTTTTTACTATCTTTTTGGGCTCCCCTCTTTTGCCGTTGTCTATGTGATGGCTATACTCGGTGTCGCTTTTATCCGTCGCTTGCCCTTGCCGGTTTTCTGGCCTAAGGTCCGTTATGCCCTGGTCTGGATGCTGTTGCTGTCGGTTTTGCTGGAATTCTTTTTCGCCCGGGCGCTTTTTCCGATGGGTGGGGCGATTGGCGAGGCAATCAACGACTGGCTCTACGGTTTTGTCGGCACAGTAGGTATGCTGGCGTTTTTCCTGGCGCTGTTAGTGGGCCTGCTGGTTTGGAACCGCAACCCAAATTTCAACGAGCTGACCCTTCCGCAGGCATGGCAGGAGCTTAAATACGCACTCGACGACTTACTGAAAGGCCGTTGGGGGCCGAAGCGGCCTTCCGAAAAGCTGGAAGAAGAAGGTGTCCTCCTTCGTACCAGGCCCGGCACCCAAACCCGCCCAGCAGAAGGGACTCCGCCAGGACAGGAGCCGGCAACAACGGCAAGCCAACTGCCGCTCGACCTGGCCGAAGATGCGGAAATTATCCGCGAAAAAAAGCTGTCCGACAAAAATACCGACCTGGAAATCTCCGCCCCGCCTGCGGCTACGCCGGGTCCAAACCTGGAACCGATCAGCCCTTCCTCCCCCTCCTTCGCACCCATGGGCGAAGAAGACGGGTTCAGCGAACCCTACGACCCCACCCTCGATCTTTCTTCATACGAATATCCGGTGGTCGCCCTCCTCAACGACTACTCCGACCATAAAGTAGAAATAGACCGCGAAGAGCTGGAAACCCACAAAGACCAGATCATCGAAACGCTGTTGCACTACAAGATCGAAATTACCAAAATCCGCGCAACGATCGGCCCAACAGTCACCCTGTACGAAATCGTGCCCGCCCCCGGCGTGCGGATCTCCCGTATCAAAAACCTGGAAGACGATATCGCCCTCAGCCTTGCCGCTCTGGGTATCCGGATTATTGCGCCCATCCCGGGCAAGGGTACGATCGGTATCGAAGTGCCAAACAAAAAGAAACAGGTCGTCTCTATGAAAGAAGTCCTGATGTCCGAAAAATTTAAACGGGCAAAAATGGACCTCCCTATCGCCCTGGGCAAAACGATTACCAACGAGGTGTTCGTTGCTGACCTGACCAAAATGCCCCACCTCCTCGTCGCAGGGGCCACCGGTCAAGGGAAGTCGGTGGGCATTAACGCTATCCTGATGTCCATCCTCTATAAAAAACACCCCTCGCAGGTGAAACTGGTCATGGTAGATCCCAAAAAGGTGGAACTCTCTCCCTACAGCCTGCTGGAAAACCACTTCCTCGCATTCCTGCCCAATCAGGAGGAGCCGATCATCACCGATACGACCAAGGTTATCCATACCCTTAATTCCCTGTGTATCGAAATGGATACCCGGTATGACCTCCTCAAAAAGGCGTCCGTGCGGAATATCCGCGAATACAACGATAAGTTCGTCCAGCGACGGCTCAGCCCCCTGAAGGGCAACCGCTTTCTGCCGTTTATCGTCCTGGTGATTGACGAATTTGCAGATTTGATCATGACTGCCGGTAAAGAAGTGGAACTGCCAATCGGCAGGCTGGCCCAGTTGTCCCGGGCAGTGGGCATCCACCTGGTGCTTGCTACGCAGCGCCCGTCGGTAAATATCATCACCGGCATCATCAAAGCCAATTTTCCGGCCCGTATCGCTTATAAGGTTACCTCAAAAGTAGATTCGCGCACGATTCTCGATGGAGGTGGGGCCGATCAGCTCATCGGCCGCGGCGATATGCTGCTGAGCGTGGGCGGGGAAACGATCCGCCTTCAAGGGGCTTTCATAGATACCCCGGAAGTAGAGCGCGTAGTGGAATTTATTGAAAAACAACCGGGCTACCCGGAGCCTTACTTCCTGCCGGAATACCACGGCGACGAAGATATCCCCGGCGCCGCCGATATCAAGTATTCCGATCTGGACGAATTCTTCGAAGATGCCGCACGCCTTGTGGTCCAAAATCAGCATGGCTCGACGTCCATGATCCAAAGGCGCCTGAAACTCGGGTACAATCGCGCAGGCAGGATCATGGACCAACTGGAGGCAATGGGTATTACCGGGCCTAGCGAAGGCAGCAAACCCCGCGAGGTGCTCATCTATGACGAAAACGAGCTGGAACGCTACCTGGAGGAACTCCGCAAAAAAAAATAAGCACCCCTCTAATAAGGCTCGGTGAAAGGGTTCGGCGTAATCGTAATTCCAGGCGACAGTGCTTTTCTTAAGCTGATGTGCACCCTGTCCACCTGAACATCCATTTTTTCATAAATACTGCGGATGGCCTGGTTGTGGGCGCGTATGCCTGCAAGGTACATGCGCGGGTAGCGCCTTACGTTCCGCTTACTGCACAAAAAGTCCATCAGGACGGCAAATATCCCTTTCGACTGAAAGTCAGGATGGATGCCAAAGCCGAGCCCTTTCGCATCGTAGGTCTTTGTAAACCGTTTTTTAAGCAGGAAGACAGGTACCGTCCACCAATTGAGCTTTCCCTTGCTGTGGCGCAACAATGGGTTGATGTCCGGGTATAGGGCGATAAACCCTGCAGGGTGCTTGTCGTGATAGGCAATTGCCGCAATTTGGGTATCTGCAATGGGCCGCGCTTGCAGCATCATATTCCTGATTAAATCAGGGCTGACGGGATGAAAATGCTCGAAAACAGCGAAGGAGGCATTGTAAACTTCCGCAAAATCAGATGCAAATTTATCGAGGTTGTCGTAGTCCATGCGCTGTACATACAACGGGTAACGCGCTTTCTGCCGTTCTGCAATGGAAGCAAAACGCTCGAAAGGGATATTTTTCGAAAACCCCGCATAGGTCAGGATTTGCTCATAAGGCTGGTAGCCCGCCTGTAGGAAGAAACGCCGGTAATAGGCAGGATGATAATTCTCCTGGTACAAGGGAGGCACAAAGCCCCGTACTAAAAGGCCCCAGAATTTTTCCCGCTCCCCGAAATTTACCGGGCCCTCGGCAATCTTCGCCCCAAGGTCGAGGAGATACGCCTCTGCATGGGCAAACAGCTCATGCGCAAATTCCGCCCGGTCCACGCATTCAAAGAAACCTATGCCCCCAATGGGGTACTGCTGCAGGCGATTGGCAGCGTGGTCAATAAATGCCGCAATGCGGCCGGATGGACGTCCCTTTTCATCCAGTAAGACAAAGCACCTGCCGGCCCCTTCTTTCCAGGATGGATTCTTCTGAGGATCGAAGATATTGCGGATGTCGCTTTCGAGCGGAGCAATCCAATTCGGATCGTTTTTATATACCAGGTGCGGGACCTGGTGAAATAGTTTCCACGAAGATTCTTGCTCGACAATGATGATCTGCATATTTGGCGTATAAGATATATATAAAAAGGCTAAAGACTGTCGAGTTGTTCAAGGAGCCACTTCCGTTCGGGCAGGGGATTGGCCGCCTCGATGTCCTGACGGAGTTTTTCCTTTTGGGCCTTGTCGTACGGGCTGATCCTGACCAGCCGCTTGGTAAAACGGATCAGGTTGTTGTAGATGTTTTTGTGGTATGCGATGGCCTTCTTGCGGTTGATATAGGTCCGAAGGCTTTCGAGTAAAGAATCGAGGGCGCTATACTCGCTCTCCTCAAAATAGATTTTTATCAGCATAGACTTGGCGGCCAGGTTGAAGAGAATATCGTCATAATCGAACTGCATCAGCAGCCGCTGGGCCTGCGGGTACTCGCGCTGCTCGAAGTGGAGCTTTGCCAGCGAAAAGCAAACAAAATTTTCCCGGTATTGGGGCGCAAGGTAGTGCTGGAAATTTTGTATAAACCAGCGGACCCAGTCGAATTGCCGCAAGGTGGTACCGGTCGTGGCAATATTAATGAAGGTCAGATGATTGAGCACGCCCTTGTCCAAAAGGGCCCCGTTCTCGATCCCGCGCTTGTAGAGATCAAACGCCTCACCGACAAAGTTGGCCGCGCCGGTGTTCATCTTGGCGATACAATAGTTTACCGCCAGCAAAAGAATGTCCCGTTGTTCTTCCAGGGAAAAGCAATGGTCATGCTGAAAAATGGCTTCTTTAAGGTTGAAAAAATATTCTTCCCGGGTCGAATCGCTCAGGGCCCTGTAAATATAATAGTAGGTCGAAATGGCCGGATGGCCCATCATGCCCTGCTTTTCCACGGCTTGCAGGGTCTCTTCCAGCAATCCGATCTGAATATCTTGCTTGTAAACCCGCTGAACAGCGGTAATCAGGGAGGCCAACCGGAGCTTGCCGGCAATGAAGCGCAAGTCCAGGGTATCTGAATATGCCTGAAGGTTGGTGTCCGGCGTACGTTTCTTTTCAGATATATATTGGTACTCGATCGCTTCGAGCAGGTACTGGTTCTGTAAATATGCCTCGTCCCGGAGCTTTCCGCTTTTTTGGTCTTCCTGAAGCTTTTTAAGCGTTTTTTCCAGCAAGCGGTCGAGGTTTTTCCGTCGGAAAACTTCTGCAAGCGCCAGGGCAGAGCGGATCCCGTCCTGCTGAAATTCCCGGTAGGCAAGGTATTCTTCCGCACATTTTTGTAAAAAATATACAGCCTGGCGCAGACGGGCATCATCAAAAGGCTCCCCCGGAAAAAGTTTCCTGAAAACGACGGCTTTTGCAAGCTTTTTTTCGTCGCTCATGCGTTCTTTCTCCGTAAGATAGTCAAATAAGGCTACTACATCTTCCCGCTGGTTGTGGACAGGGGAAAGCAGCCACTTGCGCAACTCTCGCAGCTCCCCTTTGCCAAGGGCAGTCAAAAGATACACCAACTGGCTATTTTCCATTTTTCTGGCTTTGATTTTTCAGCGCCGGCCCCCTAAACACATCCCGACAGGGAGCCCTCAAAATATACGATATTATTTTTTTCAACAAAAATTAATTATGTTGAAATCGTAAATTATTGATATTGAATTTTTTATTGATATAAACATCTAAATTTTGATCAAAAATAATATTTTTTTTTCAACAAATCTTTTTTTTTGTCTTTTTCTAATCCACTTAATCCAGGCATATTTGTAACATATTAATAGATCAACGTAAAAAAGTATTTGCTCATGAAAACCAGACCTGCTCCTCGTACTTTCCATATTGCCATCGTTCAGGCGGCGGGGTGGCTGCTTTTGTTTATGCTTCAATGGATCCTGTTCCCAACAGCGGCTTCAGGACAGGGATGGCAGTTTACCTACGGCGGTGAAAAGACCGATGAGGGCTGGGCAGTTTTACAAACAGAAGATCACGGCTTCGTCGTGGCCGGCTTCGGCGAATCTTTTGGCGACGACAACGACCAGGATATTTTTATCCTGCGGACAGATGTGGACGGAAGGATCCTCTGGACGGTCTTTTTTGATGAGGGGTACCAGGAGCAGCCCAGGTCCGTCCTGCTCACCCCGGATGGCAACTTCCTGATCGTCGGGACGATAAGTAACCAAATTGGGGCGAACGAAGATATTTATCTCCTTAAAATCAACCGCAAAGGAGAAAAATTGTGGAGCAAACAATTCGGATCGCCCAATATCGAACGGGTTAGCTCGGCGGTAGTCCGTCCCGACGGCAGCATCGCAGTCGCAGGCTTCGTCCGCAGAAATAATGAAGACGAGGATATGCTCCTCGCCGTCTTTGACCCGCTCGGGGATATCCGGTGGCTCAAAAACTATGGTACTTCCAGACCAGATGAAGCGACTTCGCTCGCCCTCCTCCCTCAGGGCGATATGCTCCTGGCAGGTAATTCCCGCAATGAAAAAGGCTTTGATAACGATATCGTCCTGTTCCGCGTCGATTCCACCGGCACGGTCGTCTGGGAAAAACGTATCGGCAATCCGTATCGCGAAGAAGTCCGGGATGTGTTGCTCACAAAATCCGGGAATATCGCAATCGCCGGTACCATTAATGATAATTCGGACGCTTACGTCGCCGTATTCGATCTACAGGGCAACCGCTTATGGGAAAAAACGATAGGGGAGACTGGTAAGGAAGAAGAAGCAAACGCTATCGCCGAACTGGCCTCCGGGAATCTGGTAATCACCGGGTTGAAATTGACGGATATGGTCAACGTAGATGTTTTCATCGCTCAGTTGAGCAATGATGGGAACATCCTGTGGGAAAAAAATATCGGCGATAAAACGGCAACGGAGGAAGGACGCGATATTCAGCCAACGGCAGACGGGGGCTTCATCATCACAGGGTATAATGCCCAGGTCCTTACTTCTTTTAACGACCTCATCCTGATCAAAACCGACGGCCTCGGCGCAGTCGTGAGCAACTACCTCAGCGGAAAGGTATTCTGGGACGAAGACGGACAGTGCGACCTGGATGCTTCCGAACGCCCGCTGTCAGGCTGGCTGGTTCAGGCAGAAAGCGCAAGGGGGGTGTTTTATGGTACGACGGACGATCATGGCTTCTATCGTATCGCGGTGGATACCGGGCAGTATGTCTTGCGCGCACTACCGCTGAACCTTTACTGGGAGGCGTGTAATTTTCAAGGCAGACAGGTAGCCTTCAAGGCTTTCTACGACTCTCTGCGGGTGGATTTCCCCATGAAGCCAAGTGTGCTCTGCCCCTTCCTGGAAGTTGAAGTGGCAACCCCTTTCCTCGCGATTTGCGAAGATCTGGAGTACACCGTATCCTACTGCAATATCGGTACCGCCCGAGCAGAAAATGCTTATGTTGATCTCCAACTCGATCCCCGCATCACTTTCCAAAGTGCAAACCTTCAGCACGTCCTCCTGCCCGACGGCAAGCGCAGATTCCTGCTGGGCAATCTCGCTCCGGCGGCCTGCGGACGCTTTGTGGTTAAAGCAAAAATGGCCTGCTCAGGAATTGCCGAAGGACAGGCCGCGCTGGTTTCGGCCCGCATTTATCCGGATACCTCCTGCCTGAAACCAAGCCCCGACTGGGACTTGGCCAGCCTTAGTGTTCAAGGGTCTTGCGAAGGCGACTCGGTGGTCGTTTTTCAAATCCGCAACGATGGGGTGGGCGATATGCGCTCAGCTAAGCGGTCTATCGTCATCCAGGACAATATCGTGTTGCGCCAACTCGACATCCAGCTTAAAGCGACCGAGGAACAACGGGTGAGGATCCCCGCTAATGGCGCTACTTTCAGGGCCGTAGTGGAACAATCTACCGGCCACCCGGGCCGTAGCTATCCAACTGCAGCTGTGGAGGGATGTGTCGCAGCCGGCTCGGCGTTTACTACGGGCAAAGTAACGATGTTCCCGGAAAACGAACTGGATCCCAATATCGGTATAGATGTGCAGGAAATCCTGGCCTTACCCCAGGCAATTGATATACGGGGTTATCCCAAAGGATATAAAGATTCAATTATCGCCCCGGAAACAGACCTGACGTTCAAAGTTTTGTTTAAAAATACCGGAAGGGATACCGTGACCCGCATCGTGATCCGCGATACCTTGCCCGGGGGCCTCGATCCAAGAAAAGTCGTCGCCGGGCCTTCAAGCCTGCCCTATCGCCTGGAAGTATTTGGTAATGGTATTGTAAGGATTACGATGGATAGCGTCGTGCTGCCTCCGGTAACTGCCGCAGGTCGCGGAACAGGTTTCGTCGAGTTCAAGGTAGGACAGCGCAATGATAATCCGCTGCCAACTGTGCTGCAAAACAGGGCTACGGTTTTTTTCAATGACCAGGCACCCCAAACAACCCGGACGTTGCGCTATGTCGTGGAGCAATTCCCCGACTTCATCACCGTACTCACTTCAACGAAAGAGGTGTTCTTCCCCGGGGTATCGGTAAGTGCATATCCCAATCCCTCACCGGGCTCGGTTACTTTCAATGTTGAAGGAATGCCCTTTCAATCGCTCAGACTTAGCGTTTTCACTGCAGATGGCCGCCTCGTACAGCAGCAGTTTTTTAGCGGCAACGCGTTTGTGTGGAACCGGAATACACTTTCCGGTGGGCTTTATTTATATCGGTTGGAGAACGAAAACGGAAAGCTAATCAATACCGGAAAGCTAATTTTACGGTAACTATTTACCAGGGGTATCCGCGGCTTCGCCGC
>JBMOJO010000141.1:0-9574 GCA_049315745.1 Saprospiraceae bacterium | reverse complement strand
TGAAAATGTGTTTAAATTTATTTTTCAAAATACCTGTATGAACACCCGTGAGATTCTGGGCATTTTGCGCACCGCAGGGTTGATTCAACTCGTGGACAAGTTCCGGTTTGCGTGGGAATACGTCCGGCACTACCCTGTCAACAGGCATTTCCTGTCCAAACACCGCGGACAGGCATTTCCGCCGCCGTATATGTTGTACGAAGCTTTTCGGATGGATTATCAGAAGTACTGGGAAAGTGGTCAGGCGACTGCCCGATGGATACAGTCGGTCACGGCGGGGCATCTGCCGGTGGGCGTAGCGCTGGACATCCTCGATTGGGGCTGCGGGCCTGCGCGGGTGCTGCGGCACCTTCCGGGCGTCTTCGGCGAAGGGCACAGGTGCCGGGGCGCCGATTACAACCCCCTCACCGTAGCGTGGTGCCGGGAGCAAGCGGGTTTAGGGCAGGTAACGCTTTGCCCTTCCGCCCCTCCATGCCCTTATGATACGGGCACCTTTGACCTCATCTACGGTATTTCGGTATTTACCCACCTGCCCGAAAGCGCGCATTATCGCTGGCGGGAGGAACTCCTGCGGATCGCGAAACCGGGCGGAATACTTTTCCTGACGCTGCAGGGGCCGGCATTCCTCGGCAAATTACAGCCCTTCGAGCAACAATTATTCACACAGGGGAAGCCGGTTTTTCGCGGTAAGACGCGGGCGGGCCACCGTACCTTCTCGGCGTTCCATCCGGAACCCTGGGCACGGGATTTTTTCGCCGGCCAATTTGAGGTCATCACCTATCTGCCCGGGGGGGAAAAGCCATGGGGAATCGAGCAGGACGTCTGGTTATTGCGCAAGCCCCAGGAGACTTTCACACCACCATCGTGAGCACGCCCGGGAGGAGGCAGACTTCCATCCGCAGGGCGGACGTAAAGAGGCACTCCCCGTCGGCTTCGACAATGAGGGGGCCGGCGGAGTCAATCTGCACCTTGCCGGCCTTTTTCCAGGTAATCAAAGGATCGTTCAGGTGCTTTCCCTGCATGATCAGCGGCAGTTTTCGAAGGATGGTCAGGCGCCCGATTTTTTTCGTAAACATCACCTCCAGTTTGCCGTCGGCAGCATCCGCCTGGGGCGCCACCCAGAACGCATGGCCGAAACAGCGGCCGTTCATCAGCACGGCGAGCGTGGTATCCACCCGTTCCTTTGGGCCTCCGTCGAAGCACATCTCCAGCTCGAGCGCGGGATAGTCCCAGAGCGTTTTCAGCACTGCCGCCAGATAGCCCGCCGACCCGGTCAGGAAGCTGGGGATTGTGGAGAAATTATACGCCGCATGCGCCGTAAAGCCGAGGTTCATCCCGTTGATAAAATATCGCCGGGCCCCGGTAGCTTCCGGCAAACCGGATTCCAGGAGGGTTATTCTGCCGGCATCGTACCCTGCCGTATCCCCGCAAGCAATTTTCTCAATGGCCGTCTGCCAGGAGAAAGCCTGTTTGCCCACCGCTGTCAAGGGCGGCAGCATCTTGACGAAATCATCCCCGTTCCCCAGGGGCACAATCGCGAAAGGGATCCCTGCCGCCCCGCCGGATGCTTCCAGTATCCCGTTGGCCACTTCGTGCGCGGTACCGTCCCCGCCCACGGCCACCACCATATCTGTCCCCCTGCACGCATGGGCATGAGCGATCTCTCTGGCATGGCCGCACCGGGCAGTTTGTTCGATCAGCAAGCGCACGCCCAGGCGCTTCAAGGCTTTTTCGACCTCCGGCCATGCTTTTTTGACCCTCCCACGCCCGGCAATGGGATTTACGATTACGGTGATTGTGCGCATAAATCCTATAAATTTTCTGCGTCGGCCTTGTACGCGGCCGCCTGTTCCAGTATCCTTTCCCGTTCTGTCGCGGCCATCTTGGCCAAGGTCGTATAGGCCATACCAATGCGGGGGTTGCGGGAAAGTTTTTCGGCATGCCGCGCATAAAAATCCCAGTAGAGGCTATTGAACGGGCAGGCCCCCTCCCCATAGCGCTTATCGGGGTCGTAAGGGCATTGCCTGCAGTGGTCGCCCATATTGCGGATATAATTGGCAGATGAGACATAGGGCTTGGTACCGACGATCCCCCCGTCGGCATATTGGCTCATGCCCCGGGTATTGGTAATTTCGACCCATTCCAGGGCATCCATATAAATCCCGAGATACCAGGCATCCAGCTCGGCAGGGGATACCCCCAGGAGGAGGGCGAAATTCCCTGTGACCATCAGGCGCTGGATGTGGTGGGCATACGCAGTGCCCAACGATTGTTGTATCGCCTTTTGCAGGCAACGCATACGGGTATTGCCGGTCCAGAACCACGAGGGGAGCGGCGCCGTGTGCCCGAAATAATTCAGGTGCGCATATTCCGGCATTTTCGCCCAATACACCCCCCGCATATATTCCCTCCAGCCGATGATCTGACGCACGAAGCCCTCGACCTGTGCCAATCGCTCGGGGCCCGGCGCTTCGGCGTAATAGTCCACGGCCGCCTTTACCACTTCTAAAGGCGATAACATCTTGGTATTTAGCGCGAAGGAGAGCTTCGAATGAAAGAGCACCTCATCGCGTTCGCTGAGTGCATCCTGATAGCGGCCAAAAAACGGCAGCCGGTGCCCGATAAAATGGGCTAAAAGCACCAGGGCATCCGCCCGCGAAACCGGCCAGGAAAAATTTTGCGGATCAATACTGCCAATCGTCGCGACCCCCGAGCGGGAAAGCATTTCGACAATATCGCGCACGTCATGGGCAAAATTCAACACCGGTGGCAGGGCGACCCCGTCCGGGAGCCGCTTGCGGTTTTCGGCATCGAAATTCCAGCGCCCGCCCTCCGGCGTTTTGCCGTCGGCTTCCATCAGCAAACCCGTCTTTACCCGCATGGAGCGGTAAAAAGACTCCATGACAAAGGTTTTTTTTCCCTTGAAAAAAACCTCCAGGTCGGAACGCCCGCTGAGAAAGTGCGCACTGTCCACCCCCACTACCGGTATCGGCATTTCTTCCTGAAGCCGCGACAGGGCTACATCGAGCCGGTACTCCTCGGGCAACTGGTATTCTACCCGCCCTGCGCCAAGGCGCCGGGCCATTGCCCGAAGGTTTTCGTGCACCGACTGCAAGTTGTCGGGATCGTCCAGCTTCAGGTACTCCACCCGGAAACCCCCTGCCCTCAGCTCGCCTGCAAAGCCGCGCATCGCAGCGAAAAATCCAGCGACCTTCTGAATATGGTGGCGCACATAGTCCGTCTCCGAGCGGCATTCCATCATTGCGTACACCACCCCCTGCCCGGTTTCCCGGAACCAGGGATGAAAAAGGTTGAGCTGGTCGCCGAGGATCAGGCGCAAGGTTATGGACATTTTATCGCATCTTTTGTGTCAATCAAAGTTATGTGCAGCAGGAACCTGCGGATAATCGGGCGCGCGCCCTGTAGTCGTCGCATGCACAGGTACAATATCGGGCAAATATTTCAGCACAACAAACGTTCTAATTCATATAGAAGCAAAAATCTCTGATTTCTGTACTAATTTCGCAGAAAATACAAGAAGTGATAGAAGCAAAAGGGATCAGGAAATCCTATGGCAACCTGGAAGTACTGAAAGGTGTGGATATCGAAGTCGGGCAGGCGGAGATCGTTACGATCGTAGGGAAATCGGGTGCCGGGAAGAGTACATTGCTCCATATCCTGGGCACCCTCGACCTTCCCGACGCCGGCCGCCTGTCCATCAACGGCGAGGAAATCCCGGCGATGCGCAACAGACGCCTGGCCGCATTTCGCAACCGCCATATCGGTTTTGTTTTTCAGTTCCACCACCTTTTGCCCGAGTTTACCGCCCTTGAAAATGTCTGTATCCCTGCATTTATTGCCGGCACCTCCGAAGCTGCCGCCCAGGAACGGGCCGCCGGCCTGCTGGACTACCTGGGGCTTGCCGGCCGTGCGCAGCACAAGCCTGCCCAGCTCTCCGGCGGCGAGCAGCAGCGCGTGGCGGTCGCCAGGGCCCTCATGAACCGCCCGTCGGTGGTTTTTGCCGACGAGCCCTCCGGCAACCTCGACTCGCAATCCTCCCAGGAACTGCACCAGCTCCTGTTCGACCTGCGCAAGGATTTCCGGCAAACCTTCGTTATTGTGACACACAATGCGGAACTGGCGCGCATGAGCGACCGCTGCCTCGAGATGAAAGATGGGATCTTGCTCGGCGGTATGCAAAAACCGCAGCCGAAGCACTGATGTTAAAAATATGATAAAACCGGACAGCGGTACAATCCCGGGCCGGCCGAAGAAAGTTATATCCAAAAAACACCATACCACAACTTATGTATTCAGGAAAAACAGCTTGGTCGTTATTCTTCCTCCTATGCTGGGCAGCGATGGGTGCCCAGGAAAGCTCCGTTTACTCCGACGCCCAGGCGGCCTACAAGCGCGGGGTGGAGTACTATGACAACGGTCTGCCCGCCAAAGCACGCCGGGAATTCCAGCAAACACTGGACCTGCTCCTGCCGGTCAACGAAGCCGAAGCCAAAATGCTGCGCACGCGGGCACAGCTATTCATCGGAAAATGCTCCGTGGTAATGAAAACGCGGGACGGGGAAATGAAGGCGCTGGAATTTATTCGCAACATACGCCCTGACCCGGAATATAAACTCGCGCTCGCCGACCTCGGCGACCATTATTTCAACAGCCGCCGCTATGACGAGGCCCTGCGCTATTACGATCAGATCCCGGCAGTGGGGCTGCCAAAAAAGCAAATGGAGCAAATCCGATTCCGTCAGGGTTATGCGCATTTTTCACAAAAACGCTATCCGGAGGCCAAAGGCAATTTGCAGGCCCTGCAAAATGAACCGGCCTCTGCCTATTTTGCCCCTGCAAATTATTACCTCGGGTTCTGCTTTTTCCAGGAAGGCAACTACGAGCAAGCCTATAAATGCATGACCGCTGTCGAAAACGATCCCGCCTATAAGCAGGAGATGCCCTATATTCAGGGGCAGATCCTCTTCGCCCAACGCCGCTTCCAGGACGTCGTAAACAAGTTGCGCACACGCGCCAACGACCCCCGGGTATCGAACCGCAAAGAAATCAACCAGCTCGTCGGGCAGTCGTTGTTCGAGCAGGGCAACTATAAGGAAGCCCTTCCCTTCCTGGAGTACTATGCCGCCAATTCCAGCCGCCTGCGCGAAGAAGAACTCTATCAGCTCGGCTTCGCCCAGTATCAGGAAAAAAAGTACCCCGCCGCCATCGGAAACCTCCGCCCGCTCTCGACCGCCAACTCACTCATCGGCCAAAATGCCATGTTCTACCTCGCCAACTGCTACCTTCAGACCGGCGATAAAAATGGGGCGCTCAATGCCCTGGCGACTGCAAAACGCCAAAATTTCGACCCCGCCCTGCAGGAGGAGGCCATGATCAATTATGCCAAAATCGCCTATGAGCTCAATATGCCCCGGGAAGCTGCCAACGAACTCAAAAATATCAAACCCAACTCAAAATACTACAACGAAGCCCAGGCCCTAATCGGCGATGTGCTGCTGAGCTACAAAGACTATCGCCAGGCCTTTGAAATCGCCGATGAGCTCGCCAAAACCAACAGGACCCCACAGTTCCTTGCAGTGTATCAAAAAATGGCCTTCAACCGCGGCATTCAGCTCCTTCAGGAAAATAACCCGGACGGTGCCAAAACCTATCTCCAGAAAGCCATGGAGTATCCTGCCGACCCCAAAATCCAGGCAAGTGCAATCTACTGGATGGGGGACCTCGCCAACCGAAAAGGCCAGTTTAAAGAAAGCATCAGCTACTTCGACCAGTTCCTCACCCTCGCCAGGGCCCTCTCCAACCTGCCCGACGAATCCGGTATTTTTACCGCACAATATATCCAGGGGTACAATTACCTCAAAACAGGGAGCTACGACCAGTCCCGGACAGCCTTCCAGGCAACAGTGGACGGGATCAACCGCAACGCCCGCTTCATCAAAAATACGGACATCACCGTGAAAGTCCTCGGCGATGCCACCCTGCGCCTCGGCGACAGCTACTTCCGCACCAACCAATATGGCAATGCTTCACAGTACTACAAAGCAGCCATCGAAAAGCGCTATGCCGGCTACGACTATGCGATTTTTCAAAATGCCCTTATTGACGGGCTGCAGGGCAGGCGTACCGATGAAACCCTGGCCCTCGAACAGCTCGCACGCGACTTCCCCAAGTCGGAGTATGCCGATGATGCCCTCTTCCGCTTAGGAGCTGCCTACCAGGCCGCCAATCGCCCCGCACAGGCGCTCGAGTCGCTCCGCACCCTGGTGACCAGATACTCCAACTCCCCGCTGATCAACCAGGCATACCTGCAGCTCGGCCTCATCAGCTATAATATGACGAATTACGACGACGCGATCAGTTATTACAAAAGAGTCTTTACCAATAACCCCGATACCGAAGAAGCCAACCAGGCCCTCCAGACCCTGGAATATATCTATGTCGAAACCCTCTCAAGGCCGGAAGAGTTTGTCGCCTTCATTGAAACCGTGCCCGGTTACAAGATCGAAAACGCCGACCGCGATGCCCTCGCCTTCAAAGCTGCACAAAGCCTTTTTGAAAAAAATGACTTCCCGCGCGCGGTCGAATCGTTCACCAGTTACCTGCGCAGTTTTCCAAAGGGGGTCAACGTCATCGCTGCGTACTACGGACGGGCAGAATCCTATGCCGCATTGAAAGATTATTCCAAAGCATTATCCGATTATGAAGCCGTGATCGCCCCCGGCAGCGGACGCAATTATATCAAAGCGCTCGACAAGGCCTCCGTCATCGCGTATAACCATGAACTGGATTTCGCAAAAGCCTTCAAGCTCTATACCGAACTCGAAAAAGCCGCCACCAACGACGGGATGTTGTTCAATGCCCAGCTCGGGGCCCTGCGCAGCGCTTACCGGAGTAAAAACCAAAACGCGGTATATAACTATGCCGATAAAGTCACCAAAAATCCCAAAGCCGGAAACCCCGAAATCGCCACTGCAAATTTCTTCCTCGGCAAACTGGCCTTCGACAAACAAGATTTTGCCAACGCCCTCCCCGCGCTCGACAAAGTCATCCGCCTGAGCCAAACCGAACAAAGCGACGAAGCGCTCTACCTGCGCGCATTTATCCACTACCGTCAGCGCGACCTCAACAAAGCACTGGAATCTTGCCTGGAATCCATCGAGAATAACTCCGGCTTCTATTACTGGAGGGCAAAAACCTCTCTCCTGCTCGCAGATGTCCTGGCGGATAAAGGGTCTAAAGAAGACCTCCTCAACGCCCAGGCCGTGCTGGAGGCCCTGCTCGAAAATTATCGCGAAGATCAGGAAATCGTCAACCAGGCAACGATCCGCCTCGGCCAAATCAGACGCCTGAACGAGCAAAACAGCATCCTCAACAAAAACGGTGGGAATTGAACCTGTGCCCGGCAGCAACACCCTAAAACATTCTTTCACTTTAAGGCAAGCACCTGATGAAATATTTTAAAAACCTGATCGTCCTCCTGGCAGCTACTTGCTGTACTATCCATATCCTCCCCGCACAAACCGGCCTGAACCCCGGCAACGGCGTCGATGTTAGCAAACAATTCAATGCCCGGCTTGCCGAAGCAGAGCGCTTCCGACTCAGCCCCCCTGCCCTGCAAACGGACACGGCGCGGCGAAAAGTGAATTATACCATCTCCAATAAATCCCTCAACGTACAGTACCCCGCGCCTAAAGTAACGCCACAGGCGCTCCGAAACGAGCCGAAGGACACCACCTACAACGGCTTCCTGCGCGTCGGCGCAGGCCTGCCCAAGGCGCTGCTCCTGGAAGCCGGATATGATGCCGTAAACAAGAACAACCTGGATGCAGGTTTTGATTTCCGGCATTATTCTATCAATAACTCCGGTAACCTGGAAAATCAAAAATCAGCCGACAACGATGCCGGGGCCTATGCGACTTTCCATACCGACAAGGGTTTCAGCATCGGCGGAAAACTCCATTACAGCCGCGATGCCGTGCATTTTTACGGGTATAACGAAAAGTCCGACACCCTCGCCCCCTCTTTCTCGGAATCCGACGTCAAACAGCGGTTCTCGGTGATCTCCGGCCAGGCACGGGTATTCAACAATCAAAGGACGGTGGGCAATATAGATTATTCCGCCAGCCTAGATTTCTATACGATGGAGGACCTGTATGCCGCAAGGGAGTCCGGTATGGATATCGTCATAGAGGGGAAAAAATGGCTGGACGGAAACAATCCCCTGGGGATCAAGCTACAGGCCGACCTTACCGCCTACCGCGACACGGGCAGGCAATCGCTCAACAACTTCATCTTTACCCCTTCTTACGCCTTTCACGGGAAAAATTTCAGGGCACTGCTCGGGGCAAGCATCGCCGCCCACAACGACGAGTTCTACTTCTACCCCCTGCTCGAAGGCTCCCTCAACGTCGTAGAGAACCTCATCACCGCCTTCGCCGGCGTTGAGGGCGGGCTGCAAAAAAACAATTTCCGCAACCTGACCGACTACAACCCCTTCCTCAACTCCCGACAGCAGCTGCGCAACAGCTTTTTCACGCACTACTACGGCGGGGTAAAAGGCGACTACCTGGGCATCAATTACCGCGCCCAGATCGGCTATAAGGAAGTGGACAACCTCGCACTGTTCCTCACCGGCCAGGATGCGATCCCCCGCTTCGATGTGCGCTACGATTCTGCCGGAATCGTTACCCTCGCCCTGGAGCTCAGGACACAAATCATCCAGGGACTCGAGATCAATGGCCGCTTCGCACAACATGTCTTCAACCTGCAAAACCAGGAAAAGCCCTGGCACCTGCCGTCCCTCAGCCTGAATGCCGGAGTTGCTTACCGCGGACTGGTGGACGGGCTCACCCTGCGCGGGGAGTTATTCTTCCAAAATGCCCTCCCCGTCCTCGCCGCCGATGGCACACCCGATAACCTCAATACCCTGCTCGACCTCAGCGCCGCCGCAGACTACCGGATCTCCCCTAATCTCGGGGCTTTCGTACAAGCCAACAACCTGCTCAACAACCGCTATCAGCGTTGGCAGTATTACCCCATGGTGGGGCTCAATATCGTCGCCGGGCTAAGGGCGCAATTCTAATCGGTCAAAAAAAACATTATTGAATTCAGACAAAAAAATCCGTGCAAAACTTGTTTTTCCCGGCAAAGATGCCTAACTTTTACTCGACAAGCAGGAACCAATTTGTTTCACTAAACAACGTGTCATGAATATTACCTTTGAAGAGTTGAGGGCAATCAAACACAAATTGCCCAAAGGAAGCATCCGCAAAATTGCCGAAATGCTCAACATTTCAGAGCAAACGGTCAGGAACTATTTCGGCGCCCACGACTTTGACCGTGGGGACGTCACCGGCCACCACATCGAGCCGGGCCCGGAAGGAGGTATCGTGCATATCGAGGATATGACGATCATGAACCTCGCCCTCGAAATCCTCGGGGAGCATCATAAACCCAGCGAAAACTAATCTTTAGGGATACCGTAGGGGTTGTGTGAAGAGGTTTTTGCCGCCTGCGGCGGCAGAATATTCTTCTGAGAGACACGTCATTTTCA
>JBMOJO010000434.1:0-2156 GCA_049315745.1 Saprospiraceae bacterium | reverse complement strand
CATGATATCGCCGCCCCGGCGCACATACACTTCTTTCCAGCGGGTGTTGCCAAAGCGCCTGGACAGGCCGCACTGCACCAGGCTGGTTTTGCCGGTGCCGCTGGCCCCGTAGATCAGCATCAGGCGCGTGTTGAAGGACATTTCGTAGAGCTGGGCTTCGTCTTCTTCACGGCCAAAGAAGCGATCTTTGTCCTCTTTCGTATAGGCATCGAGGAATTTAAAGACGGTCTTTGCCATTGTTAAAGGTTTAGGTCTTTTTCAAACATGCCCATAAGTTCCTGCAGCAGTTCAAGTTCGTGGAATTCCAGCCGGTTGTAGGCTTGGTCAACGGTAAAAAACTGGTCCATGATCTGGGTATCCTGATAGACGAGGCCATTTTGCCCATCCCTGTGGTGAAAGATGAACAACCTGGGGAGCGCATGCCCCTTCAGCGAAAAGGCGTTGAGGTCAATCAAGAAAGGGGAGAGGCAGTAGGTGGGATCCTTCTGATCAGACAAGCTGCGGGTCACGAGCACAGAGCGGTCATTGGTAAATTGTTTGCGGTAAACGGGCATTTTATCCAGGATTAACAAGTCCCGGCCCCTCAAAATGGCCTTCTCGTGGATAAAAGCAGGTTCAGGGCTGTTGCGCTGCTTGCGCACCGAGATGTCTTTTACCGAAACGAATTCGTAGGCGGACAAAAAACCGCAGGTTTTGAGCAGGATGCCGAGTTGTTTTTCTGCATCCATGCACAGCTTTTCAACCTCGTCCTTTTTTATTTCCTGTCGGACGAGGGGCTGCCTAAGTTGCTGTTCGATGAATTGGTAGGCATTGAAAATAGTTTTATCCTGCTTCAACAATTCAGCAATCGCGGCCATTTCCGGTAGGAAAGGGGCGGCATTGTTTTCTTCCAAAATGCGCTGAACGGTGGCCAGCAACCAGATATAGTCGAAATACTTTGCTTTCTCTTTATCGAGGTACAGGTATTCCAGGAGGTCTTTTTTGTACTGTGGCTGGATGATAAAGCCCTCTTTTGGCTTCAGGGATGTCTGGTCCCGGATTTCCTCCCAGAGGTTGGCCATGGCCATTGCGGCGAGGAGCTGAGTGACGGCCAGGAAGACCTCGTTGAGCTCTTTTAGACGGAGCCGTCCGGAAGCACAGGCATCCGGCGTGAATAGGTCGCGGATTTGGATCGAAATCGTAGAAGGGAACTTGTCAATGACCAGATTTTGAAGGGTATTAAAAAAGGCAGGGTTAGGAGTCTGGCGATAAATGGGCAGGATCGCTGCAATATCCGGTTGATAAGGCGCCAGTCCATCTGCGGCTGCGATGACGAGTTCCTGGTTGACCGCATTCAAATGGCCGATCGGGACTTCTTCCTGGTATTCCCGGAAATCCGCAACGGCTTCCTTAGAAAAAGTTTCCTGCGGCAAGGTCCAGTTCAGGTCATCTTCGGATGCACCATACAGGCCCCAGGGCAGCGGCGGTTCCTGGTCCATGCGGAATGCGATTCCCCGCATGCGGGCCTGTGTGCGATCGAACTGATTTTTTTCTTCCAGATAGCTCAAAGCGGTATCAAAAGCCTGGGCGATCGTTTTTCCGCTCTTCAGGGCTTCATAAAACTGGCCGGAAAAAACAGCGGCCCAGGTATCATTGATTGCCGAGGAGGTCGCCACGACGACCTTCACCCCTGCCTTGAGCAGTCCCTCGACCTGTTCTTTGTTGGCGCACCCATTGAGAACGACCAGGTGCAGGTTGTCCTGCATCCCCATGAGCAGGGCGAGGTTGGCCGCCCGATGATTTTGGCCGACCAGTTCCAGGAGGCTGGCGCTGGAGTGGCCTGCAAAATGGAAGGCGATGATGCGATTATGGAAGCGGTTGAAATTCTTGTAGATGTCGTCCACGCTGGTACTACCTATGGACAAAAATTCGATCTGCCTCTGATCGTGCAGAGGACCAAGGGTGTTGCGCAACTGGCCCTCCTCTTTTGAGAGTGAATCGAGCCAGGCATCATTGCTATTGGCGAAGGCAGCCAAAAAAAGCGGGGCTTTTCGCATGGGTTTTAAGGTTTAGAACTTTCCGGTATAGCAGTTCTACTTAAACAAAAATGTATCTATTTACCGGTAGTGTCCGCGGCTTCGCCGCGAAGGGTTTTATTTGGTGTGCGTGCATTTTTT